>NZ_JBIKHV010000037.1:0-24140 GCF_044361985.1 Limnohabitans sp. | reverse complement strand
CAAGAAACGTAGAAGTTGTTGCAGTCCACCAGCGCCAGGGCTTGTGTTGTTGTCTGCGCCATGGCGTCAATACAGTTTGTGCAGGTTGCGGGTGACCACGCCCCAAATCACCAGTTCCTCACCGTCCTTGACCACGATGGGGGGATACAAGGGGTTCTCGGCCATCAGCTTGACCACCCCGCCACGGCGATGCAGGCGCTTGACGGTGTAATCGTCGTTCAGCACCGCCAGCACGATGTTGCCGTGCTTGGCCTCGATGGAACGGTCCACCAACAATTCATCACCCTCGTAAATGCCGATGCCGCTCATGGAGTCACCTTTGACCCTGAAGATGAAGGTGGCCTCCTTGTTGCGAATCAGGTGCTCGTTCAAGTCAATGCGTTTGCGCGTGTGGTCTGCCGCCGGCGAAGGGAAACCGGCTCGCACCGCCCAGGCGCACATCTCCAGCCAGACCTTGGCATCGGGAACAAATACAGCTTGAGGGAGAGAAATGGCAGGTGTTGTCATGTCTTGAATATACTGGATATTCATACAGCTCTTCAAGTACACGCCTTGCCAGAAATCAGGAACTTTGGCGCTGAAGTTCCTGCAGCAAAAGCCACCAGCGGTTTTACCAACCGGTTTTCGACGGCTTGGTTGCGGGTTTTGCGTCAGGCGTTGAAGCGGCTGCCGCTGGCGCCGTGGCGGGCGCAGATGGAAGGGGGACAGCAGGAAGAGGTATGGCGGGAAGGGGCGCAGCGACAGGCGCCGCCGGCGAGGGCTGACCCTGCGGGGCCAACGGTGCTGCCGTTTCAGGTTTGGCGACCCGCGTCGCTTGGCGTTGCAGGCCTGTCTCGATCAGTTCCTTGGCATTTTGCCGCTGGCCTCGCACCGCAAAATCGAGCGCAGACAGGCCCATCTGATTTTTCACCGTCAAGTCGGCACCCGCCTGGATCAACACCTTGACCGCTTCAGGGCTGCCGTACATGGCCGCCATCATCAGCGGCGTCGTGCCGTTCGGCGACTCGGCATCAATGTAGGCGCTGTTTTCCAGCAAAAATTCGATCACCGCAACATGCCCACCGGACGCGGCGTAGTGCAAAGGCGTCCAGCCGGTCTTGTTGACATCGGCATCGTGCTCAACGAGCTTCTTGACCAAGGGCAAATAGCCCTTGAGCGCCGCCAGCATCAAAACGCTTTCGTCTTTGTCGTTGCGAATCTCGGTTTTGACTTTGGGCCAGCCCGCCAGCAACTCGGCGACCTTGAGTGAGGGTTCGCGCACCGCCAGCATCAAACCGGCCACCCCCTGCGGGTTGACCGTGTTGGGGTCAAAGCCGCGTTGCAACAAGGCCTGCACCGTTTTGGCATCGTCAAATCGAAGCGCCTTGAAAAAGTCTTCGTAAGAGCCAGCCCAGGAAAGTTGACTGGCTATTAATCCAATTAAAACAACCAACTTTTTGAACAACTTAATCTTTAACATGAAATTTTATCCAGCTGTTTTGGCAAACAACTTCAAGAAATTACGCGTGGTCAACTCACCCACCGCCTGCGAAGTCGAACCGCGCAATTCCCCCAAAAGCTTGGCCACAAAGGGCACATAAGACGGGTTGTTCAATTTGCCCCGGTAGGGCACGGGCGCCAGATAAGGGCTGTCGGTTTCGATCAGCAGACGGTCATCGGGCACAAATTTGGCGACTTCGCGCAAATCGGCGGCGGTCTTGAACGTCAAGATGCCCGAAAAGGAAATGTAAAACCCCAGGTCCAGGGCAGCTCGGGCCACTTGCTGGCTTTCGGTAAAGCAGTGAAAAACGCCCCCTGCCGAGCCCGCATCACCCAGTTCGCCCTCCTCTTTCAGGATGGCGATGGTGTCGTCCGAGGCCTGCCGGGTATGAATCACCAGCGGCAAATGCGTTTGCCGGGCCGCCCGAATGTGGGTGCGAAAACGATCGCGCTGCCATGCCATGTCGGCCACGGTGCGGCCGCCTTTGCGCTCTTCCATCTGGTAGTAGTCCAGGCCCGTTTCGCCAATGGCCACCACTTTGGGGCGCGCCGCACCGTCCAGTAAATCTTGCAAACTCGGCTCGCGCACGCCTTCGTTGTCGGGGTGCACCCCCACCGTGGCCCACATATTGTCGTTGGCCATGGCCAGGTTGTGCACCTCGTCAAACTTTTCCATCGTGGTGCAAATGACCATGGCGCGGGTCACTTGGGCGGCCACCATGGCCTGCTGGATGCTGTCCAGCTGGCTCATCAGCTCGGGAAAATTCAAATGGCAATGGGAGTCGGTGTACATGGCTCAGCCCTTGGACAGCAGGGTTTGTTGGGCATCGGCGGTCAGCGCTTCCAGCATCAGACCGGCATTGAAAGGGTGTTCGGCGGTGCGGGCCGATTGCATCAACCGCTTGAACCAGTCGGTCAGCACCGCGGTCGAGGCCTTGCTTTCGGGCAATTGGACCCCCTCAAAAAAGCGGGGTGCTGCGCCCAACTGGCGCAAAAGCAAGTCGTGGCAAAGCTTTTGCAAGGCATCAATGGCCTGGGCCGGGCTCAGGTCGGCCAGATGCCGGGCATCGCCCTGACGCATGGCTTTGGGCAGCGCAGCCCACCAGGCTGGCGACAAACCGGCTTCGGTCTGGCGCAGCACATCGTTGGGTCTGCCCCCGGCACTGCGCAGCAAGGCCGAGGCCTCAGGGGCTTGCAAGCCCTGTCCGGTCAACCATGTCAGGGCTTCATCGGTCTCGGGCCACTGCATGGTGTGGGCAAGACAACGGCTGCGGATGGTGGGCAGCAATATGTGGCTGGCCTCGGTGGCCAGCACAAAGCGCACATCGCCGGGGGGCTCTTCGAGGGTTTTGAGCAAGGCGTTGGCCGTGATGGTGTTCATGCGTTCGGCCGGAAACACCAACACCGCCTTGCCCCGTCCGCGCGCATCGGTGCGCTGGGAAAACTCCACCGCATCGCGCATGGCGTCGACCCGGATCTCTTTGCTGGGCTTGCGGGTTTTCTTGTCGATCTCATCCTGGGCTTTTTCAGACAGGGGCCAGCCCAGTTGGATCATCACGGTCTCGGGCATCAGCACAGCCAGGTCGGCATGGGTGCGCACGGCAATGGCATGGCAGCTGGGGCAATCGCCGCAAGCGCCCTGTGTTGTGGGTTTTTCACACAGCCAGGCGGAGGCCAAGGCCAGTGCCAATTCGTATTGGCCCAGGCCAGAAGGGCCTTGCAGCAACCAGGCATGCCCGCGTTGGGCCAGCAAATCGCGAGTTTGGCGGGCGATCCAGGGGGCATTCATCACGGCGCTCATAGGGCGTTCCGTTTCAGCCAGTCGGCCAGCACACGGCTCACATCCGCACCCACAGCTTCCATCGCCTGGGCGGCGTCAATGCGTGCAAAACGATGGGGCATTTCGTTTTGGCGCTTGGCGTAGCCAGCGCGCACCGCGGCAAAAAAGTCGGCCGGTTGCGACTCGAATTTGTCAGGCACGCGGGCCGAAGCGAGGCGCTGCGCTGCAATGTGTGGGTCCAGATCAAACCAGAGGGTGAGTTCGGGCTGGCGCAAGGCGCCATCCGGCAGGGCTTGCACCATGCGCTCCAGTTGGGCCAGCACCTGCCAGTCAAACCCCCGACCACCGCCCTGGTAGGCGAATGTGGCATCGGTGAAGCGGTCACACAAGACCACATCGCCCCGGGCCAGCGCAGGCTCGATCACCTGCACCAGGTGCTCACGGCGGGCTGCAAACATCAACAGCGCCTCGGTCAACGGGTCCATGGGCTCGTGCAGCACCAGCTCGCGCAGCTTTTCAGACAAGGGCGTGCCGCCCGGCTCACGGCTCAGCACCACCGCCCTGCCCGCTTGTTGGAACAAATGGACCACGCGCTCAATGTGCGTGGACTTGCCCGCACCGTCGATGCCTTCAAAACTGATGAACAAACCGCGTGTCATGGGCTGTGTGAAATGGGTAAAAACCGATTGTCGCAGGCTCTCAAGGGCCAGACTCAGTCCTTGGCAGGCTGAATGCCACGCTGGTAACGGTTGACCGCCCGGTTGTGTTCGTCCAGTGTGGCGCTGAATTGGCTGCTGCCGTCACCTTTGGCCACAAAATACAAGGCTTGCGTCTTGGCCGGTTGCACCGCCGCAAGCAGCGCCGCCTTGCCGGGCATGGCAATCGGAGTGGGCGGCAAACCACCGCGGGTGTAAGTGTTCCAAGGCGTGTCGGTGCGCAGATGAATGCGGCGCAGGTTACCGTCAAAGGCTTCGCCCAGCCCGTAAATCACGGTCGGGTCGGTCTGCAGCATCATGCCAATGCGCAGCCGGTTGTGAAAAACGCCCGAAATCATGGGCCGGTCCGAACCCTTGCCGGTTTCCTTTTCCACGATGCTGGCCAGAATCAGGGCCTCTTCAGGTGACTTGACCGACACATCGGCCTGGCGTGCGTCCCAGGCCTGAAGCAAGTGTTTGTCCATGGACTTCATGGCCCGCTGCAATACCGCCAGATCGCTCGAACCCTTGGCATAAGCATAAGTGTCTGCGTAAAAGCGCCCTTCCGGGGCCACGCCCGGACGGCCCAGTTGTGCCATCAGCACCTCATCGGACAAAGCGCGGCTGTCGGGTTTGAGCTTGTCGGCCTTAGCTAAGGCCTGACGCACTTGCCGCCAGTTCCAGCCTTCCACGATGGTCACGGTGCGCAGGCTTTCTTCGCCACGCACCAGCATGTTCAAAAGGCGTTGCGGTGTCGTGCCGGGCGGGATTTCGTAACTGCCCGCCCGCATCTGGCGCGATTGGCCCGATGCGCGAAACCAGGCGTAAAGCAATGTGGGGGAGGTCTGCGCCCCAGCATTCACCACCGCCTGCGCCATGGACTTGGGCGATGTGCCCGGCTCGATCGATAAATCCAGCGTGGCCTGGCGCGTGTCGATGGGCTGTTGAAGCCACCAGAACGCGCCTGCACCGGCGGCCAAGGCCAAAACCAGCAGGCTTGCCAGCAACTTCATCAAGCCTTTGAGCACGACCATGTCCTTGTTCGAGTGTTGAAAACGTGGTGGGGATGATAATTCACGCCTTGTCAGAAGACCGAGCCGCACCATGAACACCCTTGCAGACAACACCCACATGCCAATGAGCAGCGTTTTGAACGGCATCAGCCCCCTGCCCCACCTGGGTGTGATCCAGGCCCAAGGCGAAGACGCTGCCCATTTTTTGCACAACCAGCTCAGCAACGATGTGCTGCTGTTGCCTGTGGGCCAGGCACGGCTGGCGGCGTTTTGCTCGGCCAAAGGCCGCATGCAAGCCAGCTTCATCGTCATCAAGACGGCGCCCGACACGGTATTGCTGGTCACAAGCCTCGATTTGCTGGCCCAGACCCTCAAGCGCCTGTCCATGTTCGTGCTGCGGGCCAAAGTCAAAATGACCGATGCCACAGCCCAATGGCAACTGCGCGGCCTTCTGGGTGACCGTGCTGTCGCCGTGGTGGGGCGGCTCGCTGCGTGGCAGACCGTGGCGGCCGATGGCGTCCATGCCGTGGCGCTTTATTCAGCGGTTGCCGGTGAAGTCCAGGTGCCTCGCGCCCTCTGGCTGGCCCCGCAAGGACACGCACTGCCCGCAGGCGCTGAGGTGTCCAGTGGCGTGTGGCAATGGGCCGAAGTCATGAGCGGCGTGACGCTGGTCACTCAGCCCGTGTTCGAGGCCTTTGTGCCCCAAATGCTCAATTACGAATCGGTCGGCGGTGTGAACTTCAAAAAAGGCTGTTACCCGGGACAAGAAGTCGTGGCCCGCAGCCAGTTTCGCGGCACGCTCAAGCGGCGCACGGCGTTGGTGCACAGCCCGGTGGCACTCATCACCGGGCAAGATGTCTTCACCCCAACCGAGCCCGAGCAGCCATGCGGCAACGTGGTGCTCTGCGCCGCCCGACCCGATGGTCACGGGTTTGATGCACTGGTCAGTGGCACCTTGCAGAGCATGCCAACCGGTTGGCATGCTGGCGATGCACAAGGCCCTGCGCTGGACCTGCTGCCTTTGCCATACGTTTTGCTCGAAGATATTTAACGCTCAGAGCTGGCGCACCATCTCGATGTGCGCAATGCCTGCTTCTTCAAAAATCGCCCCGTGCGGTACGAAGCCGGCACGCGTGTAAAAGCCTTCAGCGTTGCACTGGGCGTGCAAAACCACCTGGGTATCGCCCCGATTTTTGGCAGCGTCCATCAGGGCGTGCAGCACGCGGTGGCCCAGATCGCTGCCGCGCATTGGCTTTTTCACGGCCATACGACCAATGCGGGCCACGCTGGGCGCGTGCTGCAGCAAGCGGCCGGTGGCCAGGGGCATGCCCATGCGGTTCAGGGCCACGGCGTGCAAGGCGGTGTCATCCTCGTGGTCCCACTCCATCTCGGCGGGCACTTTTTGCTCGTGCACAAACACCTCGGTGCGCAGTGGGCTGGCCAGGTGTTTGAAGTCGTGCCATGAACCGACGTGAACCTGCACCATGTCTTCGCCGCGCTCAAAGCCTTCCATCATGTCGCGCAAGGGGGCCGCAATGGGCTGGCTCTTCTTGGCCACAGGATCGGCATACACATAAACCAGCTCGCTGGTGATCAGCAGTTCATCCCCCCGAAAAATGGCCCCGACGAAGGTCATGGACGAATTGCCAATGCGGTCACAGCGCATGCACACCGTCAGAAAGTCGTCCATTTCAGCGCTGGCGTGGTACTCGATGCTGGCCTTTTTGACAAACAGATCACCGCCCAACTGGTGCATGGTCTCGGCATACGGCATGGCCAGCTTGCGCCAATACTCGGTCACGGCGGTGTCGAAGTACATCAGGTAATGGCCGTTGAAGACGATTTTTTGCATGTCGACCTCGACCCAGCGCACGCGCATTCGGTGAGAAAAACGGAAATCCTGGGGTTTCATGGCTCAGCTTTCAAAAGCGGTTTTCAAGGCCCTGCCCGCATCGGCGTGGGCTTTCAGAGCGTCGGGGATGGCGCGGCCCATGGTGATGAAACCATGGACAACGCCTTTGTAAATTTCCAGATCCACCGGCACACCGGCCATGCGCAGGGTGTCGGCGTATTGCACGCCCTCGTCCACCAGCGGATCGCACTCGGCCAAACCGACCCAGGCCGGTGCCAGACCCGAATGGTCTGGTGCGTTCAAGGGGGCAAAACGCCAGTCTTGACGGTCTGCCGGGTCAATGTATTGGACAAAAAACCAGTCCACTGTCGCCTGGTCAAGCATGAAGCCTTCGGCAAATGTGTGGTGCGAAGCGGTGTCTTGGTGGGCGGTGGTGCCCGGGTAAAACAGCAGTTGCAGGCGCAGCTTCAAGCCCGCATCGCGGGCCATCAGGGCGCAAACGGCGCTCAGCGTGCCCCCTGCACTGTCGCCCCCCACCGCCAACCGGCTGCCGTCCAGCCCCAGACTTTCCCCGTGCTGGTGCAGCCAGTTCAACGCATCCCAGGCATCGTGAACGGCCGTAGGAAATCGGTGCTCTGGCGCCAGGCGGTAGTCCAGTGAGACCACGGCGCAATGGCCCAGACGGCTCAGTTGGCGGCACAGCACATCGTGCGTGGTCAAGCTGCCCACGGTGAAACCACCACCATGGAGGTAGAGCAACACGGGCAAGGCGGGACCCCCCGGATTTTGTTGGGGCGCATACAAGCGGGCGGGCATGGGGTGGCCATCGCGTGCTGAGATGAACAGGTTTTCCACCCGGTCCACATGCGGCGGGGGTTGCAGGTCAAGCATGGGGCCACCGATGTCGTAAAACTCACGGGCTTGCGCCGGGGTCATGGCCGCCATGGGTGGCCGGCCTGCGCGCTGCACGCGCTCGATCAAACTGCGTGTGGCGGCATTCAGCAAGGACCGGGGGTTGGTGTGGTGGCTGCTCATGGGGAGGCTGTTGGGGTGATCGGGAGGTACAAACTGGCGCAGGCCCTGTCGCCAAACAAGGGTGACAAGGTCAAAGGCATTTTTTACCTCAAAATAAGCCTTGAATCCTACATCGCCACGCTGATCGGGACTTTCACCTGATCCCCGTTGTGCCCACCTGATTGGAGTTTTGCCACATGTCTTTCATCAATTACGTCACCCAGATCCAGATCGACTTTGGCGCCGTCAAGCTGCTGCAGGCCGAATGTGAGCGTGTGGGCATCCGCAAACCCTTGGTGGTGACCGATGCGGGTGTCAAGGCCGCTGGCGTCTTGCAAAAAGCATTGGACGCCCTGCCCGGCTTGCCCGTCACGGTGTTTGATCAGACCCCTTCTAACCCGACCGAGGCGGCGGTCCGCGCTGCAGCGGCCATGTACAAAGAGCACGGCTGTGACGGCCTGATCGCGGTCGGCGGCGGCTCGGCCATCGACTGTGCCAAGGGCGTGGCGATTGCCGTCAGCCACGAAGGCCCGCTCAAAACCTACGCCACCATAGAAGGCGGTTCGCTCAAGATCACCGACCGGGTGGCTCCGATCATTGCGGTGCCCACCACCAGCGGCACGGGCAGCGAAGTGGCCCGAGGGGCGATTTTGATTCTGGACGACGGGCGCAAACTCGGCTTCCATTCCTGGTTCATCGTGCCCAAAGCCGCCATTTGCGACCCCGAACTGACCTTTGGCCTGCCCCCCATGCTCACGGCAGCCACCGGCATGGACGCGGTGGCCCATTGCATGGAAACCTTCATGGCCGCGCCCTTCAACCCGCCTGCGGACGGTATCGCGCTCGACGGTTTGGCCCGGGGTTGGGCCCACATCGAACGCGCCACCCTGAACGGCCAAGACCGCGAAGCGCGCCTGAACATGATGAGCGCCAGCATGCAAGGCGCGATGGCTTTCCAAAAAGGCCTCGGTTGCGTGCACTCGCTCAGCCACAGCCTGGGCGGCGTCAACCCGCGCCTGCACCATGGCACTTTGAACGCCATGTTTTTGCCGGCGGTGGTGCGTTTTAACGCCGTGGCCGAGTCGGTGCAAAAAGAAAACCGCCTGAACCGCATGGCCCAAGCCATGGGGCTGCAAAGCGGCTCGGATATCCCCGATGCCCTCCGCGACATGAACGCCCGACTGGGCCTGCCCACGGGCTTGGCTGCAATGGGTGTGACCGAAGGCTTGTTTGACGCGGTCATCACCGGCGCGCTGGCGGACCATTGCCACAAGACCAACCCGCGCATTGCCTCGGCCGATGAATACCGCGACATGCTGCTGACGAGTTTGTGAGCTTCGTGAGGTCACACCCGACTGGATCGGGTGACCTTTTTGTCAGCCAGCTTGGCCTTGGCCCTTTCTCTGGCCTGTGCTTTGGCCAAATGCCCCCGCAAAGCCGCCGCCCAGGCGGACTGGGCCCACTGCACAGCGTCCTCTGAGGCATCAAAAATCGCATCTGGTGCAGCCCAATACGACAGCGCCACATCCTTGCCCTTCATGGCGTACGTGAAAGGCGTCAGGCCCAGCGCCTCGAATTCGGGCCGGTTGACTTCCTCGGCTTTGAGGTACAGCCACTGGTCCATCACGATGGCGAACATCAGGCCTTCGTGGTACAGGCCATGGCCGCCAAACATGCGGCGGGCCGACACGGGGGCCCAATCTTCCAGCAACTCCTGCACAAAGGGGATGAAGTCGCTCATGGCAAGAACTGTGTCAGGGCAAGGTCGGTTTCAGGGCGCGTCGTGGCTGGCCATTTTGGCGCCCACATGCACCTCGCCCCGGGCTTCGGCCAGCTCGACCTGGCGCTGGCGCTCGGCCAGTTTTTCCTTTTGCTCGGGGGTGCGCTGGTCGTGGCAGTGGTCGCAGCTCACGCCCAACACATAGTGCGGCGACAACTTGTCTTGTGCGCTCAAGGGCCAGCGACAAGAGCGGCACAAGTCGTGGCTGCCCACGCCCAGGCCGTGACCGACGCTCACGCGTTCATCAAAAACAAAACACTCACCTTCCCAAACGCTTTGCTCGGGTGGCACTTCTTCCAGGTATTTGAGAATGCCGCCTTCGAGGTGATACACCTCGTCAAAACCACGCATTTTCATGAGGGCGGTGGATTTTTCGCAACGGATACCGCCTGTGCAAAACATCGCCACCTTGGTCTTTTTAGCGGCTTCGCCCTGTAAATGCGGCTGTGCATCCAGCCAGGCTGGCAACTGCACGAAGTTTTTGATGTCTGGATTGACCGCCCCTTTGAAAGTGCCAATCGCCACCTCGTAGTCGTTGCGGGTGTCGATCACGACCACGTTAGGATCGGCCAATAAAGCATTCCAGTCGGCGGGCTTTACGTACTGGCCCACGGTTTTATTCGGGTCAAGTTCGGGCACGCGCAAAGTGACGATCTCTTTTTTAAGCCTGACCTTCATGCGTGTGAAAGGCGGCTTGGGGCTCCACGATTCCTTGTGCACCAAACTGCTCAGGCGCGGATCGGCCCGCAAAAAAGCCAGCACGGCGCGAACGCCCGCCTCAGGCCCGGCTACCGTGCCGTTGATGCCCTCATGCGCCAAAAGCAATGTGCCTTTGACGTCGTTGGCCTCACAACAGGCTTGCAAAGGGGCCTGAAAATCAGTGAAGTCGGGCAGGTCAACGAATTTGTAGAGGGCTGCGGTGAGGAGCGGGGTATCGGTTTGCATGGGTGGATTATCCCTTCTGCTGTCGCGGCTATGACGAGTAAGTCAACAACACCACATCGGCGGCCTCATGTCGCAATGGAATCAATGCCTGGTATGCCGCTGAGCCGTGCCAACCCTCTGCATCGGACAAAGAGGGAAAACGTATAACCACAATGTCAGCGTGAGGGCATGAACCCGCAAGGGCATTGACCTGGTTGCCCCGAAACACCAATTCACCGCGCCAAGGGACCAATGTGGCCAGCACCTGCCCACGGTATTGGGCCCATTTTTCAGGGTCGATCACTGTCATTTGACCCACAACATAAGCATCAGGCATGCGAGCTCCTCACAAGGGTTGAACACTCAACGAACTGGGATTTTGCAACCACGCCCTGAACTCATCCGCCAACTGCTGGCTGGCACTGGCCGCTGCATTCCAGACCTTCACCCGTCCAGCCAGATCGCGATCGTAGGTCAGGAAATCCTTTCGGTCCGGCAATTTGCCGTTCGGCAGGGTTTTGACCCACTCGGGATTGGGGGCCAGGACGATGGTGTTGTCCAGAAAAGGCGTTGCGCCGTGCCGCCATTTGAGCGCTTTGTCCAGCCAGCCCGGCACCACACTCTTCTGAAAATGCGGGTACAAAACGATGGCGCCTTCGGTGCCTTGCTCGGGCGCGGTCCAGTTCAGGTGCAGGTGGTAATCGGTGATGCCGCCATCCCAATACGCGCCTGGGGGTGCGTCCGGGATGTCATGAACCGCTTTCAGCGCAAAGGGAATCGAACAACTGGCTTGCAAGGCGGGCATGAAATTGTCCTCGTCCAAGCTCACCCTGCGGGTGCGAAAGTCTTGCGCATCAAACGGCAAGCTTGCACCGTGGCCCGAAAAAACCACCCGCTCCAGCCAGCGGCCAAGGGCACGGCGATGCAGCGCATTGCTCAAGAAGGCCCCAGCGTAGCCCAATGGCGTGGCCACCGGGTGCTCGCGGTGCAGCAGGTGCCGCCCGTGTGAAGTGAGGATGTGCAGCCGATAACGCGGGTGGCTCAGCACCTCGCCAATGCGACCTCCGTAAAAGGCTTGCAGGCTTTGGCCAAAGGCCTCGCTCACTTGCTGAGCACTCACTCGCTTGTGGCCAGGCAGGGCTTCATAGTGTTGGTGGATGTAATCGTGCTCCAGGCGAGCAAAGGCGGCCACTGTATCGTTCAGGCACGCAGTGGCCATGCGCCAGGCCCCGATGGACGCCCCAACCAAGTCCACTGGCTGGCTGCTTTGAGGCAACCATTGACCAAAAATGAACCTGTCCAGCGGCCCCAGGATCAAGCCCTTGGGCCCACCCGCGGCGCCAGGAATGACGCCGATGTGCTCGGGCCGCAGCCCGTGCTCTCGGATGTGCGCCAAGGCTTGGGGGCCTGCGTGGATGTGAAGCGCCTGCATGGGCTTTATTTTTTCATGCCTTGCAACTTGGCAAAGGCGCTGGCCATGGCCGATCCCGAACCGGCTGCGGGGGGCGAGGTGTAGCCCCCAGCACCCGATCCTGCGCCGCGCTGGCGCTGGTCGCGCCCTGCCCCTTCATATTTATTGTCACGGGGGTCATCCCTTCTGGCGGGCGCAGCGTCGAGTTTCATGCTCAGGCTGATGCGCTTGCGCACAACATCCACCTCCAGCACCCTGACCTTGACGATGTCTCCTGTTTTGACCACTTCACGGGCATCGGTCACAAACTTGTTGGCCAGCTGGCTCACATGAACCAAACCGTCCTGGTGCACACCCAGATCGACAAAAGCGCCGAACTGGGCCACGTTGCTGACAGTGCCCTCGAGTGTCATGCCTGCTTTCAGGTCCTTGATGTCTTCCACACCGTCGGCCAGTCGGGCCACTTTGAAATCCGGGCGAGGGTCGCGGCCGGGTTTTTCCAGCTCACCCAAAATATCCCTGATGGTGATGGCCCCGAACTTGTCGCTCACAAACAGCTCGGGCTTGAGCGTTTTCAAGACATCCGAGCGGCCCATGATCTCCTGAATGGGTTTGGCGGTGTGGATGATGATCTGCTCGACCAAGGGATAGGTTTCAGGGTGAACACCCGTCATGTCCAGCGGGTTGTCACCGCCGCGAATGCGCAAAAACCCGGCACTTTGCTCGAAAGTTTTGGCACCCAGGCCCGTCACTTTGAGCAGATCCTGTCGGGTCTTGAACATGCCGTTGGCATCGCGCCAGCGTACGACCGATTTGGCCACACTGCCTGACAAGCCGGACACACGGGACAACAAGGGCACGCTGGCGGTGTTCAGGTCCACACCGACCGAGTTCACGCAATCTTCGACCACGGTGTCGAGTGTGCGGGCCAATTCGCTCTGGTTCACATCGTGCTGGTATTGGCCCACGCCAATGGCCTTGGGGTCGATCTTGACCAGCTCGGATAAGGGGTCTTGCAGGCGGCGGGCAATCGAGGCCGCACCGCGCAGGCTGACGTCGACATCGGGCATTTCCTGGCTGGCGAACTCACTGGCCGAGTACACCGAAGCACCCGCCTCGCTGACCACCACCTTCTGGATCTCCGCGCCGTCGCGCAACTTGGCCAGTTGTTTGATCAGGTCGCCGGCCAATTTGTCGGTTTCTCGGCTGGCGGTGCCATTGCCAATCGCGATCAGGTTGACGTGGTGCTTTTCGCACAGCTTGGCCAGGGTAAAAAGCGAGCCCTCCCAATCCTTGCGCGGTTCGTGTGGGTAAACGGTGGCGGTGTCCACCAGCTTGCCGGTGGCATCGACCACGGCCACTTTCACGCCGGTACGGATGCCCGGGTCCAGCCCCATCACCACGCGAGGGCCAGCAGGCGCTGCCAGCAGCAAGTCGCGCAGGTTGTCACTGAACACCTTGATGGCCACTTTTTCGGCGTCTTCGCGCAGGCGTGTGAACAGGTCGCGTTCGGTGGACAGGCTGAGCTTGACGCGCCAAGTCCAGGCCACACATTTGCGGATCAGGTCGTCCGAGGGGCGCGCTGCGTGGCGCCAGCCCAAATGCATCGCAATTTTGCCTTCTGCGATGCTGGGCTTGCCCAATTCGGGCTTGGTGCCAAGGCTGGCTTCTGGTTCAGGAACCACCAGTTTGGCATCGAGCATTTCGAGTGCACGGCCACGAAAGACGGCCAACGCACGGTGGCTCGGCACGCGGCCTATGGGTTCGTCATAGTCAAAGTAATCGCGGAACTTGGACACATCCACATTGTTTTCATCCTTGCCTTCAGCCAGTTTGCTTTTGAACAAGCCCTCCTGCCAAAGCCATTCGCGCAGGGCTTGCACCAGGCTGGCGTCTTCGGCCCAGCGTTCGCTCAACAAATCGCGCACGCCATCGAGCACGGCGGCTGTGGTGCTGAAGTCTGCACCCTCTATGGCACCGGCAGCCAGCACGAAGGCTTGCGCTTCGGCGTGCGGGTCCAGTGAAGGGTCGGCAAACAGCTTGTCAGCCAGTGGCTCCAGACCGGCCTCACGGGCCATCATGCCCTTGGTCCGTCGCTTGGGCTTGTAGGGCAGGTAAAGGTCTTCCAGCTCTTGTTTGGTGGGGGCAGCTTCGATGGCAGCTCGCAGTTCAGGCGTCAGTTTGCCCTGCTCTTCGATGCTTTTGAGGACGGCAGCGCGGCGCTCCTCCAGTTCCCGCAGGTAGCCCAGACGATACGCCAGTTCGCGCAGCTGGATGTCGTCCAGACCATCGGTCGCCTCCTTGCGGTAACGGGCAATGAAGGGAACGGTGGCGCCGCCATCGAGGAGTTCAACCGCGGTTCTGACCTGCTCCAGGCGGATACGGATTTCTGCGGCCAGTTGGGCCAGGATTTTCAGCATATTTCAGTCAGATCTCTGAGGGCGAAACGGGCGAGTTTGACACAAGCGGATGCCCTAAAAAACAAACTGCGGATTCAAATTTGAAGTTCAACACCTGATCCCTTAACGTCAGACGATGCCCACAAACCCCAGAAACCACAAGCTGCTGTGCCCCGAAGATCGGATGACGATCGCCAGCCCACAGCAGCCAAACTTCAACATTGGGCAGATTGCCAAATTGCTGCAGCGCTCACCTTCTACGACCAGCGGGTCACTCAAGCGCAACGGCGGATGCACTCGCTCAGCCAAGTCCTTGCGATCAAGCCTCGCGCAAGGCTTTGCGCAGGCCCTCGCCCACTTCGGGCTTGGCGGCAAACGGGTCGGGCGGGTTCTGGCCCTGCACGATCGCCTCCATCCGACTTTGCACATTGCCCAGCGCTTGCGGGTGGCTGTAGATGTAGAACTGGCCACTGGACACGGCATCAAATACTTTTTGCGCCACATCCGCCGCAGAAACCTTGCCACTGCCAACGGCTTTGTCACTTTGTGCCTGACCGATCAGTTGGCTTGCGGTGGGTTTTTTGGCCGCCAACTCGGTGGGGCGGTTGCGATGGCTTTGACTGATGCCGGTGGGCACAAAATAAGGGCACAGCACGCTGGCACTGACCTGGTCGCTCACCAATTGCAAATCCTGGTACAGGGTTTCGGTCAGAGCCACCACGGCGTGCTTGCTGACGTTGTAGATGCCCATGTTGGGCGGTGTCAACAAACCCGCCATGCTGGCGGTGTTGACGATGTGGCCCTGATAAGAAGGATCGGCTTGGGCGGCCTCCAGCATCATGGGCGTGAACAAGCGCACACCGTGCACGACGCCCCACAGATTGACGCCGAGCACCCACTCCCAGTCGGCCACCGAGTTTTCCCAGACCAGTCCACCGGCACCCACACCTGCGTTGTTGAAGACCAGATGCGGCGCACCAAAACGTGCCCTCACATCGGCAGCCAGTTGTTCCATGGCCTGGGCATTGGAGACGTCGAGTTGACGTGCCAGCACCTGAACGCCTTGGGCCTTCAGTTCAATTTCAGCTTTGTTCAATGCGTCTTGCTGTACGTCCACCAACACCAGGTTCATGCCCAGCTTGGCACCAATACGGGCACACTCCAGGCCAAATCCTGAGCCCGCGCCTGTCAGTACAGCGGTTTTACCTTTGAAGTTGTCGATCATGGTGCGGCCTTTTTAAGTGTGAATCCAACACGGGGGAAATGAACATGCACCGTGCCAGCCCGCTCGTCGCTGCGGCGCAGGGTGTAACGGGTGCGGGTCGCGGCGAGCAAATCGCCCTCGGTCGGCTCTTGGCCAAAGTGGTCAGCGGCAATCACCACCCGTGAGCCCAAAGGGATACCGTGCTCATCCTGAAACACATCGGTTTGCAGGGGGGCTGGCGTCGCATGGCTGGCCATTTGCAAAGCCTCGGCAGCGCTGAGTTTGCCGGGGGTGCCATGCCCAATGGCTTTCATGCGCGCCATCCAGGCCAATACTTCGGGGGTGGCGTCCAAAATACCGGCCAATGCCGGCGTGCGCTCTTGCGTGAACCACAAAGGGTGGTACGCCGCGAAGTCGGCCACACAAGCTTGCGCCCCCAACAAAAAGTCTTGCCCATGCAGCATGTTGGCCAGCCGGCGCAAATAACTTTTGTAGGTGGCAGCAGCATCAGCAGCGGCCATGCGAGGAGCGCCGCCACGCATAGCACCCCTATCGGCCACAAAGGCTTGCACAGCTTCAGCGGGCGCGCCTGCAAACACCTGCGCTACTCCAACCGGTTGAAAGTTGTAGGCCATGGCTGCCGTGAACAAGGCGCTGTCGGCCCATTGCGCCACGATGCGGGCCACCCCTTTGACAGCTTCAGGGTAAGGGGTGGGCGTGGGCGTAGGGGCGATGTGTTCCAACATATCGCAAATGAGCGCCGTGTCGCAATAAATGTCTGCGCCGATCTGCAACACCGGTGTTCGGCGGTAGCCTCCCGTGAGCGCCGTCAAATCGGGCTTGGGCATGATCATGGGAATGATCACGCTGTGCCAAGCCAGTTGCTTGAAGCCAAAAATCAGGCGGATCTTTTCGGCAAAAGGCGATGTCGGGTAATGGTGCAGGATCAGATCGGACATGGTGCAGCCCCTGTTCAGATCAGCTTGACCAGTTGCTTGCCAAAGTTCTTGCCTTTGAGCAGCCCCAAAAAGGCTTCAGGCGCAGCGGCCAAACCTTGAGCGACCGATTCACGTGGACGCAGTTTGCCTGTGCCGACCAATGTGCCCAATTCCTGCAGCGCTTCGGGCCAGACTTCCATGTGTTCACTGACGATGAAGCCTTCGATCTTCATGCGGTTGACCAAAATCAGGGCTGGGTTGGCCATGGGCAGCGGCGCCCCATCGTAGCCGGCGATCATGCCGCAGACCGCGATGCGTGCAAAGGCGTTGGTGCGCAGCATCACGGCATCCAGCACCATGCCACCCACGTTTTCAAAGTGGCCATCGATGCCGTTCGGGCAGGCTTCGCGCAGCGCTTTAGACAGCGACAAATAATCTTTGTGTTCCTTGTAGTCGATGCAGGCGTCAAAGCCCAACTCTTTGACCACGTAATCGCACTTGTCCTTGCCGCCAGCAATGCCCACGACGCGGCAGCCACGGGCCTTCGCCAAAACGCCATAAGCGCTGCCCACCGCACCGCTGGCAGCGCTCACGGTCACGGTTTCACCGGCTTTGGGGGCAATGATCTTGACCAAGCCGTACCAAGCGGTCACGCCCGGCATGCCCACGGCACCCAGGTAGTGCGACAGCGGCACATGGGTGGTGTCCACCTTGCGCAAGGCACCCAGCACATTCGCATCGACCACGCTGTATTCCTGCCAGCCGCCCATGCCGACCACTTGGTCACCAGACTTGAACTTGGGGTGGCGGCTGTCCACCACCTCGCCTACCGTGCCACCAATCATGACCTGGCCCAAGGGCTGGGGCACGGCGTAGCTTTTGCTCTCGTTCATGCGTCCGCGCATGTAGGGGTCAAGGCTCATGAAATGGTGCTTGACCAGCACCTGGCCGTCTTGCAAATCAGGGATGGTCGCTTCGACCATTTTGAAATTGGCCACGGTGGCCTCACCCTGAGGGCGGCTGTCCAGAACGATTTGGTGGTTGAGGGTCATAGTTGTCTCCAATACTCAGTTTGTAAAAAGAAATCAGTCGGTTGAAAGTACCGCCGCAGGGCGACGACTCACATATTTGAAAGTGCCGGTGGCATGGGCACAAAGCTGGCCATCGGCATCGAACACATGGCCTTCTGTAAAAGCCATGCTGCGGGTACGGTGCATCAGATGGCCTTTGGCCACCAGCTTTTCTGAGCCCGATGCCTTGGCGGGGCGCATGAAGCTGGTTTTCATCTCAATGGTGACAACGCCCATGTCAGTCTCAACACTGCGGGCAGCCGTGGCCATGACGACATCCAGCAGCGTCATGACTGCGCCACCATGCGTGACGGCAAACGAATTGAGGTGCGCCAGCGCGGGCGAGTAATGCAGCTCAGACTGGCCGCCCTCGAACTTTTCAAGCGTGAAACCCAAGTGGTCCACAAAGGGAATAACGGCGCCAAAGGGAATGCTCATGAGTCTGTTACCCGCCGATGATGGCGCTGACGCCACCGTCCACCGCCAGCCACTGACCGGTGATGTGTTTACCGGCATCGGAGGCCAACAACACGGCCAGGCCTTTGAGGTCTTCGTCGTCGCCCAGGCGGCGAAGAGGAATGCTCAGAGCGATCTTGTCGACCCCCATTTTTTCAAGCGTCCCGTAGGTCATTTTGCTGGGGAAAAAACCTGGACAAATGGCATTGACGGTGATGCCATGCTCACCCCACTCACCCGCCAAGGCACGGGTGAAATTGATGACCGCACCCTTAGAGGTGTTGTAGGCGATGGTTTTCATCTCGGAAGGGTTGCCCGCCAGACCGGCGATTGAGGCCACATTCAAGATGCGCCCCTTGCCACGCGGAATGAAGCAGCGCCTGGCCACTTCTTGCGACAAGATGAAATAACCTCGCACGTTCAGATTCATCACCTTGTCCCAGGCTTCCACGGGGTGGTCCTCAGCAGGCGCGCCCCAAGTCGCACCGGCGTTGTTGACCAAGATGTCGATCGGACCCATGCGCTCGGTGGTTTCAAAAGCCAGGCGACGGATGTCTTCTTCCTTGCCGCAGTCGGCAGCGATCCAGCGTGCATCGATGCCCGCTGCCTGCAACTCGGCCGCAGCAACTTCCAAGTCGGCCGCCTTGCGCGAGCTGAGCATGATCTTGGCCCCAGCCTCTCCCAGCGCGTGGGCCATTTGCAAGCCCAATCCGCGCGAGCCGCCCGTGACCAGGGCCACTTGTCCGGTCAGGTCAAACAGTTGTTGAACAGTGCGTGCCATGGAGGTGCTCCTTTATTGAACGGTGAAATCCATGCAGTGGCGTTCGTTGACAACCGCTTTCATGAAAGGTTTGATGGCCAGATGTTGCGGGTGATTCTGATAGGCCGCTAGCACCTGCGCGTCATCGAGCAGCATGTGCAGCACCAGATCGTTGGTGCAGTCCATGCCCGGCGTCGCGGTGGCCACTTCAAACGCACGAATACCGGGCACCACTTGGGCACAAGACAGCAACAGGGTTTGGGCTTTTTGCAAGTTGGTGGCCTTGTCGGACCCTTCTGCATGGTCTTTCAAATTCCAGATAACGATGTGACGGATCATCAAAATGCCTCCTCGGGCAAGTTGGCGCAGGTCTGGTCGCGGCTGCTAACCACGCTGAGCCAGGCGCCAATTTTGGGCAACTCGTAACGGAAGAAATAGCGACAAGCAGCACGCCGCCCTTGGGCCGCCGGGCTGATGTCATCGCCCAGGCTGGCGGCCACATCCAGCCAAATCCAGGCAATGACCGTGTGGCCAAAGGCCTGCAAATAAGGCACAGCATTGGCCAGGGCCTGGGCAGGTTGCGCACCATCCCAGGCTTGTCGGGTGGCTTGTCCGATTTGTTGCAGCGCTTCGCGCAAGGCTGCCGCCTCAGGTCCCCAAACAGTTCCTGCGTGGGCAGCCGTGGCCAGCATGCGCTCGCCCAGCAGTTGCAGGCCACGCCCGTTTTCCATCAGCACCTTGCGGCCCAGTAAGTCCATGGCCTGGATGCCGTGTGTGCCCTCGTGAATCATGTTCAGGCGGTTATCGCGCCAATATTGCTCCACCGGAAAATCGCGGGTGTAGCCATAGCCCCCATGAATCTGGATGGCCAGGCTATTGGCCTCCAGGCACCATTCGCTGGGGAAGCTTTTGGCGATCGGCGTGAGCACTTCAAGCAGCAAGCGCGCCACATCGGCGTCTTCAGCGGTGCCAGTGTGTTGTTCGTCCACCAGACGAGCGCTGTACAAGGCCAGGGCCAACGCCCCCTCGCTGTAAGCCTTTTGCGCCAGCAGCATGCGCTTGATATCGGCGTGTTCAATGATGCGCACCTGGGGCTGGCTGGCGTCCTTGCCTCCCGCACCAGTCGGTCGGCCTTGCGGACGGTTTTTGGCGTAGTCGAGGCTGGCGTAGTAACCCGCCATGCCGAGCATGGTGGCGGCCATGCCCACACCGATGCGGGCCTCGTTCATCATGTGAAACATGCATTTGAGGCCTTCGCCGGGCTTTCCGACCAAATACCCCACTGCGCCACTTCCGGCGCCGTCCAAGCCTGCGCCGGCTTCACCGCGCACTGGGTATTTGCCTTCGCCAAAGTTGAGCAGCGTGTTGGTGGTGCCGCGCCAGCCGCATTTGTGGTTCAGCCCTGCCAGCGCCACATCATTACGCTCACCGGTCAGCTTGCCATCGGTGCCCACCATTTTCTTGGGCACGATGAACAGCGAAATGCCGCGCACGCCCGGCACCAGTTGGCCATGCGCATCCGGGATCTTGGCCAGCACCAGATGAATGATGTTCTCGGAGAGTTCGTGCTCGCCCGAAGAAATCCACATCTTGTTGCCGCGCAACCGGTAGCGGGCGCCCAAAGGTTCGGCTTCAAAGTCTGCACCGTCTGGCGTGGCACGTGTCGTCACATCGCTGAGCGACGAACCCGCCTGCGGTTCACTCAGGCACATGGTGCCCGAGAAACGCCCGGAAAATTCGTGGGCAGCAAACACCTGCTTTTGCAGGTCGTTGCCATGCACCATCAACAAATTGGCATTGCCGCTGGTGAGCATGCCCGAGCCGATGCTGACCGATGCCATGGCAAAAAAGGCGTTGGCCGCTGCCTCCACCGTGTAAGGCAATTGCATGCCGCCCATTTCATAGTCTTGCGCAGCGCTCAACATGCCCGACTCGGCATAGGCCTTGTACGCATCGTGCGTGGCCTGCGGCAAGATGACTTTTTCACCATCAAAATGGGGTTCTTGCGTGTCCACCAGACGGTTGAACGGCGCATATTTTTCTCGTGCAATCCGTTCACAGGTGTCGAGCACCGCATCAAAAGTTTCACGACTGTGGTCGGCAAAACGCTCGCGGATCTGCAGGCTTTCAACCTTCAGCCAGTCGTGCAGCAAAAAATCAACGGTGGGGCGCAGGCTCATGTCGCATCATCCCGAGTCAGCAAGTTCAGACAAAGAAAAAGGCGGTCGGCTGGAGGCCGACCGCCTGGGTGTTGCTTAGGCATCAACACACAAGGGCATCACAGCACTTCGAAAATGCCACAAGCTCCCATGCCGCCACCAATGCACATGGTCACCGCCACGCGCTTGGCGCCACGGCGCTTGCCTTCGATCAGGGCATGGCCCGTCAGGCGTTGGCCGCTCACGCCGTAGGGATGACCCACCGCAATCGCACCCCCGTTGACGTTCAAACGGTCAGCCGGGATGCCCAGCTTGTCACGGCAATAAAGCACCTGCACCGCAAACGCTTCGTTCAGCTCCCACAGGTCAATGTCGTTGACGGTGAGGCCCAAACGCGCCAGTGCTTTGGGCACAGCGTAAACCGGGCCAATGCCCATTTCATCAGGCTCGCATCCAGCCACTGCAAAGCCCAAGAAACGACCCAGAGGCTTCAGGCCCTTTTGTTCGGCGAGTTTTTCATCCATCAGCACACAGGCACCGGCACCGTCCGAGAACTGGCTGGCGTTGCCTGCTGTGACCAGACCGCCAGGCAGCGCCGAGCGCAGGCCCTGGATAGCTTCGAGTGTGGTGCCTTCGCGCAGGCCCTCGTCCTTGCTCACCGTCACTTGCTTGGTGGTCAGGCCCATGACTTTGTCGACCACGCCGGCGGTCACAGTGATGGCCGCCATTTCGGCGTCAAACAAACCGGCCGCTTGCGCAGCGCAGGCTTTTTGCTGACTGGCAGCGCCGTACTCGTCCATGCGGTCGCGGTCGATCTTGTAGCGCTTGGCCACTTGCTCGGCGGTTTGCAGCATGTTCCAGTAGATCTCTGGTTTCATTTTGGCCAGCGACAAATCGTGCAGCATGTGGGTGTTCATTTCTTGCTGGACGCAAGAGATGCTTTCGACGCCACCGGCCACAAACACCCGGCCTTCACCGGCAATGATGCGTTGCGCGGCCATCGCAATGGTCTGAAGCCCGGATGAACAAAACCGGTTGACGGTCATGCCCGACACCGAGATCGGCAGACCCGCCTTGAGGGCGATCTGGCGGGCGATGTTGGCGCCAGTGGCACCCTCGGGTGTGGCACAACCCATGATCACGTCTTCGACTTCAGCGCCGTCGATGCCTGCACGGGCCACAGCGTGTTGCACCGCATGGCCACCCAGCGTGGCGCCGTGGGTCATGTTGAAGGCGCCCTTCCAGCTTTTGGCCAAAGGGGTGCGAGCGGTAGATACGATGACAGCATTCGTCATGATGGAAACCTTTCATGTTGGAGCAGGCGACTGAGCCTGACTCCGAAAAAATAAATCAGTTGAATGTCTTGCCTTCGGCCACCAGGCGCGCCAACAAAGGCGCGGGCTGCCAAAACTGAGCGTCGTCATGCGGGTTCTTGGCAAAGCGTTTCATGGCTTCAGCCACATTGAACAGGCCAATGGTGTCGGCATAAATCATAGGGCCACCACGCCACAGCGGGAAGCCGTAACCCGTCAGGTAGACCATGTCGATGTCGCTGGCTTTGCTGGCAATGCCTTCTTCCAAAATGTGCGCGGCTTCATTGACCAAGGAAAACACCAGACGCTGCACAATTTCTTCATCAGGAATTTTGCGGGGTGTAATGCCCAGTGCAGCACGGTGTTTTTCGATCATCTCGACCACCACAGAGCTCGGGATCGCGTCGCGCTTACCCGTCTGGTAGTCGTACCAGCCGGCACCCGTTTTCTGGCCATAACGGCCCATCTCGCATAGCAAGTCAGCGGTTTTGCTGTACTTGAGGCCTGGCTTTTCCTGGTAACGGCGCTTGCGAATCGCCCAACCAATGTCGTTGCCCGCCAGATCACCCATGCGGAACGGGCCCATGGCGAAACCAAATTTTTCAACAGCTTTGTCCACCTGCGCGGGGGTGCAACCCTCTTCGATCAGAAAGCCCGCTTGACGGCTGTACTGCTCGATCATGCGGTTACCGATGAAACCATCGCACACGCCGGACACCACCGAGGTCTTCTTGATCTTCTTGCCCAATGCCATCACGGTGGCCAAAACGTCTTTGCCGGTCTGGGCACCACGCACCACTTCGAGCAGCTTCATCACGTTGGCTGGGCTGAAGAAGTGCATGCCGATCACGTCTTGTGGGCGCTGGGTGAACGAGGCGATCTTGTTTACATCGAGGGTTGACGTGTTGGACGCCAAAATAGCGCCAGGCTTCATGACTTCGTCGAGCTTCTTGAAGACGGCTTCTTTCACGCCCATTTCTTCAAACACGGCCTCGATCACCAAGTCGGCCTGACCAATGTCGTCATAGCTGAGCGTGGTGCTCAAGAGCGCCATGCGCTCTTCGTATTTTTCTGCTTTGAGCTTGCCCTTTTTAACCTGCGATTCGTAATTCTTACGAATAGTCGCCACGCCACGGTCCAGTGCGTCCTGCTTCATTTCGAGCATCTTGACTGGAATACCTGCATTCAAGAAGTTCATTGAAATGCCACCCCCCATGGTGCCGGCACCAATGACAGCAACCGACTTGATCTCGCGCTTGGGTGTGTCCTCAGGGACATCCGGGATCTTGGACGCGGCACGGTCAGCCATGAAGATGTGGCGCAGCGCACGCGACTCGGGCGTGAGCATGAGGTTCATGAAGATCTCGCGCTCGAAGACCATGCCGTCTTCAAACTTCTTCTTGGTGGCAGCTTCAACCGCATCCACACACTTGGCGGGCGCTGGCAGATTTTTAGCCATGCCCTTGACCATGTTGCGCGCAAACTGAAAGTACGCGTCGCCTTGTGGGTGCTTGCAAGGCAGCTTGCGCACCAGTGGCAATGGCGAACCATCGGCGTGGGCTGCAGCCACTTTACGGGCCAGAGCCAAGGCTTCTTCGGCCAGGCTTTCCGCTGATTTCGCCATGGCATCAAACAGCTTTTGACCGGGCAACATGGCGAGCATTTCGCTTTTGATGGCTTCGCCGCTGACGATCATGTTCAGGGCGGGCTCGACACCGATCACGCGGGGCAGCCGCTGCGTGCCCCCTGCGCCAGGAATCAAACCCAGCTTGACTTCAGGCAAGGCCACGCTGGTGCCGGGTGCGGCAATGCGGTAGTGGCAGCCCAGTGCGAGCTCCAATCCACCGCCCATGACCACAGAGTGAATGGCCGCCACAACAGGTTTGGCTGAAT
>NZ_JBIKHV010000102.1:0-7090 GCF_044361985.1 Limnohabitans sp. | reverse complement strand
TTTCGGGCAAAAGCTTCCAGTTTGCTGCGTGCCAGAGCCAGTGCGGGGGCCACTTCGGTGAAGACGGCGCCATGCCCTGGGATGATGATGGCGGGCTTGAGTTGCTCGATCAGGTCAAGTGTTTGCCCGACCTCGTCAAAAGCATCCACGCCCACCAATTCAGGAAACACCACCCCGAATCCGTTTTGCCACAGTGCATCGGCTGACATCAGCACTCGGTGATCTGGCGCGAATAAAACCACGGAGTGCGGGTCGTGGCCCGGGGCGGCATGAACTTCCCAGTCCATGTTGGCCCAGCGGCGGCTGGAGCCGGGTTGGAGTAAACCGGTGAAGGTGAAGGGGGGGCAGTTTTGCCCGGTGGGTTTGTAGCTCAAGGCATCTTCACGCCAAGTTTGTACGTCAGCCGCCAATCCGGGGGGTATCCAGGTTTGCAAAGACGGGTAGCGGTCTTGCAGGGCCTGGTTGCCGCCGCAGTGGTCGCTGTGCAAGTGGGTGTTGGCCAATTGGTCCAGCGCGCGGCCTTGCAGGGCATGCTCGACCAAGGCCAGGGTTTGCGCCTGGTGCGTGACATAGCCGCTGTCCACCAGCGTGGCGCTGTCCGCATCGCAAAGCAGCACATTGTTGGCCGAGAGCCAGCCACGCTCGAGGACGGTCACACCAACGGGCAAAGAAATGCTTGAGTTCATGCAGGACAGCAGGGGGCTTTATTTGTTGCTGCGCAATTCACGGCGCAAAATTTTGCCAACGTTGGATTTTGGCAGTTCGTCTCGGAACTCGATGTATTTGGGGCGTTTGTAGCCTGTCAGATTTTCATGACAGAACTGGGCCACAGCCTCTTCGGTCAGCAGCGGGTCGTTGCGCACCACAAAGGCCTTGATGGTTTCGCCTTGCATGGCATCGGGGATGCCCACAACGGCGCACTCCACCACGCCAGGGCAAGTCGAGATGACATTTTCCAGCTCGCTGGGAAAGACGTTGAAACCGCTCACGATGATCATGTCTTTCTTGCGATCGACGATGCGTGTGAAGCCTTCGTGGTCCATGATGCCCACGTCGCCCGTGCGCATGAAGCCATCGGGTGTGAAGGTCTTGGCGTTTTCTTCGGGCTGGTTGAAATAACCGGTCATCACATTGGGGCCACGAATACAAATTTCACCGGAGCTGCCAATGGGCAGGCTCTCGCCCGCATCGTCTTTGATGGCGATGTCGATGCTGGGCAGCGGCAGTCCAATGTTGCCGCTGAAGTGGGTTTGCGTGACGGGGTTGTTGGTGCCAATGGCGCAGGTCTCGCTCATGCCCCAGCCTTCGATCATGGCGCTGCCGGTAGCCGCTTGCCAGTGGCGCGCTGTGCCTTCGGATGCGGCCATGCCACCGGCCTGTGTCAGTCGCAGCGAGGAAAAGTCGATCGTCTTGAACATCGGATGCTGCATCAAGGCGTTGAACAAGGTGTTGACCCCGGGCAGCATGTGAAAAGCCCGTTGTTTGAGCACCCCGATGAACTTGGCAAAGTCACGCGGGTTAGGCACCAGCGTCAGATGCGAGCCTTGACGGATGGCCAGCAAACACAAGGTCAACGCAAAGATGTGGTACAGCGGCAGCGCTGCAATGCTGTTGACTTTGCGCAGATCACCAATGCTGGCCAAGGCCGGGGTGAACCAGCCTTCGGCTTGCAAAATGGCGGCCACCACATTGCGGTGGGTCAACACTGCGCCCTTGGACAGGCCGGTCGTCCCGCCGGTGTATTGCAAAA
Source organism: Limnohabitans sp. (assembly GCF_044361985.1). Lineage (GTDB taxonomy): Bacteria > Pseudomonadota > Gammaproteobacteria > Burkholderiales > Burkholderiaceae_C > Limnohabitans_A. Next base: position 5,340 of record NZ_JBIKHV010000102.1, on the reverse strand, counting down.
ACGCCACGTCATCCAGCGTTTGGTGCGTTGGTTTCAGGCTCAGGTGGCGGCCTTGCGCAATGGCTTTTTTGAATGGGGTGACCGTGCGTCCGCGATCCAGCGGCAGCTCGAATTCGGGCACCATTTTGGCCAGGTGACGCACGGCAAAGGTCATCCACCGTCCGTACCAGGGGCCCAGTAAGTCGCCGATCGAGGCCAGCACCACGTGCTGCACTTCGGTGTGCCCGATCACTTCCTGCAAGTTCGCAGCAAAGTTTTCCAGAATGACGATGGCGTTGGCACCGGAATCCTTGAGTTGGTGTTCTAGTTCGCGGGGAGTGTAGAGGGGGTTGACGTTCACGCAGGTGTAGCCTGCTCGCAAGACGGCGGCCATGGTCACGGCAAATTGGGGCAGGTTGGGCAGCATGATGGCCACCCGACTGCCGGGTGCCAAGCCTTTGTCCTGAAGCCAGGCGCCCAGGGCTTTGGACAGTTCGTCCAGTTCCTTGTAGCGCATCCAGCGGTCCATGCAAACCGAAAACGGGCTGTTGCCGTGCTCACGGAAAGCGCTCTCCAGCAAGTCCGTCAAGCTGCTGTATTGGCCAGGGTCGATGTCGTGCGGGACGCCAGGGGGGTAATTCTTTAGCCAGATACGTTCCATCGCTTGATCTCCTAGATGCACTGATTGTGGCCAACTGTTGGGCAAACTGTGATCGGGCAAAACCTCGGTCACGTCCGACAAGGTCTCACAGGCGACAAATAACCGGGACAGACAAGGCCTGGCAATTGGGTGTAGAGTCAGGGAAAACCCTTGATACACATGACCTCGAACACAAATCACCGCCCTGGATTCTGGCGCCATTTCTGGCGGCGCTGGGTTGCGGGTGGCGTGACGGGTGGGGCTGCACAGGCCGCTCCCACAAGTGCAAGCGGCGGGTGGATTCCCATTCGGTCTTTGTCGCCGCGCCACAAACCGCGCATCCTCAAGCATTTGTTGTCACTGGATGTGCAGGACCGTTATTTGCGGTTTGGCTACCAAGCGACCGACGAGCAGATTGAGCGCTACGTGTTGGGCCTGAACTTTGATCGCGATGAGATATTTGGTGTGTTCAACCGGCGCCTTGAACTGGTGGCCATGGCGCATTTGGCGTTTTCGGTCGATCCACAGTGGGCCACTTGCGCAGAGTTCGGGGTGTCCGTCGCTTCCCACCAGCGCGCCAAAGGTTTGGGTGCCCGCCTTTTTAACCATGCCGTCATGCACGCCCGCAACCAGGGGGTGAGCATGCTCTTCATCCACGCGTTGAGTGAAAACGTCGCCATGCTCAAAATCGCGCGCCACGCGGGTGCCAAAGTTCAGCGGGATGGCAGCGAATCCGAGGCCTATTTGACCTTGCGCGAGGCCACACTGGACAGTCAGTTGAGCGGGCTCATGCAAGAGCAAATGGCCGAATTGGATTACCAGTTGAAAAACCAGGCGCAGCAATTTCGCGAATGGCTGGCCACCATGCAAGAGATCCGCCAAGGGGTGCGAGATGCCCGCCACGCTTCTCACAAGCCCTGATTTGGCGGCGCGTCATCTGAATCCGCTATCCTTGTAGCTTGTCCATAACAGCATGTCCTGCACTTTACGACTGTGTCCGACCCTCACCCCGCGCGTTACCTTGAACGCGAAGACAAGCGCAGTTTTCTGCAAAAGCTTGCCGAATTCATCCATCCCGGCCCCGACTCCACCGACGAGTTGATCGAAACCCTGGCCGAGGCTGAAGACAACCACATCATCAATTCAGAGAGCCGCCTGATGCTCGAGGGCGTGATCCGCATGGCCGACATGACGGCAGGCGATGTGATGGTGGCCGCGCCCAGGATGGACTTGCTGGACATTGAAGACCCGTTTGACCAGTTGCTGAACCACGTGATCGAAACTGCGCACTCGCGTTTTCCGGTCTTTGAGGGTGAAAAAGAAAACATCATTGGCATCTTGCTCGCCAAAGACCTGCTGAAGCTGCAGCGGGCACCCGAATTGAACATTCGCGCCTTGTTGCGTCCGGCGGTCTTTGTGCCTGAGAGCAAAGGCCTGAATGATTTGCTGCGCCAGTTCCGTGACAACCGCAATCACCTGGCCATCGTCATCGATGAGTTCGGGCGCACGGCCGGCCTCATCACCATTGAGGATGTGCTGGAACAAATTGTGGGCGAGATCGAGGACGAATTCGACATCGCCGATGACGAGGGCGATATTTTTGGTTTGCCGGACCGAAGTTTCCGTGTCAGTGGTGACACCTCGCTTGAGCGTGTCAGCGAAGCCTTTGGCGTCAATTTGAACGAGGCGCGCGAGGACAGTGAGGGCCCTGACTTTGACACCATTGGTGGCCTGATTGCGCATGAAATGGGCCATGTGCCGCGTCGGGGTGAGCGACACGATCTGGCGGGCCTGCAGTTCGTGGTTTTGCACACCCGTGCGGGCGCTGTGCGTTGGTTCAAGGTGTCGCCTGTTTCTTCGGCTACGCCCCCCGAGCCCAAGGCATGAATTTCGGCCTGGCGCGCGCGCGCGGTCTGCAGACCGTGTGGCCTGCTTTGGCGGGTGCTGCACAGGCGGCTTCCATGGCCATGCCCGGCAGTGGCCAGGCGCAGGGCTGGCTTCAGATTTTGAGTTTGTTCTTATTGGCCACTGGCTTGGCGCGAACAGCGCGTGAGGCCCAACCAACCCGATCTTCGGCCAAGCAGGCTGCTTGGTCGGGTGGTGTTTTTGCCACCGTCTGGCTCACGGGCAGCTTTTGGTGGTTGTTTGTCTCCATGCACGATGTAGGCGGTTTGCCTGCACCTCTGGCTGTGCTGGCGGTGGTGGCTTTGGCAGCTGCTTTGGCCTTGTATTACGCCGCGGCCTCGGCGGCTTGGGTGGTTCTGGCCAGAGGCGTCATGGCGCATCGGCCGGGGTGGGTCAGTGTGCTTTTTGCCGCCCTTTGGACCTTGGCCGAACTCATGCGTGGGCGTTGGCTCACCGGTTTTCCTTGGGGTGCTGGCGGTTATGCGCATGTGGATGGCGTGTTGTCTGTCTGGGCGCCCTGGATCGGGGTGTACGGTATCGGCGCCTTGGCCGCCTGGCTGGCCATGCGCTTGGCCCTGGCAGGTTGGCGGCTGCGCGCGCTCAAGCCTTTGATGGGTGTGGGCTTGGTGTGTTGGGGACTGCAGGCCTGGGGCCCCACTTTCACCACTTCGGCCGGGGTGGGGCAGGTCGAGTTGCTGCAGGCCAACATTTCACAAAGCGCCAAGTTTGATGCCGCCAGCGGCATCCGGGACGCGTTGCAGTGGTACGACGCGAGGCTGCGCGGCAGCCAGCAGGCCTTGGTGGTGGCACCCGAGACCGCCGTGCCTTTGTTGCCAAGGTATTTGCCTGAGGGCTATTGGGCTGGTTTGCAGCAACATTTTGCTGAGGTGGGTCGCCCGATGGCGCTGGTGGGGCTGCCATTGGGCAGCAAGGCCGAGGGTTACACCAACTCGGTGGTCGCGCTCGGCCCCACCGGTGGGCCCGATTACCGATACGACAAGTCGCACCTGGTGCCCTTTGGTGAGTTCATGCCCCCCGGGTTTGTCTGGTTCGTGCAAATGATGAACATCCCTTTGGGCGATTTCAGATCTGGAGGGTGGGCGCAGCCTTCTGTGCATTGGCAAGGCCAGCGACTGGCCCCCAATGTTTGCTACGAAGACCTGTTTGGTGAAGAGCTCGCCATTCGGTTCAAAGAACCGACCCAGGCGCCCACTGTGATGGTGAACGTGAGCAACATCGCCTGGTTTGGCGATACGCTGGCCGTTGACCAGCACCTGAGCATCTCGCGCATGCGTGCCATGGAGCTGGGGCGACCCATGCTGCGCGCGACCAATACCGGGGCCACGGCCATCATCGATTACCAGGGTCGTGTGACCCATCAACTGCCGCGCTTTACCCGGGGCAGCCTGACGGGCGCCTATGAAGGGCGCAACGGCTTGACGCCTTTTGCCCGTTGGGCTTCGGCTTGGGGTTTGTGGCCGCTTTGGGCCTTGTGTTGCATGCTGGTGGCCTGGGCTGTCATGCGGTCTTGGCTGCGCCGACAATGACCGTAAAATCAAGGGTTCGCGCAGCGACTGCGCCCATCTAACCCTCGCCAGCTCGCTGCTGGTCTGCTCAGGCCATGTTGACCTTCCAGCAAATCATTTTGAAACTGCAGCAATATTGGGATGCCCAGGGCTGCGCCTTGCTCCAGCCCTACGACATGGAAGTCGGTGCGGGCACCAGCCACACCGCCACCTTCTTGCGTGCCATCGGACCCGAGCCCTGGAAGGCGGCCTATGTGCAGCCCAGCCGCCGCCCTAAAGACGGCCGCTATGGCAAAAATCCGAACCGTTTGCAGCACTATTACCAATTTCAGGTCGTGCTGAAGCCGGCACCCAGCAACATTTTGGAGCTTTACCTCGGCTCGCTCGAGGCGCTGGGTTTTGACCTGAAGCAAAACGACATCCGCTTTGTCGAAGACGATTGGGAAAACCCGACGCTGGGCGCCTGGGGCCTAGGCTGGGAAGTCTGGCTGAACGGCATGGAGGTCACGCAGTTCACCTATTTCCAGCAAGTCGGCGGCATCGACTGCAAGCCCATCACCGGCGAGATCACCTACGGCCTGGAGCGTCTGGCCATGTATTTGCAGGGTGTGGACAACGTCTACAACCTGAAGTGGACCGACACCCTGAGCTATGGCGATGTCTACTTGCAAAACGAGCAGGAACAGTCCGCCTACAACTTTGAACATTCGGATGCCGACTTTTTGTTCGTCGCGTTCAGCGCGCACGAACAGCAGGCGCAAAACCTGATCGCCAAGCAACTGGCCTTGCCGGCTTACGAACAAGTGCTGAAGGCGGCCCACACCTTCAATTTGCTGGACGCGCGTGGCGCGATCAGCGTGACCGAGCGCGCCGCCTACATCGGCCGCATCCGCAATCTGGCCCGCGCCGTGGCGCAGAGTTATTACGAAAGCCGCGAACGTCTGGACTTCCCGATGGCCCCGCGTGAATGGGTTGCTCAAATGCCCAAGAAAGCCGCGTGAGGAAGTACGACATGACGACACAAAATTTGCTGGTTGAACTGTTTGTGGAAGAGTTGCCGCCCAAGGCGCTCAAGAAGCTGGGTGAATCCTTTGCGGCCACCCTGGTGGAGCAATTGCGCGCCCAAGGCCTGGCTGCTGCCGATTCGCAAGTGACCGCTTTCGCCTCGCCCCGCCGTCTGGCCGCGCATGTGACCGGCGTGCTGGCGCAGGGTGCCGACAAGGCCGTGCAGCAAAAGCTGATGCCCGTGGCGGTGGGCTTGGATGCCGCTGGCAACGCCACACCCGCTTT
>NZ_JBIKHV010000101.1:0-7111 GCF_044361985.1 Limnohabitans sp. | reverse complement strand
ATAAAAAAAGGCCCCGACTGTTTCCAGTTGGAGGCCTTTATTCAATTGATTGGTCGGCGTGGCGGGATTCGAACTCGCGACCCCTTGCACCCCATGCAAGTGCGCTACCAGGCTGCGCTACACGCCGACAAGCTGCAAATTATACCCTGATAAAGTGGCGCTCAAAGGGTGAGCAAAGCTCTGATGGCGACCAACTCTTTTTGAAGCGAAGTGTCATGGCTGTTGTCGCTGGAAAAGTCGACATCGGCCAAGGCGAAAACCGAAAACTCGCCAGCATGTTCGTTGAATGCCGTTGATTCGCCATCCAGACCGGATGCTTCGTTCAGGCCGCGACCTGGCGACCTGTCGCCATGCACCAACTCTTGCAATCTGTTGCGCGCACCGCTGATGGTGAAGCCCTGGTCATACAGCAGGTCACGAATGCGCCGAATCATCAGAACTTCGTGGTGCTGGTAATACCTGCGGTTACCACGGCGTTTGACGGGTCGCAGCTGGGTGAATTCCTGCTCCCAATAGCGCAGAACATGCGGCTTGACACCGCACAACTCGCCCACTTCACCGATCGTGAAATAGCGTTTGGCTGGTATCGAAGGAAGGGGACTGTCCATGAGCGACAACGAGTTGCGTTGAAAACCTTGTAGCTTACTTCAACTCACCCGATGACGTCCAGCATCTTTGTCTGGAAGTTACACAGAAAGTGGCTTCTGCGCCGTGTTTCGTCCGCCCCAACACTCAAGCAGCGCCCAACTCCCCCAGAGACCCGGCCTTGAGTTCATCGAGCAATTGAGCCAGGACTTGCTTTTGTTTTGCATCGGTCGCTTCTTGCATGGCATCTGCCAAAACATCCCGGATATCGGCGGCCTCCACCAACTCCATGTCCCAATCAGGGAACAACCTGTCGCGCACTTCATTTTCTTCACTGATCAGAACGACACTTGAATGACGGGGGTCCGCGGTGATGATCTGCATCAGGCTGGTGATGTTGTCGCGTGGCCCCTCCAGCCATTGGAAAAAGATCCCGCTGCCAAATACCAACAATCCGGTGATACCAAACCTGGGGTTGTGGTGCTTGGCTGTCGCAATGATCTTAGCGATCGCTGCCGCATCCATCCCAGGGGCTGCGCGGCTGCAGTAAACAAGGTTATGAAGTGACGGGCCGGAGCGGCCAAGATAGCCTTCATCATTTTGCATGGTTTGGGTGTTCATCAGGGATGCTGCTGGATGGAAAAACCGGACTTCAGACGTGGGAAACCCGGACTTTCAGGGTGGGTAACAAGCAGTGGGTTTATCCTACACGCAAACCCAAAGGCATGACCTGGGCTTGCCTCCAAATCAAAGCTGGATTTACCAATGCCGGGGTGCTGGACTGCAATTTCTTGACCACCAACAGGATGCGAAGATGCGATGGATACTTTCACTTCTTATTTTTATCTGTGAGGCCGCCATGGCCATTGAAGAACCCCGTTACACGGTGATTGACTCAGCCCCGCCATTTGAGCGCCGGCTCTACTCTGCTTTCGTTGTGGCAGAGACGCAAATGGATGGCGACTTTGATGCGGCAAGTCGCAGTGGTTTCAGGCGCATAGCCTCTTATATTTTTGGCAATAACCTTCAAGCCGAAGTGGGTGAACAACGAAAAATTGCCATGACTGCCCCAGTGACCGTGGCGCCTGTCGAGCAAGGCTGGCGTGTTCATTTCGTGATGCCTTCTGCAGAAAGCCTGCAATCCTTGCCGCAACCGTTGAGCCCACAAATTCAGCTGCGCAAGGTCCCAGAGCACGAGGTGGTTGCCGTGCGCTTCAGTGGCTGGACAACTCAGGCCACCATTCAGGCGCAAACCGATCAGCTGCGTTCATGGGCGATGGCCAAAAAATTAAAACTCAGCCCTCAAGTGCAGGTCGCGCGTTACGACGACCCGTTCACGCTGCCGTGGAACCGCAGAAATGAAATTCTGATCCAGATCGAACCTTGAACGGCTTCGACTGTGCACGGGACGCGCGCCCCAAGCGCCACCAAGCCCTCACCAAGCCGGGCATGCCCAAAAGCCCAATTCAAACGATGTGCAAGCCGCCGTCCACCACCAGGGTGCTGCCGGTGATGAAAGAGCCCTCTGAAGAAGCCATCCACAAAATGGGCCAAGCGATTTCTTCGGGACTTGCCCATCGACCCAGCAGGGAACTGTCTTTGCGCTCGGTCTTGAGTTGCTCAACGCTTTTGCCGATTTTTTGGGCGCGCCCCACATGGAAATCGGTCAAGGTTGAGCCGGGACACACCGCATTCACACGCACACCATGCACCGATTCTTCGCAGGCCAATGAACGGGTCAACGCCAATTGAGCGGCTTTGGTGGCGTCGTACAACGCCATGCCTTTGCGGCCTTTGACGGCATAGCAAGACGAGACAATCACGATGCTGCCTTGCCCCGTGCTGCGCAGGTGCGGCAAAGCAGCGTGGCAATAGTGTGTGATGCCCACCAGGTTGACACCCACAATGGCGTGCCAATCGGCCGCAGAGGCCTCAGCCGCGGGTGAGTAGTTGCGCATGGCCGCGTTGTTGACGAGGATGTCCAGGCCGCCAAACGCCTTGACACAATCGGCCACCGCTTGCAGAGCCAAGTCAGCGTCCGTCACATCTGCTTGGGTACACAGCACCTGGGCATGGGGCAGGTTTTGCAAAATCGACTGGCGTGTTCGTTCAAGACCCTGCGCATCGGCATCGACTAAAAATACCGAGGCGCCCTCTTGGCAAAAAATATGTGCTGTGGCGGCACCGATGCCCGAACCTCCACCGGTGATCAAGGCCACTTTGCCTGGTAGACGCGATTGGCCCATACCGCTCACTCTGCCTTGGTGCCTGTGTCTTTGATCACTTTGCCCCAGCGCTTGATTTCTGAGCCAATCCAGTCACGGAACTGATTGGGCGAAGTGGCCACAATTTCAAACTCCATTTCCAACAAGCGCTTGGTGATCTCGGGCGAACGCACGATCTTCACGATCTCGCGGTGGTAACGATCGATGATGGGTGCAGGCGTACCGCCCGCAGTGAGAAATCCGATCCATGAGGTGGCTTCAAAGTCGGGATAACCCGACTCGCTCAGGGTGGGAATATCGGGCGTGCTGGCAAAACGCTTGAGGCCCGATGTGGCCAGCAGCTTGAGTCGGCCCTCTTTGGCAAATTGCTGCACATTGCCCGGCACAAAAAACGCAGCCTGGATGTTCCCTGCAATCAAATCACTGACCGCAGGGCCTGCGCCCCGGTAAGGAATGTGCGTGATGTGAAACCCTGCAGCCGACTTGAACATCTCCATGGTCAGGTGCGAAGCACTGCCCAAGGCCACCGAACCATAGGAGTACTTGGCCGGATTCGCCTTGGTTTTTTCCACAAAATCCTTCACGCTGGTGATCCCCGATGCCGGATTGACGACCAAGTACTGCGGCGCCTTGACCATCAGGGTGATCGGGGCCAGATCCTTGACCGGGTCATAGGGCATCTTGTCAAACAGACTCACGTTGATGGCCAAAGGGCCGTTGTAGCCAATCAGCAAAGTGTGCCCATCGGGTGCGGCCTTGGCGACCATGTCGGCACCAATGTTCCCCCCCGCACCAGGTTTATTTTCAACCACCACGGGCTGGCCCAAGACCTCTTGCAGTTTGGGCGCAATCAACCGGGCCAGCACATCGTTGGTGCTGCCCGTAATGGGCACGATGATGCGCACAGGCTTGGTCGGGGACCACTCTTGGGCCGATGTTTGCGTTGCAGCAAACAGGCCCAGACTGGCCAGAGCCAGGGCGGCCACCTGGCGGCGTTTAAAAGTTGTCATGCTGTCTCCTGTTGTTGTGAAGTGATGCGGTGTCCGCAAATTAAATCGAAAAAACCGGCTCGTTCAGGCCGTTGGACAAATGGGTTTTCGCCCAAAGCAAGGGGTCATCACCCTTGGGCAGCAAAACACCCGCAGGGCGCACGCGCTGCTCGCTTGCATCCAGGGCTGGCGGCTCAATGCCTTGCTCCAGTGCCACCGCCGCATCGTGCAACATGCGACGCGCCATCACAATGGCACGGTCAGAGGGCAGCAGTATCTCGGCCGCATGGTCCTGGATGGTGCCCATGCTTTCTTGCAACGAATAGTCCTGGGCCGAAAAACCAAAAACACCACTGTAGGCACGTTTTTCTTGCTGGGCCTGTCGGTCCATCAAGTAATCGTTGTTGCGGTTGGACTTGGGCACAAAACTGCCCGGCGCATCGTATTCGACATGAATGCCTTTGCCACTGGCCATGGCTTCATTTTCCTCAGCGGTCAAGGCTTGCTTGGGTTGCCAGTTGATACTCCATGCCCAGCACTCGTGGTCGTTGATCGGCACCCAGGCATGCCCGCCCAGCGCGTGGTGGCCAAACGGCGGGATCATGGTGAACCAGGGGAAAAGCCACTGCGTGATGCGCCAATAAAAACTGTCGGGTTCGCCCATGCGACGCCCAAACAAGGTCATGCCGAACGAGGTCTTTTCGATCTCAAACACCACATTGCCATCGGCCTTGATGTAGTCCAGCGCCTTCACGCCCTTGTGCATCGGATCGGTGTCCACTTCATAACGGTGCACAAACGAGACATGGCTGGTATCGATACCGCCTTCCATGGCTTGCAGGTAATTGGTGTACTGCAACCTTTTCGACACGAACACATGGCTCGACGGCAAGGTGCACCACTCCAACTCGGGCGGCTCGGGCATCTTGTCCGCAGGCCCCATGTAGGTCCAGACGATGCCACCACGCTCCACACAGGGGTAACCTTTGATGTGCCGGTGAGCACACGCTTGAGGGTTAGATGGGACATCCACACACTGGCCGTCACCATCAAATTTGATGCCGTGGTAGGCGCACCGAATGCCATTTTCTTCGTTGCGCCCAAAGTAAAGCGATACGCCACGGTGTGAACAGAACTCGCCAATGATGCAGGCTTTGCCATCGGTGTTGCGAAAGGCCAGCAGCTTTTCGCCCATCAGCTCCACCCGGACTTGCGGGCCGTCGGCTAGCTCAATTTCGCGGGTCATCAAGGCTGGCACCCAATAGCGCCGCATCAAGTTGCCCATGCTTGTACCAGGGCCTACCCGTGTCAGGGTTTCAGCCATGTCCTTGTTCATAAAAAAACGCCTCCTTAGCAGCAGTGAATTTCAGAGCGCAGACCATGAGGGCTGCGCTTGTCTCATTAAAATGATAGTTGTGTCCACCAGCCGGACAAACTTATACACATGGTGAGGACAGGGTTTTGCAGATCAGCCGTCCTCCACAGCCAGAAAGGAAAACACTTGAACTTGAAGAAATCCACCAACGGCGATGGGGTTCGTGCGGTTGAGCGGGCCCTGGACATCCTGCAGGCTTTCACGGTGAATGACCATGAACTGAGCGCCAGCCAGTTGCTGCAACGGGTCAACTTGAGTCGGCCCACGCTTTACCGTTTGCTGCAAACTTTGGTGCAATCGGGGTTTGTGGTGTCCATGGGCGAGCCCCAAAAATTCAGGCTGGGGCCTGCCGTTGGACAACTCACGCATGTGTGGTCGTCCGGTATGAACATCTCGGCCCTGGGTCAACCCGTCATGCAAAGGGTGTGGGAATTCACGCAGGAAACCGTGGCCCTGTTTGTGCCACAAGGCAATATGCGGCTTTGCATTGCCGAAGTGCCCAGCCCACAGGCCCTCAGTTTCAAGCGCGGCATTGGTTATCAGGAACGCATCGTCCTGGGCGCCAGTGGTCAAGTCATTTTGGCGTATGCCAACACGTCCATCGAAGCCATAGAACGCTACGCCGAAGGCATTGCCCTGGACCCGATTCGCTTTGCACAAGAGCTGCGGCAGATCCGAACGCGCGGTTATGCCACCAGCAAGAACGCATTGATTGAAGGCGCTGTGGCCATTGCCGCACCGTTTTTCGACAGCCATGGCCAGGTGGCTGGCTCCATCGCCGTTTTCGGGCCGGGTGCTCGCCTCAAAGAAGACAAGCTGCGCCAGTTCGGCCCCCTGCTGGTGAAGGAGGCCGCCGCACTGTCAAAGGCCTTGGGGCAGGTTTGAATTTCATGAAAAAGCGGGCCCCAATCGATCGGTGAAACATACAGTGATGGCTGCACGCGGCAAAGGTGCGATCTCACGCTCAAAACATAAATAGGATTTTGCAAGCTTGCAAGCCTAGAATCCACCTATGAGCAAAGAACAAGAGTCCAAAATCGCCAAAGACGGGTTGCGCTACAAGACCAAAGAAGGCGGATCCCCCTTCCAGGACTCGGCCAACATGTCTTCGATTAGTTGCTACAAATGTGGGCTTCACAAGCCGCGGGCCCTGGGAATATTCAGACGATTGCTCAACCAGAGCATGTTCATGTGCGGTGAGTGCAAGCCTGTGAAAGCCTGATGCAAACAAATGGCCTAACTTCACAGCCCAACTGATGGGCAGGGTCAACCAGTTTCATCAATAGCCTCCAGCGAAAGAGTCAATCAATGAGCATCGTGCTTAAACAATCAGTCACAGGTCCAGCGGCATGGACGGGCAAGGATATCCAAACCGACACCAGCTGGGTCCTCAATCTTGATTCGTCACACATTCAAGCCCTAGATGACTCACTGGCAACGCTCCGTGGCAAGGGTCTCAGTTTTCCCAATTTCACCCGCGATGACTTTCCAATCGGTCACGCTTTGAAAAAATTGCTTACAGATTTGGCAGAAGTCCTCGAAAACGGCAGAGGATTTGCTCTGTGGCGCGGCTTGCCGGTGCATCGCTATAGTGAAGATGAACTGAAAGCGGTGTACTACGGCATTGGTTTGCACCTGGGCTTGCCTGTGTGCCAAAACCCGCGTGGCGACTTGTTGGGCGAAGTGATGGCGGTGGGCGACCCCAAAGACATTCGCACACGTGTTTATGAAACCAATCTTTATTTGCCATACCACTCAGACCCATCGGATGTAGTCGGTCTGCTGTGTGTACGCAAAGCCAAGCAGGGGGGCGTGAGCAGTCTGGTCAGTGTGGCTCGAATTTACAACGAAATCTTGCAGAAGCACCCAGAATATTTGGGCCTGTTCTACCGGATGTTTTATTTTGAACATCTGTGTGAACCCGAGCCCAGTCTGTC
>NZ_JBIKHV010000100.1:0-7119 GCF_044361985.1 Limnohabitans sp. | reverse complement strand
CCAGTGGTCTTTTGCCGATAAGCAAGTTCAAGACCAAGCCGCTGGCAAATTTTTGCGCCGTTTGAATAAGTCGCGAGCCTAAACGCTCGGCGAAGCCATGGTCGAATTCAACCAGCGCCCCCAGACAAACGCCCACGATGCCTCACTTCTACTGAGCAGCATGGGCACAGACCGCTGGGGCGACAGCCTCATGCCTTGTTCGGATGCTGCATTCGCTACCCAAGTCAGCGGTGCGCCCTTACCCCGCAAATGTCCCCTCCGGCAATCCCCTGACCCCGGGTACCTCCAGCGCAAACAGCGCGCCAGACAGCGGTGCCGAGGCCAGCTCCTGGGTGCTCAGCCGCACTGAAGCTGATGTGACGAACAGGGTCTCCAAACTCGGGCCGCCAAAGCAGCAGCTGGTCGGCCGTGATACCGGCAAACGAATACGCTGCAACAGTCTTCCATTGGGTGCAAAGCGGGCGATGTGCCATGCATCCCACGCCGCGACCCAGAGGCAACCGTCGGCATCCACGGTGAGCCCATCTGGCTTCCCATCCGCCTCATTGAAGACGATCATCGGGCGGCGATTGCTGATGGTTCCCGCTGTCAGGTCGAAGTCGTATTCGTAAATGGTGCGTCTAAAGGTGTCGGTGAAGTACATCCGCGAGCTGTCTGGACTCCACCCCAGTCCATTGGGCACAGTGAAGCCGCTGTCCATCTTCTCCCAGCTGCCGTCGGCTTCGACGCGAAACAAGCTGCCACGGTTCACGGCCGTGCCCATGTCCATGGAGGAGATCCACAGCCGGCCGCGCCGATCACACTTGCCGTCGTTGTAGCGATTTCCCGGACGCTCGGCATCAGGGTGGGCCAACAAGGTCATGCTTCTGGCAGCGCTGTCCAGTGTCATCAGGCCACCCGAAGTGGCCAACAAAAGCCCGCCAGTGGCCTTTGGGATGGCAACGCTCGTCATGGTGCCAAGGGGTGTCTCGGTGCTGTGGCCGTCTGCTGCATGCCAGCAATGCACGGTGGGGGTGAGGATGTCGACCCAGTACAGCGCGTTGTCACGTGGGGACCAGATGGGCCCTTCCCCCAGCAGCGAGCGGGCCTCACTCATGCAGCGCACGTCAACTCTGGTTTGGTCGGCAGGGGGTGACTGAATGTGCAGAGACATGGCCTCGCCTGCTGCCGTGTGCGAGATGCCGCGTGTGGCCTTCATCAGCGGTGCCGACAGTCCGTGTGCCTTACCGCCGCCCAATCTTGTTGCGTCGCCGGTTACGGCCACTGCACCGATGGGCTGACCGGTAAAGTCCAGTATCGGCGCTGCCACTGAGAAGCTGTTGATATCGGCTGTGGACTCAGCCATGGCGTAACCACGTGCACGCACCAAATCCAATTCGCTGCGCAATTCGACATTGACTTCACCCAGCATGGCGTTCAGCCGCGACGCCGCCAAATGAGCGGCAACAGCCTTTCCGGCAGCACTGTTCGCCAAGGGTAGGCGCGCACCCACGCGCGGCGCAAGTTGGCCGTTGCGTGCGGCTTCCTCACTGGCGACCACCACCAGTTGGTCTCCACTCAGCATCACCAGTTGTACCGATTCGCCCACAGCATCGCGCAACGCCATGAGTTCGTCCTGCGCTGCCAGACGGAGGTCGAAGTCGCTCCACACTTCGTGGGCCAGCTCCAACAAACGAAAGCCCAGTTGAAAGGTTCGTGTGAAAGCGTCGTGCCTCAGCAAACCCTCTCGCACCAGCGTGTTGAGGGTGCGGTGCAATGTGGACTTGGGTAGGCCGGAGGCGGCCAGCAGTTCAGTGAAGGTCATGGGCGCACGTTGGGCCGAGACGATGTTCAGCAAGCCCATGGCTTTTTCAAGCACACCCAGTCCACTGGCGTTGCCCTTGTCGTCCTTGTTCTGCATTCGAGGCTCGAGTTTCGATCAATGAAAACGGCTTGGAGTTGGCCGCTTTTGGATTTTAGTGTCAACCCTGATTTCGAGGGTTTTTACCGATGATTGGAAAAGTATCTCGGTAAATAATCTCTCATCATTTAAAAAGTTCCATTCAATGGAACAAAGCTATGCCGAAACTCTTGATCACGGGTCCGTTTTTGCATCCCGACACAATCATTTTGTGGTCGCACAGCAACCGTGCGCCATACGCCCTCCCAACCTTCTGAACCACCAGCCCCTAAGATGTCCCCAACGAATCCAGTCTTTATTCCCATCTCGGGCGTCTTTCCCGTGTTGCCCACACCCTTCGATGCGCAGGGCGCACCGGATGTTGCGGGTCTGCGTACCCTCGTTCGATACCTGCTGAGCTGCGGCGTCGATGGCATCACTTACCCCGGTGTGGCCAGTGAGGTTGGCAAGTTGAGCGTGCCCGAACGACTTGAACTCACTGCCGCCGTGCTGACCGAAGTGGAAGGTCGGGTGCCAGTCATCGCAGGTGTTTCCAGTGGCGATGCAGAGATCACCATCGCCCTGGCTCAAGCGGCCGTATCGGCTGGGGCGACCGCATTGATGGTGGCAGACCCGCCGGATCGGCTCACAGCGCAAGCGCAGATCGCGTATTTCTCGCAAATCGCCGTTGCCGTGCCCAGGGCCACACTGATGCTGCAAAATGTACCGCTGCCCGTGGGCGCAGGGCTTGACCCCGACGTGCTGCTGGAGATTTTGGCCGCCGTGCCGAGCATTCGCTACATCAAAGAGGAAACTCTGCCGAGCGGCCAGCGGCTGTCCGAACTTTTGGCACGAGGACCTGCCAGCTTGGTGGGAGTGTTCGGCGGTGCAGGTGGGCGCTACATCACTGACGAACTGCGACGGGGCGCAGCTGGCACCATGCCGGCCATCGAACTGGCCGAGGTACATGTCGCGCTTTTCGCGGCGCACCGCGCAGGGGATCATGCGAAGGTGCGCGAGCTGTTCACGCGCATGCTGCCGGTGCTCAATGTCCAGGCGGTGTTTCGCTGGTCACTCACCAAATACGTGTTGCAAAAACGCGGACTCATCCCCTGCATGAAGCAACGCATGCCTGGCCCCTTGCTTGATGGGTTGGACCAAGCGGATGTGGATGCATTCTTGACCGACATCCACGATCTGCTCCTGCCGGCCAACCAGTTGTCCAGCTCATTGGGGCAAGTGGCATGACGGCGCGCATCGCTTCAGTCGAGAGTTTCATCATCTCGCTGCCACGCGATGAGCTGTACCTTGGCCCTTTGGGTCCAGGAGAGCGGGTCAACGAGCGCGGCTATCTGATTCGCCATGGCAACCGCACGATTTACCCGTCTACGGACATGTCGGTGCTCATCAAACTGACGGCCGATGATGGCACTGTGGGATGGGGCGAGACTTATGGCATCGTAGCCCCCGACGCTGTGACGGCCATCATCGACGATGTGCTGGGCCCATTGCTGGTCGGGCGTGACCCGCGCGATCCGGTTGTCATCCAGGAAGACCTTTACGACCTGATGCGTGTTCGTGGTTTTTTCGGCGGTTTCTATGTCGATGCCATCGCTGGAATCGACATTGCCATTTGGGACCTTTTTGGCAAGCTGGTCGGTCAGCCCGTGGTCAAGCTGCTGGGCGGCCAAAGACAGGAGCGCATCCCAGCCTATGTGTCGGGTCTGCCTGGCGCCACACTGGACAATCGTCTGGCTTTGGCGAGTAATTTTAAAACACGCGGATTCGATGCCTTCAAGTACGCTGCAGCCGTCTCATTCGAAGGTATCGTGCAGGAGATGCGGGTGTTGCGAGAAGGCCTCGGGCCTGATGTGCGTTTGATGGTCGACCTACATTGGAAGTTCACCGCGCAAGAAGCCATTCAGTTGATCGATCAATTGGCACCATTTCGCCCCTATTTTGTCGAGGCACCTTGCCAACCGGAGGACATCGACGGACAGGTTCAAGTTGGCGCCAGCGCGCGGGTGCCGTTGGCACTGGGCGAAGAGTTGCGCACTGTTTTTGAGTACCGCCCACGCATGGAGCGGCGTGCCATGTCCATCGTGCAGCCAGAAATGGGCCACACCGGCATCAGTCAGTTCATGCAGATTGGCCGTATGGCCAACGCCTTTCACATGAAGGTCATCCCTCATGCGAGCATTGGCATCGGCATTTACCAAGCGGCCAGCTTGCATGCAACGGCCGCATTACCCAACGCGCCGATGCACGAATATCAGCACTCCGTGTTCGACCGAAATCTGCGATACGTTGACACCAGCATGCGTTGCGAACAAGGTTTCTTCACTTTGCCCCAAGGTCCGGGCTTGGGCATTGCGCCTAACGCCTCGGTCTGGCAGTTTCTTCGATCCAAGATCAAATCATGAGAACACATTGCTTCACGTCATATCACCCCCATGATTTTCACGCGAAGGTCCTCCCATGAGCGGCCTGATTGCGATCGATTGGGGCACTTCCAACCTGCGAGCGAGCTTGCTCAATGCGCATGCAAGGGTGGTGGAAGCCCGCTCAGCGCCGGGGGGCGTGATGAAGGTCAAGGACGGACTGTATGCGCCTGCACTGCTGGGGTTGTGCGGCGATTGGATCGATCAAGGCATGGGGGCACTGATCGCCAGTGGCATGATCGGCAGCCGACAAGGCTGGAAGGAGGCGCCATACCTCCACTGCCCTGCGGGCTTGGCCGAGGCCGCATCACAGCTGACACGCGTACAAGTCAAACCCGGTGTGGATCTGTCCATCGTGCCGGGCCTGACATGCATCGGTGCTGATGGCGAGCACGACGTCATGCGCGGCGAGGAAACGCAGTTGTGGGGTGCGGCGCTGCCACCGGGCAGCTGTTGTGTGCTGCCAGGTACCCACAGTAAATGGGCATGGATCGGCAGTGGCGGTGCGGTCGAGAGCTTTGCCACCTACATGACAGGCGAGTTGTATGGCTTGCTCACACAACACGGCATCCTGGGACGGTTGATGCGTTTTGGCGAATCGCATACCGAGTCCTTTGAGGCCGGTGTTCGACTGGGCTTGGATCATCATGCCAATGCGACGCATGTGATCTTCTCGGCGCGCACGGCGGGGCTGATGGGCCGCATCTCGGCTGAAGGCTTGCCCGATTACCTGTCCGGCATTTTGCTGGGGGTGGAAATTGGCAGTGCACGCTCGGCGACCCGTACTCTGGGTGGCTCTGCTGCGGCTGGTCTCACGAAGGGTGTGTTTTTGCTCGGTGACGACGATCTGTGCGCGCGCTATGCCACGGCCTTGCGCCTTGCGGGTTTGTCATCGACACGTGTTGACGACGGTGCCACAACGCGGGGGCAGTGGCTGGTGGCGCAACAGGCAGGCCTCGTGAGGCACGCCTCATGAACACAGGCACTGATCACCTACTAGGCGCATGTACAGCTTGAAGTGCATGGGTATTGGCCACATGGCGGCCTTTGGCAAGCGGCGGGCTTGAAGGACTGACTTGTTTTGACTGAAGTGAGCTTTTTAACTGTGATGAAAACAACGAAGGAGATGATGATGACTTTGAAATCCCGCCTTTATGGCAATGAGTTGAAAACAACGAAGGAGATGATGATGACTTTGAAACCACGCCTTTTTGGTGCCTTGGTGGCTGTCGCGGCATTCACTGTGTCAGCTGTTGTGGCGACACCGTCTTTGGCACAGACCAGCGTTTACCCCTCCAAGCCGGTGCGAGTCATTGTGCCGGTGCCCGCTGGTGGCGCAGCCGACATGATGGCCCGTATGGTCGCAGCCCACCTTCAAGCCAAATGGGGTCAGCCTTTCGTCGTGGACAACCGTCCGGGTGCGGGCTCCAGCTTGGGCATGGACGTGGTGGCTAGGGCCGCGCCAGATGGTTACACCATCGGATTGGGCAATATCGCCGCCAACGCCATCAATCCTGCTGTGCGACCCAGCGCATTTCCCTATCAACCGGTCAAGGACTTCGCCGCCATCTCGATGGTTGGAGCAACGCCTCTGATCCTGGTGGTCAATGCAGAAAAGGTGCCCTCTCGCACTCTGCCAGATTTCATCAAATTCCTGAAGGCCAATCCTGATAAGTTGTCATATGGCTCGTCTGGCGTTGGTTCATCACTGCACCTAGGCATGGAACTCATGCTGTTGCGAACGGGCACCAAGATGATCCATATTCCCTATAAGGGCTCGGCGCCGATGGTCGCCGATTTGATTGGCGGACAAACCGAAGCTTCCATGGATGCGGCCACAACATCGATGCCCCATGTGCAAACGGGCAAGCTTCGAGCGCTTGGCGTGTCGTCCAAAGAGCGCGCATTCTTTGCGCCAGATGTGCCGCCAATCGCTGATGTCATCCCGGGATTCAATATGCAACCCTGGCACGGCATGATGGCCCCTGCTGGTACGCCAAAGGCGATCGTGGATAAATTGTCCGAAGAGATCCAGGCTTTCCTGCGCACGCCAGATGCAGAGGCCAAATTGCGCGCTGCGGGAGTGGTTCGCATTGGATCCAGTGCGCGCGATTTTGCGCAAGCAATGGAGGAAGAATTTGAAACTTACAAAAAGGTTGTCAAAGATGCTGGTATCAAGCCAGAATAAAAAGCCCCACGCTTGACCAGATCATTGCTTTGAGAAGCCCGTCCCGTAGATCAATCCAGCGGCTTGGCGCAGCCGCTTCTTAGGGACTGGCTGGTACGAGCTCAAGCCCTGTGGTTCTGGGTTCAATGATGTCCTGCTTGGAAAAGACGTAACCTCACACCACTCGCCATCTCAAGCTTCTGCCAGTGATAAAGCCAACGGGAGGTCTTAGAAAGCCGCATTCAGTCAAAATCATGAGTCATGTCGCTGAGCTCCCTTGACCACGGGAATCCTTTGGCACTGAATTCCCCACCGTGCGCGGCAACATGACCGATTGATTTCAAATGACCCATCCCTCAAAAACTCTGGACATCGTGGCGCTTGGCGAAGCCATGGTCGAATTCAACCAGCGCCCCCTGACAAACGCCGACGATGCCCCCCTGTACCTGCAAGGCTTTGGCGGCGACACGAGCAATGCCGTCATCGCAGCCGCCCGCGCCGGTGCACGGGTGGCTTACCTGAGCCGCTTAGGCACCGACCGCTGGGGCGACAGCCTCATGACGCTTTGGCAGCGAGAAAACGTGGGCACCATCAACGTGCTGCGCGACGCCCAAGCACCCACCGGCATGTAC
>NZ_JBIKHV010000099.1:0-7132 GCF_044361985.1 Limnohabitans sp. | reverse complement strand
TGGTGAACTGTTGCGATTTGCTGCCAATTCCGGAGATTTGAATTTCCATGGCAATGTCGAAGGCAATGATATTTTTAAGGGCACAGTCGACATTGTGGTCTGTGATGGCTTTGTCGGTAATGTGGCCCTGAAGGCCAGTGAGGGGCTGGCCACCATGGTCAGTAGCTTCCTCAAGGCAGAGTTTTCTCGCAACATCTTTACTAAAACTGCCGCTTTATTGGCTTATCCGGTCTTAACTGCTTTTAAAAACCGTGTGGATCACCGTCGCTACAACGGTGCTGCCTTGTTGGGTCTGCGGGGCCTGGTGTTCAAAAGTCACGGTTCTGCCGACGAGCTGGCATTTGAAAATGCCTTGATCCGCGCTTATGATGCAGTTCGCAACCAATTGTTGGATCGCGTTCGTGAACGCATCGCGCATGCTGCCCCCTTGCTGATGGGCGCTCAGGCTGAACGGACAGAACCAGCGGTCACACCTGTATGAGAATTTATTCCCGCATTCTGGGCACCGGCAGCTATCTGCCCGAAAATCGCCTGACCAACGCCGACCTGGCCGCCCAGCTGGCTCAGCAAGGGGTTGAAACTTCGGACGACTGGATCGTGGAGCGAACGGGTATTCGTGCACGCCACTTTGCAGCCGATGAGCAAGGCTGCAGCGATCTGGCCACAGAAGCCGCTCGCAAGGCATTGGATGCCGCTGGGTTGGCCGCACAGGACATTGACCTGATCATCGTGGGCACCTCGACGCCAGACATGGTTTTCCCCTCTGTTGCGACCATGGTGCAACACAAGCTGGGCGCTGCAGGGTGCCCGGCGTTTGACGTGCAGGCGGTTTGCAGTGGCTTCATTTATGCGTTGACGATCGCCGATGCCATGATCCAGACCGGTTCCGCCAAGCGGGCACTGGTCATTGGTGCGGAAGTGTTCAGCCGCATTCTCGACTTCAAGGACCGCACCACCTGCGTACTTTTTGGGGATGGCGCAGGCGCCGTGGTCCTAGAAGCCTCGGACGCGCCCGGAATTTTGGCCACTGATTTGCATGCCGATGGCAAACACAAGGATATTCTGTGTGTGCCAGGCCATGTGAACCGTGGCGGCATTTTGGGCGATCCGGTCCTGAAAATGGACGGGCAGGCTGTCTTCAAGCTGGCCGTGGGTGTGCTCGAAGAAACCGCCCGGGCCAGTCTGGCCAAGGCGAATTTGACCGATGCCGACATCGATTGGCTGATCCCGCATCAGGCCAACATTCGCATCATGCAAAGCACTGCCAAAAAGCTGAAGATGCCAGCCGACAAGGTAGTGGTCACTGTGGATCAACATGGCAATACTTCAGCCGCCTCCATCCCTTTGGCGCTGGACACTGCCGTTCGTGACGGGCGCATTCAGCGCGGCCAGACACTCATGCTTGAAGGTGTGGGTGGCGGCTTCACCTGGGGTTCGGTGTTATTGCGCTATTGAACGGACCCTTGCAGGTCAGTTGCGCCCGGCGAACTGACCTGATTTCACATTGATTCAGATAGGCTTATGACGACATTTGCTTTTGTTTTTCCTGGCCAAGGCTCCCAATCGGTGGGCATGCTGGACGCTTGGGGCGATCACCCTGCGGTGCTCGAAACCCTGAAAGAAGCCTCGGACGCCTTGGGTGAAGATGTGGCCAAACTCATTCACGAAGGCCCCAAAGAAGCCTTGGCCATGACCACCAATACCCAGCCCGTGATGCTGGTGTCGGCGGTTGCCGCATACCGGGCCTGGCTGGCCGAAGGGGGGGGCAAGCCCTCCGTGGTGGCGGGCCATTCCTTGGGTGAATACAGTGCCTTGGTCGCATCTGGGGTGCTCACTTTGGCACAAGCCGCCCCGCTGGTGCGCTTGCGGGCCGCGGCCATGCAGGAAGCTGTGCCTGTGGGCGTGGGCGCCATGGCTGCCATCTTGGGTCTGGACGCCGAAAAAGTGATGGCTGGTTGCCTGGAGGCGCAAGCCACTTTTCCCAGCGGTAGCCCGGAGGTGGTTGAGGCTGTGAACTTCAACGATGCTGCACAAACCGTGATTGCAGGTAGCAAGGCTGCAGTCGACAAAGCCTGTGAAGTGCTCAAGGCCATGGGCGCCAAACGTGCCCTGATCTTGCCTGTGTCGGCTCCTTTTCACTCCAGCCTGATGAAGCCTGCGGCTGAAAAATTACGCGAAAAGCTGGCCACACTGAGCCTGGGTGCGCCACAAATTCCGGTGCTCAACAACATCGATGTGGCCGTCGAAGCCGATCCATTTCGCATTTGCGATGCACTTTACCGCCAGGCCTTTGGCCCGGTGCGGTGGGTCGAATGCGTGCAGGCCATCAAGGCCCGCGGCGTGACTGTTTTGGTGGAATGTGGCCCTGGCAAGGTGCTGGCGGGCATGGCCAAGCGGATTGACCCTGAATTGAACGGTGTGGCCTTGTATGACCCGAGCACCCTGGCTGAAGTGAAAGGATTGTTGGCATGAGCGAAGTTCAAAAACCCGAAGCAAAACAAGTGGCGCTGGTGACCGGCGCCTCCCGTGGCATCGGTGCGGCCATTGCCTTGCATCTGGCCAAAGCCGGTTATGTGGTCATTGGCACCGCCACCAGTGACGAGGGTGCTGCCAAAATAAGCCAGGTCTTGTCGGCTTTTCCTGGCAGCCGCGGCGCGAATTTGAACGTCAACGATGCTGCCGCAGGCGAATCCTTGGTGGATGCCATCGTTAAGGAACTCGGCGGTCTGCAAGTGCTGGTCAACAACGCAGGCATCACCCGCGACACGCTGGCCATGCGCATGAAGGATGACGACTGGGACGCGGTGCTCGACACCAACCTCAAGGCGGTGTTTCGCATGAGCCGAGCGGTCATCCGCCCCATGATGAAGCAGCGCTATGGTCGCATCATCAATATCACCAGCGTGGTGGGTGCCTCAGGCAACCCCGGCCAAGCCAACTATGCTGCGGCCAAGGCGGGTGTGGCGGGCATGACCCGTGCACTGGCCCGTGAGCTGGGAAGCCGCAACATCACGGTCAACTGCGTGGCACCCGGTTTCATTGAAACCGACATGACCGCCAGCTTGCCCGAAGAACAGCAGAAAGCCTTGCTGGGCCAGATTCCTCTGGGCCATCTGGGCAAACCCGACGACATCGCCCATGCGGTGGCCTACCTGGCTGGCACACATGCGGGCTATGTCACAGGACAAGAATTGCATGTCAATGGTGGCATGTTCATGGCCTGATTTCCGGAACACCCTTCCGGACAGGTAAAATCTCCATTTTTCACAACCCTCAGAGGGACCCCATGAGCGATATCGAAGCACGTGTCAAAAAAATCATTGCCGAACAACTCGGCGTTGAAGAGTCACAAGTTACCAACGAGAAAGCCTTTGTGGCCGATCTGGGTGCCGACTCCCTGGACACTGTGGAACTGGTGATGGCACTCGAAGACGAGTTCGGCATCGAGATTCCTGACGAAGACGCAGAAAAAATCACCACGGTGCAAGCTGCGATCGACTACGCTCAAAGCAAGAAGGCCTGATCGACGATGACCCGGCGCCGCGTTGTAGTCACGGGTTTGGGATGCGTCAGCCCCGTAGGCAATACGGTCACCGACGCATGGGCCAACCTGCTTGCCGGTCAGTCCGGCATTGGCCCTATCACCCGTTTTGATGCTTCGGCCATGTCCTGCCGATTCGTGGGTGAAGTCAAGAACTTTGACCTCGAGTCCTACATCTCCGCCAAAGAGGCCAGGACGATGGACCGTTTCATCCACTTCGGCATTGCTGCAGCCGCGCAGGCCATTCAGGATTCAGGGCTGCCAACAGGCGATGCACTGGACGAAGAAGAAGCTTGTCGCATCGGTGTGGTGATCGGTTCGGGCATTGGCGGCTTGCCGATGATCGAAGATACCCATGCCGAATACATCGCCCGTGGTGCGCGGCGAATTTCCCCATTTTTCGTACCGGCCTCGATCATCAACATGATCTCTGGCCACGTGTCGATGCGCAGTGGTTTCAAAGGCCCTAATCTGGCTGTTGTGACTGCTTGCACCACAGGTTTGCATTCCATAGGCGAAGCCGGTCGTTTGATCGAATACGGCGATGCGGACGTGATGGTCGCCGGTGGCTCTGAAGCCTGTGTGTCGCCACTCGGTGTCGGTGGCTTTGCGGCCATGCGTGCCTTGTCCACCCGCAACGATGACCCCACAGCTGCCTCCCGCCCTTGGGACAAAGATCGGGATGGCTTTGTGCTGGGAGAAGGAGCTGGCGTGATGGTGCTCGAAGAGTACGAGCACGCCAAAGCACGTGGCGCGAAGATTTACGCCGAGCTGTCAGGCTACGGCATGAGCGCTGACGCAGGTCACATGACCGCACCCAGCATGGATGGCCCCCGCCGGGCCATGGTCAACGCCATGCGCAATGCCGGTGTCAATGCCGACCAGATTGATTACCTGAACGCCCACGGCACCTCCACACCATTGGGGGACATCAATGAAACCAATGCCATCAAGGCGGCTTTGGGCGCGCACGCTTACAAAACCGTGGTCAGCTCGACCAAATCCATGACCGGTCACCTGCTGGGTGGCGCGGGAGGCATCGAGAGTGTGTTCACCGTACTGGCGCTGCATCTGCAAAAAGTGCCTCCTACCATCAACCTGGCCAACCCCGACCCGGAGTGTGATCTGGACTACTGTGCCAACACGGCACGCGACATGAAAATCAACGTAGCCCTGAAAAACAATTTTGGTTTTGGTGGGACCAACGGTTCGTTGGTGTTTAAACGCATCTGACGCAGGTTGCAAGCATGCACAACGCCCCACCTGTGGCTTTCCCGGTGGGGCGTTTTGTTTGGGGCCGGGTCGCCTTGATGGGCTTGGCATTGATTTCGGCGCTGGGGCTTGTTGGGTGGCAAGTGTCTGGGCAGACAACGCTTGCCATGGTTTGCTCAGCCTGGTTTTTTTGGGCATTGTGCATGCTTGGCGCTCTCGTCTGGGGACCTCGCCAGGCTCTGCAAGGTGGGCGGTTCTTCTGGAGTGGTGAGGCCTGGCTCTGGCTGCCAGATGCAGGTAAAAACAAGAACGAAGAATTTCGCATTGAAGTGGCTGTGGGCTTGGATTTGGGGTCCAAGCTATTGCTGTTTGTCTGGAGGCTGGACGAGCAAGAAAAGCGATGTGGACTGCTGACCTTTGCCTGGTTGGAGGAAGTGACGATGCCCTCAAAGTGGCATGGTTTTAGATGCGCTGTATATTCGCGTGCGATGACAATCCACAACAAGGACGAGCCAATATCAGAGCATGCTTGAGGTGTCTTGAGCTGACTGAATTCACCCGCATTGGCAACAGCAAATTTGAACCTGGGTTGTGTCACCCTACAAGGAGCTTTTGTGCAGAAAAAAAGTTGGATTAAAACGGCCGCTACGGCCACACTTTTCAGTGCCTTGGCTGTGGCTATGGCATGGACGCCATCCGGTGCGGTGATCGCGCAAACCCAAAGCACGGTGGTGCGCAGTCTGCCTGATTTCACCGACCTGGTGGAGCAGGTGGGACCTTCGGTGGTCAATATCCGGACCCTTGAAAAAGTGCGCCCCAGCACACCGGGTGCCGCCACACCGGACGAAGAAATGCAAGAACTTTTCAGGCGGTTTTTTGGCGTCCCTATGCCGAACGCGCCCAGACAAGCGCCCCGCCAAAACAAACCGCAGGATGAAGCTCAGCCCCGGGGCGTGGGATCTGGCTTCATCTTGAGTGCTGATGGCTTCATCATGACCAACGCCCATGTGGTGGAGGGTGCCGACGAAGTCATGGTGACCCTGACCGATAAACGTGAATTCAAGGCGCGCATCGTGGGTGCGGACAAGCGCACCGATGTGGCCGTTGTCAAAATTCAGGCCACAGGGCTGCCTGCCGTCAAGGTGGGCGACGTGAGCCGTTTGCGTGTGGGTGAATGGGTCATGGCCATTGGTTCGCCTTTTGGCCTGGAGAGCACCGTCACTGCAGGCATCGTGAGCGCCAAGCAACGCGACACAGGCGATTATTTGTCGTTCATTCAGACCGATGTGGCGATCAACCCTGGCAACTCGGGTGGGCCGTTGATCAACATGCGCGGTGAGGTGGTGGGCATCAACAGCCAGATCTATTCCCGTTCGGGTGGATTCATGGGCATCTCGTTTGCCATTCCCATGGACGAAGCCATGCGCGTCAGTGAACAACTGCGCGCCAGCGGCCGCGTCAGCCGTGGGCGCATTGGGGTCCAGATTGCACCTGTGACCAAAGACGTGGCGGAGTCAATTGGTCTGGGCAAGGCGCAGGGGGTGTTGGTGCGGGGCGTCGAAGAAGGCTCGCCTGCTGACAAGGCTGGCATCGAGGCCGGTGACATCATCACGCGCTTTGACGGCAAGCCCATTGATAAGCCGGCTGACTTGCCCCGTGCGGTGGGCAACACCAAACCAGGCAGCAAAGTGGGCATCACGGTTTTTCGCCGTGGCGCCAACAAAGACTTGAACATCACGGTGGCCGAGATTGAGGCTGAGAAAGTTGCTGCTGCAGCCACACCCCCAGAGAAAACCGCACCTGCAGCCATCGGGCAGCACTGGGGCTTGAGCGTCAGCGATTTGACCGAAGCCCAAAAGAAAGAGCTCCGCGTGCGTGGTGGTGTGCGGGTGGATGCTGCAACCGATGCCGCTGCCAGGGCGGGTATTCGCGAAGGCGATTTGATCTTGGCGGTTGCCAATTTGGAAGTCACATCACTCAAAGACTTTGAGTTGGCCATGTCCCGTGTTGACAAGAGTCGACCGACCAGTGTCCTGATTCGCAGGGGTGACGGGGCGCAGTATGTGCTGATTCGACCCACCAAATAAATGGTCAGACTTGTCAAGAGTCCACAGTTTTTGAAGGTCATTGGCAGCATATCCAGGCCTTTTTGGGCCTGATTTCAACCAGTTTTTGATTTCTAAAAAAGATTTCTAAAGTTTGTACCAACTAACTTAATTCATCTGTCATGACGAATTTGGATAAAATCAGGCGTCTTGATCATCAATTGATGGCATAAAGTGCAGGGCTGAGTTCACGATGCGGGATTTCACACAGGAGTCCACCGTTGATCCACAGATGACCCACAAGTTGTTCAGGAAGATATTAAATCTGCTGTGA
>NZ_JBIKHV010000098.1:0-7147 GCF_044361985.1 Limnohabitans sp. | reverse complement strand
GGTTGTCTGACCGCTGGTGCGAACTGCTGCCCCTGCCTCTGGCCATGAAATACCGACTTTTTACGCTGCAAGAGCCCCTGATGCGCCTCGAATTGGTGGGCGATATGGTGGAATCGGCGCCTTCGGACACTTCTGGTGGAAATGAGGGCCAGAAACCGCCCGCGAACTCTTAAAATAGAAGGCTTTGCGCATTCGCGCCCCTTTACAACCCCGGATCGGGCGGCCTGCTGCGCCCGACCCCAACAGCACCTCGCCATGTCTGACACGACTGCCCCCGCCTCTGCCGCGCAAGCCCCTGCGCACCAGGATGAAAATCAACTGATCGCAGAGCGCCGCGAAAAGCTCAAAGCCATGCGTCAGGCACAGGCTGACGGCAAGGGCGTGGCCTTTCCCAACGACTTCAAGCCCGAGCACCACGCGGCCAATCTGCACCAGGCCCACGGCGAAAAAACTGCTGAAGCCCTGAACGGAGAAGGCGTGGCGCCAACCACCGCCAAAGTGGCTGGTCGCATGATGCTCAAGCGTGTGATGGGCAAGGCCAGCTTTGCCACACTGCAAGATGTTACAGGCCGGATCCAGGTTTATGTCACGCGCGACGATGTAGGCGAAGACCTGTATGCCTTGTTCAAACACTGGGATCTGGGCGACATCGTGGGGGTCGAAGGCCATTTGTTCAAAACCCGCACCGGCGAGTTGTCGATCCATGCCACCTCGATCCGCATGCTGACAAAGAGCCTCAGGCCCATGCCCGACAAATTCCACGGCGTGGCTGACCAAGAAGTGAAGTACCGCCAGCGCTACGTGGACCTGATGACCGACGAAGCTGCTCGCAAGCGCTTCGTGGCCCGTAGCAAAGCCGTCAGCGGCATCCGCGAGTTCATGGTCAAGCACGGCTTCCTGGAAGTCGAAACGCCCATGCTGCACCCGATTCCCGGCGGCGCCAACGCCAAGCCCTTTGTGACTCACCACAACGCGTTGGAACAAGAAATGTTCTTGCGCATTGCCCCGGAGCTTTACCTCAAGCGTTTGCTGGTGGGTGGCTTTGAGCGCGTGTTCGAGATCAACCGAAACTTCCGCAACGAAGGCATCTCGGTGCGCCACAACCCCGAGTTCACCATGATGGAGTTCTACGCGGCCTACTGGAATTACCAGGACCTGATGGGCTTCACGGAAAGCCTGATCCGCGACGCCGCCATGATTGCCGCAGGCACACTCGACCTGAGCTACAACGGCAAGCCAGTGGACCTGAGCAAGCCTTTTACCCGCATGACCATCCGCGAGGCCATCCTCAAACACACCGAGGCGGGCGACAACGTGGACAACGCCGAGTGGCTGGTCAACGCGCTGAAAAAGCTGGGCATGAGTGAAGCCAAGGACAAGCTTTCTACACGCAGCTTGGCCAGCTTGCAGGTGTTTTATTTCGAGGAAACCGTGGAAGACAAGCTCTGGGAGCCGACCTTCATCATGGAACACCCCACAGAAATTTCACCCCTCGCGCGCGCCAACGACACTCGGCCCGAAGTGACCGAGCGATTTGAGCTCTACATCACTGGCCGCGAGTTCGGCAACGGCTTCAGCGAATTGAACGATGCCGAAGACCAGGCCGCCCGCTTCCATGCTCAGGTGGCCGCCAAGGACGATGGTGACGACGAAGCCATGTACTACGACCATGATTTTGTGCGTGCGCTCGAATACGGCATGCCGCCCGCTGGCGGTTGCGGCATCGGCATTGACCGCCTCATGATGCTGCTGACCGACAGCCCCAGCATCCGTGACGTGATCTTGTTCCCGGCGCTGCGCCATATTCAAAGCTGAGCGGCGCACGGTGCACGGACCCACAAAAAACCCGGCCATGGCCGGGTTTTTTGGTGGCTAACGGGTTCAGCCCTGTTGCCGGGGCGGCAAACGGGGTGCGTCTTCAACGACCTCGCGGACTTCAACGTCGACGATGTCGTCCTGGCGAGGTGACTCAAAACCCGACTCAAAGCCGGGCCGGGCTCCCCAGCGTGCGCCCTTGCGCAACGCACTGAACTGCTGCCAGACCATCACCACCTGGGGCTTGCGTCCGGTCAGCAGCCAGCGAAGGGTGGCAAACACAATGTACAGGCCCAGAGCGCCCAGCAGCACGGCCAGAAAGACAAGCCCCAGCAGGCCCATGAAAATGCGCGCAATCCAATTCATTCTTGGGTCCTGTTCAGTTCAAGGCAGTCGGTCGAGTGCCTGCATGTAGTCGTTTGAGCGCACCAGTTCGTCCCAGGGACGGGCGGGGGATCGGGGCAAGAGGTTCAAGCGCCGCTCTTCGCTGATCTCGCTGGGCATCCAATGGCCTTTCAACTGGGCTTCAGCCAAGGCATCGAGCACTTCGTCCAGTTCAATGCCGCCATTCACGACAGAGCGGTTGCACAAAAGCGCCAGGTCACAGCCTGCCTGCAATGCGGTGATCACGGCTTCGACGTAATTGAGCGTGCGCCCGTCCATTTGGCGTGCAGCGGCCATCGACAAGTCGTCGGTACAAACCACGCCTTGAAAGCCGAGCTGCCTGCGCAGGATGTCCTGCAGCCAGCGCGCCGAGAATCCCGCTGGGCGGCTGTCCACCTTGCTGTAGATCACATGGGCAGGCATGACGGCCGTGAGCACACTGCCCAACCAACGGTAGGGCTGCGCATCGTCGGCCAGGATGGTTTTGAGGCTGCGTTTGTCCACGGGCAGCGCCACGTGCGAATCGGCCTTGACGGCGCCATGCCCAGGGAAATGTTTGCCGCAGTTGCCCATGCCCGATTGCAGCAAGCCGTGCATCAGGCTACGCGCCAACAGGCTCACCACGCGCGGGTCACGGGCGAAGGCGCGGTCACCGATGACACCACTCTCGCCATGATCGAGGTCCAACACAGGGGTGAAGCTGAAATCCACACCGCAAGCACGCAACTCGCTGCCCAACACAAAACCGGCTGATGTGGCCGCCTCACAGGCCTTGAGCACGCCCGAGCCGGGCAGGTCTGGGCTATCTTGTGCCCAGAGTTCGCCCAAGGCCCGCATGGGTGGCAAGTGGGTGAAACCATCGGTGCGAAAACGCTGCACGCGGCCTCCTTCATGGTCCACAGCAATCAGCAGGTCCGCACGGATGTCTTTGACCTCGGCACACAAGTCGCTCAGTTGTGCCCGACTTTGCCAGTTGCGGCCAAACAAAATCAGGCCGCCTGTGAGCGGATGGGCCAGGCGACGGCGGTCATCAGCACTCAGAGAAATGCCTTCAATGTCCAGAATCAGGGGGGCATGAATGTTCATGGTAATGCTCTTTAGTTCAGGGTGAAGAAGCACAAATCAAGGGGCTGGACTGACCGGCACAGAATGCGGCGTCCCGGTTTCGACCACACAAAAACTCGCGGCATATTCGCTCTCGTCGGTGACGGTGATGTGGGCGCTGAGATTTTTGGCTTCAAACCATTCTTTCAGTCCACCATGCAGGACGATCACAGGCTGGCCGCTGGACAGTTTGCCAATTTCGCACAAGCGCCAGCTCATGGGCATGCGCATGCCCAGACCGATGGCTTTGCTGAAGGCCTCTTTGGCTGAAAAACGGGTGGCCAGGTAGCGCACGCCACGTTCGGGCCAGCGGGCGCTGCGGGCTCTCCAAGTGGCCATTTCGCCATCACTCAAGACTTTGGCCGCGAAGCGATCGCCATGCCGGTCCAGACTGGCCCGGATACGGCGAATGTCGCAAATGTCGGTGCCAATGCCATAGATCATGCGGGGGCCTTCATCAAGAGGCCATGGCGTTCAAATACGCCCGAACTGTCGCAGCGTAGCCCATCTCCAGGGCATCGGCCATGAAGGCATGGCCGATCGAGACTTCCTGCAAGCCCTTCACGGCTGCCACAAAGGCGGGCAAGTTATCGCGATTCAGGTCGTGTCCGGCGTTCACGCCCAAACCAGCCTGCACGGCTGCCGCCGCTGCATCGGCGTAGCGCTGCAACTGCGTCGCATTTTCTGGCGCGCCCCAAGTGGCCGCATACGGCTCGGTGTAGAGCTCCACCCGGTCGGCACCCACAGCGCGGACTGAGGCCATTTGCTCAGGGATCGGGTCCATGAACAGGCTGACACGGACGCCCAGGCTTTTGCATTCGGCGATCAAAGGCTTCAGACGCTCTGCATCCTTCGGGAAAGTCCAGCCATGGTCACTGGTGAACTGGCCTTCGCTGTCAGGCACAAAGGTCACCTGTTGCGGGCGCACTGCGCGCACGTGCGCCATCAGGTTGTGGAACGGGTTGCCTTCGATGTTGAACTCGCGCTCGGGCCAGGCTTTCATCAGAGCGTGCAGCTGCGGCACATCGCTGGCGCGGATGTGACGCTCGTCCGGGCGCGGGTGGATGGTGATGCCGTGGGCACCCGCTTGCAGGCACAGTTCGGCGGCACGGGTCACGCTGGGTATGGCCAGGTGCCTGGAATTGCGCAACAGCGCGACTTTATTGACGTTGACCGAGAGGGCAACGCGTTGGGGAGATGTGGGCATGAAGGTGTTCATAAGGTTTGCAAGTCCAGCATCATTTGTCGGGTGCGCAAGGCACCCACACCGCAATGGTAGTTGAGCAACAGGCGCAAAGGGCGTTGCAACTGAACCAGCAGATCGGCACATTCACGCAGCAAGGCAGCCAGCGGCTTGGGGGCAAGCAGCGCAGCTTGTAGCGACTGCCATTGTTCACCTCGCAAGGCGTTGCGCTTGTCGTCATTTACCCATTGCAGCCCCGCCTCAGGCAGCAAAACATAACAGTCGTTGGCCGACAAAGGCTTGAGGGTCAAGGTCTGCACATCCAGTGCAGGCAATAAGCCCATCTCTTTGAGCAGCAGCAGTTCAAACCCCCGCAAAGCCCATTGCAAGGCATCGGGATCGCCACTGGCAAGCAAGCGCACAGCCGCCGCGTACACGTCAAACACCTGCGGGTGGGGATCGTCTCGCGCTGTCAGGCGCATCAGCAACTCGTTGAGGTAGTAACCCGACAACAGTGCCTCGCCCGTGGGCATGACATGCCCACCCACCCATTCAGCGGATTTGAGGGTGCGAATATCGCCATCGCCACCAAAAGCCAGTGACAGGGGTTGCAAGGGCAGCAGCACCGGACGAAAGCTGGAAGTGGGCCTTTTGGCGCCCTTGGCCACCAAAGCCACCCGGCCATGGTGGCGTGTGAACACTTCCAGAATCAGGCTGGTCTCACTCCAGTCGTAGCGGTGCAGCACATAGGCTGGCTCGTCAGCAATCCGCTTGGTGGCCATGGGCGCTGGCAGTTACTCGTAACCGAAGCTGCGCACACGCGCTTCGTCATCGGCCCAACCCGAGCGGACTTTGACCCAAAGCTCAATGAACACCTTGGCGTCTAGCAGCTTTTCCAACTCCACACGGGTTTCGGTGCCGATGCGCTTGAGCTTTTCACCCTTGTCACCAATGACCATGGCTTTGTGGCCTTCACGTTCGACCACGATGGTTGCCGCAATGCGCAGCATGCGTTTGGCCGTGCGGCCGGGTTCTTCCTCGAACTTGTCGATCACCACGGTGGAGGTATAGGGCAGCTCGTCACCGGTCAAACGGAACAATTTTTCGCGCACCATCTCGCTGGCCAAAAACTTCTCACTGCGGTCGGTCAATTCGTCTTCGGCGTGCCACCAAGCTTGCTCGGGCAGGTATTTTTCACAAATGCCCAGCAGGCGCTCAATGTCCTTGGGTTGTTTGGCCGACATGGGCACAAATTCGTTGAAGGCGTGGCGCTCCTGCATTTCGCGCAGCCACGGTGCGATATCGCCACGCCGGTGCACGTTGTCCAGTTTGTTGGCCACCAGCAAGACCGGGATTCCGGGTTTCAAAAGCGCCAGCACCTTGGCATCGGCGGTGGTGAAGCTGCCGGCTTCGACCACGAACAGCACCAGGTCGACATCGCTGACGGCACCCACCACGGTCTTGTTGAGTGACTTGTTCAGCGCGGTGCCATGAATGGTCTGAAATCCCGGGGTGTCCACAAAAACGTACTGCGATAAGCCCTGGGTGCGTATGCCCGTGATGCGGTGGCGCGTGGTTTGGGCTTTGCGCGAGGTGATGCTGATTTTTTGGCCCACCAAGGCGTTCAGCAAAGTCGACTTGCCCACGTTCGGCTTGCCCACGATGGCCACCAGGCCGCAGTGCTTACCGCTCACGGCCACAGGCTCGGCCGCAGCAGTCACAGGGGGCAATGTGGCATCTTCGGAGGCATCGCGTGGCTGGATGGTCACGCCCGCAATTTGAACAGGGCGACGCATCTGTTGCTCAGGCGAGTTGCGTTCAGATTCAGCAGGTTTTTTATCGGAACTCATGCAGGGCTTTCGGATTTCAGGATCTGCAGCAAGGCGGCTGCCGCTGCTTGTTCAGCCGCACGACGCGATGCGCCTGAGCCTTGTTGGGTTTGGCGCAATTCGGTCACCTCGCAGGAGACCTCGAATTGCTGCCGATGCGCTGCGCCGGAGGTGCCCACCACAGTGTATTTTGGCAACGCGAACTTACGCCCTTGAAGCCACTCTTGCAACTCGGTCTTGGGGTCTTTGCCCGCTGCCTGCATGTCGGGTTTGATGTCCACTTTTTGGAAAAAGCGTTCCACCAGTGTTTGCGCATTTTGATAGCCCCCATCCAGATACACGGCGCCGATGATGGCCTCCAGTGCATCGGCCAGGATGGAGGGGCGGCTTTGACCGCCAGAGCGCATTTCACCTTCGCCCAGGCGCATCACAGCAGACAAGTCCAGCGTTTTGGCCAATTGGTGCAAGGTGTCTTGCTTGACCAGATTGGCTCGCACCCGCGACAAGTCACCTTCGGGCAAACTGGACAACTGCGCGTAAAGCATGTTCGCCACAGCCAGGTTGAGCACCGAATCGCCCAGAAATTCGAGGCGCTCATTGTGGTCTGAACTGAAGCTGCGATGGGTGACAGCTTGTTGCAACAACCCAAGCTGTTGAAAGGCATAGCCCAGTCGGATTTGCAATGCTGACAATGCAGGAGAAGTGGCCACGGTCACCTCAGTCAAAAGCGCCAATGCGCTTGAGATTGCCGAAGTTCATCCAGACAAAAAAGGCTTTGCCCACAATGTTGGCATCCGGCACAAAACCCCAGTAACGTGAATCGAGCGAGTTA
>NZ_JBIKHV010000097.1:0-7223 GCF_044361985.1 Limnohabitans sp. | reverse complement strand
GCGAGAAGCGCATCCTGACCGATTCGCAGGCGAGGGCCCCGCAGCCCAGCGTGTGGCCATGCAGTGGTCGGTGCGCATCAACGAGGCTTACCAGAGACTGAAAGACCCGCTCAAGCGAGCTGCCTATCTGTGTGAGCAGCAAGGTTTTCCTGTCCAGGCCGAGAACAACACTGCCATGCCTGCCGAATTTCTCATGCAACAGATGGCATGGCGTGAAGCTTTGGATGAAACCGACAGCGGTGAAGGGCTGGAATCGCTTGCTGAGCAAGTGCGCGCCGACCGTCAGGGCGTGCAGCTCGAACTGGCTCGATTGATTGACCAAGCCAAAGACCCTGCACAGGCTGTGGGGCAGGTGAGGGCGCTGATGTTCATTGAACGCTTCATGCAAGAAGTGAACGCTAAACTTGACCGATTGAATTGACCTGAACCGACAGACCATGGCGTTATTGCAAATCTCTGAACCGGGCCAATCGCCCGATCCCCACCAGCGTCGTATTGCCGTGGGCATTGACCTGGGCACGACCCATTCCCTGGTGGCCTCGGTGCGCAATGGCGTGGCCGAGTGCTTGCCCGATGACGATGGCCGGGTGATCCTGCCATCGGTCGTGCGCTTCCTGCCCGGGCAGGGCCGCCAGATCGGCTTCGATGCCGTGCAGGCCGCAGCCACCGACCCGGTCAACACCATTGCTTCGGTCAAACGCTTCATGGGGCGTGGCCTCAAGGACATTGCAGACCGCAGCAAATTGCCCTACCAATTCACAGACAGTGATGCGGGCATGCTCAGCATCCAGACGGTGCAAGGCCCCAAATCGCCGGTGGAAGTTAGCGCCGAAATTTTGGCCACCTTGCGCTACCGGGCCGAAGACACGTTCAACGATGACTTGTACGGCGCCGTGATCACAGTACCCGCCTACTTTGACGACGCCCAGCGCCAAGCCACCAAAGACGCCGCTCAACTCGCGGGCCTGAATGTCTTGCGCCTGATCAACGAGCCCACAGCCGCCGCCATTGCCTATGGTCTGGACAACGCCAGTGAAGGCGTTTACGCCGTGTTCGACTTGGGCGGTGGCACGTTTGACATTTCCATCTTGCGCCTCACACAAGGCGTGTTCGAGGTGCTGGCCACGGGCGGTGATTCTGCTTTGGGTGGGGACGACTACGACCAGGCTCTGGCCGATGCTGCGCTGGCGCGTCAGCCTGGATTGTTGGCCGTGACCGCAGAAGACAAAACGCTCCTCAAGGCGGCCTCCCGTGCGGCCAAAGAAGCCATGACAAGCGCCGAGTCGGCTACACTGGATGTCCCCTTGTCGACCGGCAATTTGTCGGTGCACATGAGCCGAGCTGACTTCGAGCTTGTGACGCAATCCCTCTCCGCCCGCTGCATCACCGCTGTGCGAAAAGCGCTGCGTGATGCCCAGCTGACCAAACAAGACATCCAAGGCGTGGTCATGGTTGGCGGCTCCACACGCATGCCGCAAATTCAGCAGGCTGTGGCCGACTTTTTTGGGCAAGCCCCGCTGAACAACCTCAACCCGGATGAAGTCGTAGCGCTGGGTGCGTCCATCCAGGCCAACCAGTTGGCCGGCAACAACGCTGCCGGCGAAATGCTGTTGCTGGATGTGATCCCGCTGTCACTGGGCATCGAGACCATGGGCGGCCTGGTCGAGCGCATCATCCCGCGCAACCAGACCATCCCCACCGCCATGGCGCAAGACTTCACCACCTACCAGGACGGGCAGACCGCGCTGGCCCTGCATGTGGTGCAAGGGGAGCGCGATCTGGTGCAAGACTGCCGCAGTCTGGCTCGTTTTGAGTTGCGTGGCATCCCACCCATGGCCGCTGGCGCCGCCCGTATCCGCGTGACCTTCACGGTGGACGCCGATGGCCTGTTGAGCGTCGGTGCCAAAGAGCAACTGAGTGGTGTGGAAGCGCACATCGATGTCAAGCCCTCTTATGGCTTGAGCGACGATCAAATCGCCACCATGCTGCAAGAAAGCTTCACCACAGCGCAAGCCGATATGAAGGCCCGAGCTTTGGTCGAGGCGAAGGTCGACGCCGACCGCATGTTGCTGGCTACGCGCAGCGCCCTGCAATCAGATGGCCACTTGCTGCAAGCCGATGAGCGCAGCGCCATTGACGCCCTGATGGCCACTTTGCAAGCCGCTGTGCAAACCGAGCAAGACGCCCAAGCGCTGGAAGACCTCACCCAGGCTTTGGCCAAAGGCACCGAGGCCTTTGCCGCTGAGCGCATGAACCACAGCATTCGAAAAGCATTGGCAGGCCAAAATATCAAGGCCTTGTAAACGCTTGACCTGTCCCGAATTCAAAAGACATCTATGCCCGTTATCAAAATTCTCCCCCACCCCGAATACTGCCCCAACGGTGCAGAAATAACAGCGCCTGCAGGCACCAGCATTTGCGAAGCCCTGCTTGATAACAAGATCAACATCGAGCACGCCTGCGACATGAGCGCGGCCTGCACCACCTGCCATGTGGTCGTGCGCGATGGCTTTAAAAGCCTGAACGAAATGGAAGAGACAGAAGAAGATCTGCTTGACCGTGCGTGGGGCCTTGAGCCTAACTCTCGCCTGAGCTGTCAGGCCTTTGTGGCCAAGCAGGACCTGGTGATCGAGATCCCGCGTTACACCATCAACCACGCCAAAGAACTTCACTGAACTGCGAAGTAAAAAATCATGCGCCAAATCGTTTTAGACACCGAAACCACGGGCCTGTCAGCCGAAGGTGGCGACCGCATCATCGAATTGGGTTGCGTTGAACTGTATGCCCGCAAGCTCACGGGTAATAACCTGCATTTTTACTTCAACCCAGAGCGTGACAGCCACGAAGATGCCCTCAAGGTGCACGGTATCAGCAATGAATTTTTGCGTGACAAACCCAAATTTTCTGACCTGACTGAAGAAATTTTGAACTACCTCAGCGACGCCGAGATCATCATCCACAACGCTGCGTTTGACATCGGTTTCCTGAACAAGGAACTCGAGCGAGTAGGCAAGAAGCCGCTCAAGGCCTATGTGGACAACGTGATTGACACCTTGGCCATGGCCAAGGAAATGTTCCCAGGCAAGCGCAACAGCCTAGATGCCCTGTGTGATCGTCTGGAGGTCGACAACTCTGGCCGCACCCTGCACGGCGCCTTGCTCGATGCCGAGTTGCTGGCCGATGTGTACATCAACATGACGCGCGGCCAGGAAGCCCTGCTGATTGACGCTGGCGATGCACCCAGCGATTCAAAAGCAGATTTGATTCATGTCGATTTGAGTCAGTTTTCTTTGCCTGTCCTGTTGGCGAACGCCCAAGAACTTGCTGTCCATGAAGATGTTTTGACCCAACTCGACAAATCCAGCGGTGGGCAAACTGTGTGGCGCCAAATCCAAGTTGCGTCAGCTTGATGCGTCAATTCTTGCTTGCCAGACGCAAGTTAGTCATATTTTTCATGCAATAATATTGATCTTCGCTGAGAAGCGTGGGGCGATTAGCTCAGGGGTAGAGCACTGCATTCACACTGCAGGGGTCGCAAGTTCGAAACTTGCATCGCCCACCAAAAATTTCCAATGAAATCAAGCACTTAGAGGCAACTCTAGGTGCTTTTTCTTTGGTTCAAAGTAGTATGGTCCGGGTTTACTACTTCTCATAGATTTTTCTGAGTCTTTTCATAGATTTCGGAACAGTCAAACAACTACTTTTAAATCTGCTGTCAGTGACGCTCACATGGTGTCAATGACACATTGCTTTTTGCCTTTGTGCTGACACTGCTGGCGCTGTGCTCAACTTGAAAAAAACGCTATGTTTGTTTTGAAGCGCGTCCAGCTACTCAGCCCAGCGAGCCCAGCTAAAAACACGCTGTAGGGCTTTTTTGATGCCCGCACGGGTGCCGTCCAAAAAGGAACACTGCCTTACGTAGACTTTGCGCGCAAACATTCGCTAAAGGCTGGGAGCGGACCATTACCTAGTGCATATGACCGTCGGTTGCCGCCTTAGGGATCTACTTGTGGCACCATATTGATCATGACCAGCAGACCCAGCGCACTCTCGAAATCGCCAACTCCTGGCCAAGAGCCTCCCTCACTCAACGAGGAAGCTTATCGCCGCATTGAGGAGATGATCGTGACTCTTGAGCTCGCGCCAGGCAGCGTGGTGTCGGAAGCCATGCTCAGCGAACGCATTGGCATTGGACATACGCCGATCCGTGAAGCTTTGCAGCGTCTGGCGCGTGAACACCTTGTTCAGATCCTGCCCCGTCGTGGGGTGGTAGTGACCGCCATCGACGTGGGTCATCAACTCCAGATCCTAGAGACACGACGCGAACTCGACCGCTTGATCGCTCGTTCTGCAGCCACGCGTGCCACTCTGGCTGAACGCGAAGCCATGGCAGCTGTCGCACATGGCATGGAAGCTGCTGTGAAGTCTGAAGACCTTGTGTCATTCCTGCAGTGGGACAACGAAATGAACAGGCAGTCTGCACTAAGCGCTCGAAACATGGTGGCTGCTGCGGCCGTGTCCGCCCTTCACTCGGCCTCACGGCGTTTCTGGTTCTACCATCATCATGGCCAAGTCAACGCGACACTGCGTCTGCATGTGGCCCTTGCACGTGCGATGGCCTCCGGCAAACCTGAGAAGGCTGCCGATGCCAGTGATCGGGTGATTGATGATCTATTTGATTTCGCCCACAGGACCCTGATTACCCGTACTTGACAACTGGCATGCCAGTCACATACCATGAACTCCTGTTTAAGGAGTTTGCCTGTGCGCCTCACCCATCTGCAGATCGAAACCTACCACCGAGATGGATTCATTACCCTCGATGGCCTTTTTTCCGCCTCCGAGGTAGCGGCCATGAGAGCCGAGCTTGAGCGAATTCAAGAGATCGAAACGGATCACCTGGTACGGGAAAAGGGCAGCAATGTTGCCAAAACCATCTATCGGGTCCACGAGGCGGATGGCCCTACGGCTTCACCGGTGTTTCATGCCGTCTCGCGTACTTCACGCGTGCTCGAGCCCGCGCAGGATCTGCTTTCCGAGCAGCAGTTGTACATCCATCACACGAAATGCAATTTGAAGACCGCCATTGACGGCTCGGTGTGGGCGTGGCACCAGGATTACGGAACCTGGAAGCGAGATGGCATGCCTGAGGCACGTCCAACTACTGCGCTGGTCATGTTGGACGAGCCCACAGAGATGAACGGCTGCTTGTACTTTATTCCGGGCAGCCACAAGGAGGGCAGTCTGGAGCCTGAATTCAACGAAGCTACGGGCTACAAGTTTTATGTGACGCCAAAGGACAAGCTGTTAGAAATCATGGCCCGCAGCCCCGAACCAGTGGCGATCACTGGCAAGCCCGGCACCGTGGTGTTCTTTGACTGCAACATCCTGCACGCCTCGGGACATAACTTGTCCCAGCACAATCGTTGGGCGATTTATGTGGTTTACAACCCGGTAACCAACCGGTGTCGCGATGTTCCCAACCCACGGCCTGATTACGTCCGGTCGACCAATACAAAACCACTCATCATGGGAAGCGAGCACATTTTCTCGCTTGAAAGCTCGACGCAGGAGGCCCGATGAATATCCGTCATCAACGCATCCTCTCCCCTGAACAGATCAGGGATTACCACGATACGGGTTACCTCAATCTCCGACAGGTGCTTGATCCCCAATTGCTTACGAGGCTGATATCGACCACCGAGCGGCTGTACGATGAGGGCCGATCACTCCAGCAAAAGTC
This sequence comes from Limnohabitans sp., assembly GCF_044361985.1. Classification (GTDB taxonomy): domain Bacteria; phylum Pseudomonadota; class Gammaproteobacteria; order Burkholderiales; family Burkholderiaceae_C; genus Limnohabitans_A. Next base: position 1,480 of record NZ_JBIKHV010000097.1, on the reverse strand, counting down.
GAAACATTACGACCTGGAGCCTGCGCATACCGCCCAGGCGCCGCGCATACGGCGAATCTCCAGCCCGACCGAGCTTGATCCGGTCTACGTTGCAACTGCTTTTGAGTCGATTCTTGGTGACATTGCCGCAGATCTGCTTGGAGGAGCGGTCAAGTTTTACCACTCGAAGATCAATTTCAAACTGCCCCAAGGAGGTGCAGAGATTGGCTGGCATCAGGACTGGCCGGTGTTTCCTCACACCAACACCAACCTTGTCGCTTTGAGCATACCTCTTAATGCGTCCCGCGCCATCAATGGCTGCCTTCAGACGATCCCTGGCAGCCACAAGTTGGGGCCACGCAGTCATTGGGAAAACGGCATCTACAAACTCAATTGCAATCACACGATGACCCCGGAGGACTTTGTGAACGTGGTCGACAACGAGTTGGGCGTGGGAGACGTGGTGGCACATCACGGACTCGCAGTGCACGGCTCCAGTCAAAACCGCTCGAATACCTTGCGCACGACCTACATCATTCAGTACGCTGCTGCTGACTCATTCGCCTACACCGCACCTGTTGTAGACAGCATCCATCGCAACCAGATGGTCAGGGGCGAGCTGGCTACCCATGCACGCGTGGAAGCTGGAGTGATCGAATTACCGCCGGATTTCTCGGCGGGATATTCAGGCATTTACGCTTTGCAGACGGCAGGTAAGAGCTAGGGCTTTTCGATGAGTACATCGGTGGAGCCACTTCGAGCTATCGGCCGCAACCACTGCATAGCCGTCGTCAACTCTGACTCTTTACTCCCAAGGCCGTGGCCGCCGCTTGCTCTGCAACTCGCCCACGTTCATCTCACCTTGTAGTGGGGCGGCGTAAAAGCGATCAATCATTTCTGGGCTGGTTCGTGCATTGCGAGCCAGGGTCAAGGTGTCCACCGTTCGACCAAACATCAATCGGAACATGATGCTGCTGTGACGCAGGCTGTACAAGGTACGGGTTTCGCCAGCAGTACTGAGCTTCAACCCTGTGACCTCAAGCACGATTTCAAACTGCCTTGCCAGCAGTTTCATGGCGTTGTCGCGTGATGCCGCTTCGGGCATGAACACATAGTCCTCGGGGTGGATGTCACGGCCCAGTTCCAACACCTGTCGACGCCGAATGCGTTCATAAACTTTGACGGCCCATGGCATGGTGGTGATGGGAAAGGTGTGCCCCTTGCTGGGGGGCAAGCTGAGCCTTAGGTATGTCCACTCTCTGCGAATGATCTCCACATGCTTGTGCTGCATGTTGCGTATGTCAGTGGGGCGGATGTAGCTGTTGACCATGAACACGATCAGGTCTGCCAAGTCCTTGGTCATCTCGATGCGCTTGATCAATCGGTCAGCAGGTCCCAACTTGCCACCAGGCTCGCAAAAGTAGGATCCCTTGGTTTCTTCGGAATGTGCCCGCCATTCGACTTTCTTGCCAGCCAGTTTTTTGGCCACCTTGGTGATTTC
>NZ_JBIKHV010000096.1:0-7479 GCF_044361985.1 Limnohabitans sp. | reverse complement strand
GCAAATCGCCCACCTCGGTGAACAACCTGGCCACCAACAAAAGCTTCTCTTGGTTTGAAAACAATGTGATCTACCGAGTACCGGCCAATTTTCCGGGTGCAGGGCGTCGCGTTTACCCTGGATTCTTACAGTACACCGGCTTTGTGGCCATGAACCCCGACCGCCACGCCACCAGCCATTACGACTACTTCAAAGACCTGATCAAGGGTGACGACGCCAGCACCGAAGCCCACCGCAAGTTCTACGATGAGTACAACGCCGTGCTCGACATGGACGCTGATTACTACCTGGAAACCATCCAGACCGTGTTCCAGGACTTCAAGCTGGTCAACGGCACTTGGGACGTCAAAGGCGTGGATGGCCGCGTGGAACGTGTTCGCCCACAAGATATTAAGCACACCGCCTTGCTGACCGTCGAGGGTGAGCTGGACGACATCTCAGGCTCAGGCCAGACACGTGCTGCCCAAGACCTGTGCAGTGGCGTGCTGGCCAGCGAACGCCAACACTTGGAAGTGGAAGGCGCTGGCCACTACGGCATCTTCAGCGGACGTCGCTGGCGCGATATTGTGTACCCCCAACTGGTCAAGTTCATCAAGAGCCATGCAGTGAACACAACCGGAAAAACCGTGGCGGTGGCTCTTCAGAAGGTGAAGGTTGTCAAGACCGTCAAGACCGTCCAATCCGCGCCCACTCCTGCGGTCAAACGCGCCCAAAAACCTACTGTCAAAGTCGCTGTTGCCAAAAAAGTCCCAGTCAAGGCCACCAGCAAGGCCACGGCGGTCGCCAAACCCAACACTTCGGCCAAAACCACCTGGGTTGTTCCGAAGAAAAAAGCCTGAGGTCCATGCCTGCTTTACCGCCATCAGCGCCTGAGACCCAGGCGCTTTTTCTATTGTTGAACGATGCACTGCCCCAGACGCAGTGCACGCGCTGCGGTTTCCCTGACTGCGCCAGCTACGCCCTGGCGATGGCCGAATTGAGTGCCCCCATCAACCAATGTCCCCCCGGTGGGCAAACGGGCATTGAGCGCCTGGCGGCACTGACGGGTCAGCCAGTGACACCCCTCAATTTTGAGCACGGCACCGAAGGTCCACGCCGAATGGCCATCATCGACGAGGCTTGGTGCATCGGTTGCACCCTGTGCATCAAGGCCTGTCCGACCGATGCGATTTTGGGTGCCAACAAGTTGATGCACACCGTGATCGAACCCTGGTGCACAGGTTGCGAGCTGTGCATCCCGGCGTGCCCTGTCGACTGCATTTCATTGGAAAATGTGACAGGCACACACACCGGCTGGGCCGCCTGGTCTTCTGCTGCCGCGGACACCGCACGCCAGCGTTACCAAGACCGAAAATCGCGCCTACAAAGTGAGCTGCATGAGCACCAGGCTCACCAGCAAGCTGAGCTCCAAATGAAACTCTCGGATCTGCCCACCCACACCAAGATCGACTCAGGACCAGGCGCCCAAACCGAAATCGACCGCAAGCGCGCAATCCTTCAGGCCGCTTTGGCCAAAGCCCAAGCACGCAACAGCGCTGCCTGAATCAAACACAAAATGGCGTGGTCGATCAAAGGCCCTTGGGTGGGACCTTTGCTGGGCCGTTTTGCAAGGTCTGTCAGTCTGAACGGCTAGCGCCGTGCACAGGGCAATCTGACTGAAATCAGGCGTTGGCCAGCCTTTGGAACGCACTGACCACTTCAGGCGGCGCCTGAACCAGTTCGATCAGCACGCCTTCGCCGCCAATCGGAAACTCCTCGTTCGCTTTGGGGTGCAAAAACGTGATGTCAAAACCGGCGGCCCCCTTGCGAATGCCTCCCGGTGCAAAGCGCACGCCTTGTGCTGTGAGCCATTCCACGGCCACAGGCAAATCATCGATCCACAAACCGATGTGATTCAGCGGCGTGGTGTGCACAGCGGGCTTTTTTTCTGGGTCCAGCGGTTGCATCAGATCGACTTCGACCTTGAACGGGCCGCTACCAATAGCGCAAATGTCTTCGTCCACATTTTCACGTTCACTTTTGTAGGTGCCGGTCACTTGCAGGCCGAACATGTCGACCCAGAGTTTTTGCAGACGGCCCTTGTCAGGGCCACCAATGGCGATTTGCTGAACACCCAAAACCTTGAAGGGACGTGTCATTTATTCGAACTCCACAATCATCTGGTCGACTGTGAGCGATTCGCCTTGGACGGCGACCACATTTTTGACCACCCCGTCTTGCGTGGCGAACAGCACGTTTTCCATCTTCATGGCTTCGATCACGGCCACCCGCTCACCGGCTTGCACTTTTTGGCCCGGCTGCACCGACACCTCAACCAACAGGCCGGGCATGGGTGACAACACAAAGCGGCTCAGGTCAGGCGGTGCCTTGTAGGGCATGAGCTTGTGCAGCTCGGCCATGCGGGGCGACATCACCAAGGCTTCGATGCGGGTGCCGTTGTGCTGCACTTGCAAGGCCAATGGGTTCTTCACCGTGCCGCGTTCGATTTGCGCCGTGAACGGCTTGCCGTTGCACGTGCCTTCAATGCGGATGTCGTTCAAACGCGAGTTGCTCTCAATCGCATAAGTTTTGCCGCCCACGGTGATTTGCGCGACACCGGGTTTGCCCGTGAACTCATCGACATGCACGGACACATAGCGGTTGTTGCCGCCCTGCCCCAACTCGACCACCGCATAGTCCTGGCCGATCTTGACATCGTAGCCCGGCAACTGACCACTGAGGTTGGCAGCGCGTTGGCGTGACTTGCGGCGTACAAAGGCAGCCAGTGCAGCCAAGAAATCGTGGTCGTCGTGCGGCACATCTTCGGCACGGAAGCCTTTGCTGTACTGCTCGGCAATGAAGCCTGTGTTGAAGTCACCGGACACAAAGCGGGGGTGCGCCAGCAAGGCGGCCTGAAAAGGGATGTTGGAGCTGATGCCCCGAATCACAAATCCGTTCAACGCATCGCGCATTTTGGCAATCGCCTCGTTGCGGTCCTTGCCGTGCACGATCAGCTTGGCAATCATCGAGTCGTAGAACATCGGGATCTCGCCGCCGTCTTGCACGCCGGTGTCCACGCGCACGCCAAACAGGTCGGCGGTGTTGCCCTGGAACATGGTTTGCTTGGGCGTTTGGAAACGCACCAAACGGCCCGTAGAAGGCAAGAAGTTGCGGAACGGATCTTCAGCGTTGATTCGGCACTCAATGGCCCAGCCATTGCGCTGGACGTCTTCTTGCGCGATGGGCAATTTCTCGCCAGCAGCCACCCGGATCATCATCTCGACCAAATCGAGGCCCGTGATGGCCTCGGTGACCGGGTGCTCCACCTGCAAGCGGGTGTTCATCTCTAAAAAGTAAAAGCTCTGGTCTTTGCCGACCACAAACTCCACCGTACCGGCCGATTGGTATTTCACGGCCTTGGCCAATTGCACAGCCTGCTCACCCATGGCTTTGCGGGTGGCGTCGGAGATGAATGGCGATGGTGCTTCTTCGATCACCTTTTGGTGACGGCGCTGGATCGAGCACTCGCGCTCGTTCAAATAAATCACGTTGCCATGGCTGTCGCCCAGCACCTGGATTTCGATGTGCCGAGGCTCTTCGACGAACTTCTCGATGAACACGCGGTCATCGCCAAAGCTGTTGCGCGCTTCGTTGCGGCAAGAAGTGAAGCCTTCAAAGGCCTCCTTGTCATTGAAGGCCACGCGCAGGCCTTTGCCACCGCCACCGGCCGATGCTTTGATCATCACGGGGTAGCCAATGCTCTTGGCGATTTCGACGGCTTTTTCTGCGGTTTCAATGGCATCGTTGACACCGGGAATGCAGTTCACACCGGCAGCGCCCGCCAGCTTTTTGGACTCGATCTTGTCGCCCATGGCAGCAATCGAGAAGTGGCGTGGGCCGATGAAGGCGATGCCTTCGTCTTCGCAGCGTTTGGAGAATTCGGCGTTCTCGCTCAGGAAACCATAGCCCGGGTGAATGGCTTGCGCGCCCGTGGCCTTGGCTGCCGCGATGATCTTGTCAGCGACCAAATACGACTCGCGCGAAGCGGCAGGCCCAATCAGCACAGCCTCGTCGGCCAGCAGCACGTGCCTTGCTTCCTTGTCGGCTTCCGAGTAAACGGCCACGGTTTTGATGCCCATTTTTTGAGCAGTGGCAATGACGCGGCAGGCGATCTCGCCGCGGTTGGCAATCAGGATTTTGGTAAACATGTTCTTCATCTCCTTCGGCTTAAAGCGGAATGTTCCCGTGCTTACGCCATGGGTTTTCGATTTTCTTGTCTTTGAGCATGACCAGCGAGCGGCAAATGCGTTTGCGTGTTTCGTGCGGCTGGATCACATCGTCGATGAAGCCGCGTGCGCCCGCCACAAAGGGGTTGGCAAAGCGGGCTTTGTATTCGGCTTCTTTGGCGGCCAGTTTTTCCGGGTCACCCTTGTCTTCACGGAAGATGATCTCGACCGCGCCTTTGGCACCCATGACCGCGATTTCGGCGTTGGGCCAGGCAAAGTTGACGTCACCGCGCAAATGCTTGGAGGCCATCACGTCGTACGCGCCGCCGTAGGCTTTGCGCGTTATGACGGTGATTTTTGGCACGGTGCACTCGGCATAGGCGTAGAGCAATTTGGCGCCATGCTTGATGATGCCGCCAAACTCTTGGCTGGTGCCAGGCATGAAACCAGGCACGTCGACAAAAGTGATGACGGGGATGTTGAACGCATCGCAAAAGCGCACAAAGCGCGCCGCCTTGATGGAGCTCTTGATGTCCAGACAACCGGCCAGCACCAGCGGCTGGTTGGCCACGATGCCCACGGTTTGGCCTTCCATGCGGGCAAAGCCGATCAGGATGTTTTTGGCGTAGTCGGGCTGCAGCTCGAAGAAGTCGCCATCGTCCACGGTTTTGACGATGAGTTCCTTCATGTCATAGGCTTTGTTGGGATTCTCGGGCACCAAGGTGTCCAGGCTCATGTCCAAGCGGCCAGAGGGGTCGCCACTGGGTCGCACAGGCGCTTTTTCGCGGTTGTTCAGCGGCAGGTAGTTGTACAGGCGGCGCAACATCAGCAGCGCTTCCACGTCGTTCTCAAAGGCCATGTCGGCCACGCCGCTTTTGGTGGTGTGCGTCAGGGCGCCGCCCAGCTCTTCAGCCGTCACTTCTTCGTGCGTCACCGTCTTGACCACTTCAGGGCCCGTCACAAACATGTAAGACGTGTCCTTGACCATGAAGATGAAGTCGGTCAGCGCTGGCGAATACACCGCGCCACCAGCCGACGGCCCCATGATCATGCTGATCTGCGGCACCACACCACTGGCCATCACGTTGCGCTGGAAAACATCGGCGTAACCACCGAGCGAGGCCACGCCTTCCTGAATGCGGGCACCGCCCGAATCGTTCAGGCCGATCACGGGTGCGCCGACCTTCATGGCTTGGTCCATGATTTTGCAAATCTTTTCGGCGTGTGTTTCAGACAAAGCACCACCGTACACGGTGAAGTCTTGACTGAAGACAAACACCAAGCGGCCGTTGATCATGCCGTAGCCAGTGACCACGCCGTCGCCGGGAATCTTGTTGTCTTCCATGCCAAAGTCGGTGCAACGGTGTTCAACGAACATGTCCCACTCTTCAAAAGTGCCTTCGTCCAGCAAGACCTCAATGCGCTCGCGTGCCGTGAGTTTGCCTTTGGCGTGCTGCGCGTCAATGCGCTTTTGTCCGCCGCCCAAGCGGGCCGCAGCGCGCTTTTGTTCCAATTGTTCGTTGATGTCTTGCATGGTGGCTCTCTTTTCTCCAGGAAGATTGTTCATTCACTCTGCGCTTTGACTTTTCGTTTCATAGGCGCTGAGCAATTGACGGGCAGCCGTCGAAGCGGCCAATTGGCCCGCTGCAACTTGTTGGCTGAGTTGGGGCAGCAGCGCTTGCACCCGCGCTTGCGTCCGAAAATTTTGCTTGAGGCCGGCGTCGATGCGCTCCCACATCCACGACAAGGCTTGATGTTGGCGGCGAAGGGCCCATCGGCCATTGCGGGTTTGCAGGTCCTTGAACTCACTGACGGCAGCCCAAAAACTGTCAACACCCTGATTCAGCAGGGCACTCAGTTGCACCACCTTGGGGTGCCACAGCGTGGTGTCAGCATGCGCGTGCCCCGAGCCGCCATGCATGCCCAGCAATTGCAAGGCGCTGGTGATCTGCAGCTCGGCACGGGTGGCAGCGATCGCATCAATGTCGGCCTTGTTGATGACGACCAAATCGGCCAACTCCATCACCCCTTTTTTGATGGCTTGCAGGTCATCGCCCGCATTGGGCAGCTGCATCAGCACAAACATGTCGGTCATGTTGGCCACCGCCGTCTCGGACTGGCCCACACCGACCGTCTCGACCATCACAATGTCATAGCCAGCAGCTTCGCACACCAGCATGGACTCGCGGGTTTTTTCGGCCACGCCTCCCAAAGTGCCGCTGCTGGGGCTGGGGCGAATGTAGGCGCGCTCGTGCACACTCAGCAACTCCATGCGGGTTTTGTCGCCCAGGATGGAACCACCAGACACCGTGCTGGACGGGTCCACCGCCAGCACCGCCACACGGTAGCCTTGGCCAATCAAATACAAACCCAACGCTTCGATGAAGGTGGATTTGCCGACACCCGGCACACCGCTGATGCCCAGCCGAAACGACTGGCCCGTGTGCGGCAGCATGGCCGTGAGCAGCTCATCGGCCAGGGCACGGTGGTCCACGCGGGTGGATTCGAGCAGCGTGATGGCTTTGGCCATGGCGCGGCGCTGCTCGGCCGCGTTACCGTGCAGCAAGCCATCGAGCAACTGCACAGGGCTCACCCGAGCGCCTTCTTGATTTGCTCCAGCACGTCTTTGGCGCTGACCGGGATCGGTGTGCCGGGGCCGTAAATGCCCTTGACACCCGCTTCGTACAAGAAGTCGTAGTCCTGACGTGGAATCACACCCCCAACGAACACGATGATGTCGTCGGCCCCTTGCTTTTTCAGCTCGGCAATGATGGCGGGCACAAGGGTCTTGTGTCCAGCGGCCAAAGTGGATACACCCACGGCATGCACATCGTTTTCAATTGCCTGTCGGGCGCACTCTTCCGGTGTTTGAAACAACGGTCCCATGTCCACGTCGTAGCCCAGATCGGCAAACGCCGTGGCCACCACTTTGGCACCCCGGTCGTGACCGTCTTGACCCAACTTAGAAATCATCACGCGAGGGCGTCGGCCTTGTTTGTCGGCGAATTCGGCGATGTCGGCTTTGAGCTGGTTCCAGTATTCCATGGTGTCTCCCACGTTGTCGCCGTCGTCGTAAGCAGCGGCGTAGACGCCCGTCACCTTTTGGGTGTCGGCACGGTGACGGCCGAAGGCGGTTTCCAGCGCGTCAGAAATTTCACCCACCGTGGCACGCAAACGCACCGCCTGGATCGACAGGTCCAGCAAGTTGCCCTGGCCCGACTCGGCCGAAGCGCTCAGGGCCGCCAGCGCGGCCTGCACTTTGGCGCTGTCACGG
>NZ_JBIKHV010000036.1:0-25960 GCF_044361985.1 Limnohabitans sp. | reverse complement strand
CAGTTGCGCCAGGCCGTGACCGACAACGCTACCGGCTACAAATACTCCACGCAGGAAGTCGAATTCCAGATCGAGAGTTATCTGCGTTACCAGGGCGACAAGTTCAGCGAATACTTTGACGCCAACACCTATTTGCTGATCACCCGGGCGCTCGATTACTTCGATCCTGCCCGCGCCTTTGGCGGCGACCTGTCCAAGGCGCTGGGCCGCGCCACCTGCAAGTTTTTACTGATCAGCTTCACCACCGACTGGCGATTTTCGCCCGCCCGCAGCCGGGAGATGGTCAAGGCCCTGCTGGACAACCGCCGTGACGTGAGCTATGCCGAAATCGACGCACCGCACGGGCACGACGCCTTCTTGCTGGACGACGCGCGCTACATGAACGTGGTGCGCTCTTACTTTGACAACGTGGCCAACACCTTGCTCAAAAGAGGTGCGGCATGAGTGACGCACCGCACGGGCACGACGCCTTCTTGCTGGACGACGCGCGCTACATGAACGTGGTGCGCTCTTACTTTGACAACGTGGCCAACACCTTGCTCAAAAGAGGTGCGGCATGAGTGACGCCCTGACCATGCAAGCCATTGCCCGTTTGGTGCCGCAAGGCGCACGCGTGCTCGACCTGGGCTGCGGCGATGGCGCCTTGCTGGCCTACCTGCAAAAACACAGAGCCTGCACCGGCTATGGCGTGGAACTCGACGATGCCAATGTGCACGCCTGCGTGCAACGCGGCGTGAACGTAATCCAGTTGAACCTGGACGAAGGCCTGAGCCTGTTTGACGACCAGTCGTTTGACGTGGTGCTGCAAATCGACACGCTGCAACACCTGCGCAACGCCGAGACCATGTTGCGCGAGACGGTGCGCGTGGGCCGTGTCGGCATCCTGGCCTTTCCCAATTTTGCGCACTGGTTCAACCGCCTGAGCGTGCTGCAAGGCCGCATGCCGGTGACCCGGCGCCTGCCCTACCAGTGGTACGACACCCCCAACATCCGTGTGGGCACCTTTGCCGACTTTGGCGATCTGGCCCGCAAAAACCAGTTGCAGGTGGTGGACGCTTTCGGTCTGCAAAACGGCCAGGAAGTGCGCCTGCTGCCCAACCTGATGGCAGGCACTGCGGTCTACAAGTTGCAGCGCGGCTGACATGCCGCAACAACACGCCGGGGTGAATCCGCACCCCGAACATGGCCGCTGGCTGATCGCCAACTTGCTGGCCCAGATTTCCTTTGGCCTGCTGGCCATGACACTTTGTCTGCCGTCCATGCAGGAATGGGGCGCCCTCTTTGACACAAGCCAGGCCGATGTTCAGCTGACTTTCAGCGGCTACGTGGTCGCCTATGGGGTCTTGCAGTTGGTCTATGGCCCCTTGTCAGACCGGCATGGGCGCAAGCCGATCCTGATGCTGGGGCTGGCGGTGGCAGGGCTGGCCTCCATCATGGCGGCGATGGCCAGCGACATCACCACACTGACCGTTGCGCGCGTGTTGCAAGGCGCCGGCAGCGCAGCGAGCATGGTGGTCAGTCGCTCCATGGTGCAAGACCTTTTCACTGGTCCGAAACGCACACGGGTCATGGCCTACATCGGCATGGCGCTGGGCATGTGCCCGCCACTGGCCACACTGATCGGCGGCCAGATCCATGTGCGCTGGGGCTGGCAATTCAATTTCGTATTGCTGGCGGGGCTGGCCTTGCTGCTGTTGCTGGCCGCCTGGCGGGGTCTGCCCCGCGCGCCCAAACCTAAGCCGAGCGAAAGCCACTGGCTGCAAGCCATGCTGAGCGCCTACGCGCGACTGGCACGCGAACCGCGCTTCGTGCTTTATGTGCTGATTCTGGCGGGCAGCACCGCCACGTTTTATGTATTTCTGGGGGGTGCACCGATCGTGCTCAAGTCTTATGGCATCGGGCCCGACCGGATCGGCTGGTTCATCATGGCGGTGCCGCTGTCTTACATCCTGGGCAACTTCATGACCTCACGCCTGATCCAGCGGCTGGGCGAAGCCCGCGTGATGGCCTGGGGCCAGGCCCTGACCCTGACCGGTCTGGTTCTGATGCTTGCCTTGGGCTTAGCGGGGTTCCACACCGCGCTGGCGGTCGCACTGCCGCTGATGCTGCTGGGACTGGGTCATGGCTTGATCAACCCGCCTGCGCTGGCGGGCACCGTGGGCGTATTGCCCGCATTGGCCGGATCGGCGGCTGCCGTCGCGGGCCTGATGCAACAACTCACCGGGGCCACAGGGGGCTATCTGGTGGGGCTGGTCCCGCACGAAGGCGCGGTCAACCTGGGCTGGATGATGCTGGGCTTTGCACTGCTCGCTGCAGGGGCCCAATTTTTTCTGCACAAACGTTGATCGACAGCAAGGCCTGACACGCGCAGACCCACCTCAAGCCGTGATTGCGCTGTAGGCTCAAATCGATGCGTCGCAAACCCCTACCGCCCCTTGGTGAATTGACCCCCATGGCACCGCCTGACATAGCACCGCCCCCCGGCGTGCCCGTCTTGCCGTCTGCCCTGTCGCTGCGCAGGGTGGCCATCGACAGTTACCGTGAAAACGTGGCCTACCTCAACCGTAATTGCGCCGTGTACCGCGCCGAAGGTTTTCAGGCACTGTCCAAAATCGAAGTGCGGGCCAACGGCCGACATGTGCTGGCCACGCTCAATGTGGTGGACGACGACAGCATCGTTGCCTGCGGTGAGGTGGGCTTGTCCGAAGACGCCTTTCGGCATTTGGGCATCCCCGATGGACACGCCGCCTCGGTGGCACAAGCCGAGCCGCCTGCTTCGATGGAGGCGCTGTTTCGCAAGATCCATGGTGAGCGCTTGAACAAGGACGACTTTCACGCCATCGTGCAGGACATTGCGGGGCACCACTATTCCAAAATCGAGCTCACCGCTTTTGTGGTGGCCACCAACCGCGGCGAAATGGACCGCGAAGAAGTCTACTTTCTCACCGAAGCCATGGTCGCGGCTGGCCGTCGGCTGGACTGGCGCGAACCCCTGGTGGTCGACAAGCACTGCATTGGCGGCATTCCTGGCAACCGCACCTCGATGCTGGTGGTGCCCATCCTGGCGGCTTACGGCATCTTGTGCCCCAAAACCTCTTCGCGTGCCATCACCTCGCCCGCAGGCACCGCCGACACGATGGAGGTGCTGGCCAACGTGGCGTTGCCATTTGAAAAATTGTCCGAAATTGTGCGCACCCACCGGGGCTGCCTGGCCTGGGGCAGCTCGGCCGATTTGTCACCCGCCGATGATGTGCTGATCGCGGTGGAACGGCCCCTGTCGCTGGACTCGCCCGCGCAAATGGTCGCATCCATCCTGTCCAAAAAGATCGCGGCGGGTGCCACCCACTTGGTGCTCGACATCCCGATCGGCCCCACCGCCAAGGTGCGCTCCATGCCGGACGCACAGCGACTGCGGCGCTTGTTTGAGTATGTGGCAGCGCGCATGCATTTGTCACTCGAAGTGGTCATCACCGATGGCCGCCAACCGGTGGGCCAGGGCGTGGGCCCGATGCTGGAGGCGCGCGATGTGATGCGGGTGCTTGAAAACGACCCGCGTGCGCCCATGGACTTGCGGCAAAAAGCCTTGCGCCTGGCTGGGCGGCTGATCGAAGCTGACCCCGATGTGCGCGGCGGCGATGGCTTTGCCGTGGCGCGTGACATCCTGGATTCGGGCCGCGCCCTGACCCGCATGCAGGCCATCATCGCGGCGCAAGGCGCACGCCCGTTTGACCACAACCACCCGCCCCTGGGGGCGTTGACACTGGAGGTGTGTGCCATCACCGATGGGGTGGTGACGGGCATCGACAACCTGCAGATCGCCCGCGTGGCTCGCCTGGCCGGCGCCCCCAAAGTGCAAAGCGCAGGCGTCGACCTGTTGCACAAACTCGGCGACAGCGTGGCAAAGGGCGAGCCGCTGTACCGGGTGCATGCGGCCTACCCGAGCGACCTGGATTTTGCCTCGCAGCTGTGCCGCAAATCGAGCGGTTACACCCTGGGCCAGGCCCACGAAGTACCGCACGTGTTTGTGGAGTTCTGAAGGTCAAGCACCGATGTCAGATACCGCCGCCCTGTTGTACTTTGAGGATGAGGCGCCCGCCGCGCTTAGCCTGGCCGAAGCCGCAGGACTGGTGCCCCGGCTGATTCAGCGCCACCACTTTCCAGACGGCGAAATCCGGCTGACACTGCCCGCGCACTTGCCGCCACGCGTGGTGTTGCTGCGCAGCCTGCACCATCCCAATGACAAACTGACCGAGCTGCTGCTGGCTGCGCCCACAGCGCGTGCACTGGGCGCGAGGCACCTGAGCCTGGTCGCGCCCTACCTGGCCTACATGCGGCAAGACACGGCATTTGCGCCCGGCGAGGCCGTCAGCCAGCGCATCGTGGGCCATTGGTTGGCGTCGCTGTTCGATGCGGTCATCACCGTGGACCCGCATTTGCACCGCGTCACCACTTTGGCAGAGGCCGTGCCTGCCCGTCAGGTCACCTCGCTGAGCGCAGCACCGTTGCTGGGCGAGTGGATTGCACAACACCGACCCGGCGCTTTCCTGCTCGGGCCCGACAGCGAGTCGGCGCAATGGGTCAGGCAAGCGGCCGCTGCCCACGGCCTGCCGCACGCGGTGTGCAACAAAGTTCGCCACGGCGACCGCGCTGTGCGCATCACGCTGCCCACGTGCGATCTGCGCGGCAAAGCGGTGGTGTTGCTGGACGACGTGACCAGCAGCGGCCACACCCTGGCCACCGCCGCCGCATTGGCCCTGGCCGCAGGTGCCGCCAGCGTGGACGTCGCCGTGACGCACGCCTTGTTGGCAGGCGATGCGCTGCAACGCATCCACCAAGCCGGGGTGGAGGAATTTTGGAGCACCGACAGCGTGGTGCATCCAAGCAATGTGGTGGCCTTGGCGTCTTTGCTAGCGCAAGCGCTCAAGGCGGATGCCCCTCAGGCCCATTGATGGCGTTGTAGTCAATGGCGTGTCGAATGCCAAAACGAGCGAGGGCTTTGATATCTGTGTTTTTTGTGGCTTGTGGCTTGTCAGGCGCGAGGGGCGCGCTCAGCATCAAGAAATTGGCGCAAGCTTTCCAGATCGGGCAGCATTTTGGCAAGCTGATCGGGTGGAATGGCGGCGGCGATGCGGCCCAGATCAGGGGCAAGCGCGTCGATTGTCGACTGCCGGAAGGCGCGACCGGCGTCAGTGATATGAACCAGCTTGGAACGCCCATCTTCGGGATTTGCCTGAAGGGCGATCAGGCCAGCCCGCTCCAGCACAGCGAGCGAATGGGTCATTGAAGTCTTGGGCACCTGAAATGCGCGGGCCAGTGAGAGTGGGGTCTGACCATCACTGACCCGAACCAGATGGTTGAGCACCGAAAACTGCGCCAAAACAAAGCCCGACGGAAGCCGGGCTTCGAGCAGGGTGCGCGACAACTGCGCGATGATCCCTATTTCGTTGAGCACCCGGAAATAGAGTGCGAGTGCTGGATCAGGCAATTCTTGTCTCGAGCGGCCAGCGCGGGCTGGCGGTGGTTTGGGGGCCAAAGCCGATACGCGACAACATCTGAACGGTTCCGCCTGTCGGCGCAAGCCGTTTATGCACTGTTGCGTAATGATCGGCCATTTCTGGAAATTCCTGCAAGGCTTGGCTCAGTGGTTGAAATCCAAGACCTTCAGATGTTACCGCAAGGTTCACGCGCAACCAGTCCGCCCCGGTGGCGATCTGGTCGGCGCGGCTGTTGCCGGCAGTAACCAGCCAGACGTGCCCCATCGCTGTGTCGGTGTTGGCAAAGACAGCATCCAACCCGGCCTTATAGGCGCTGGAGGTGGGATCTGCCGCTGCAGCTCGGGTGAATTGGCCCGCGACGTGGAGGGCTTCAAAAAGTGGCCCGGTGAAATCAATGCCGTCGGGGTTGGCGTCAACCTCGCGGTGGCCGATCCGGAACAGGTCGATGCTCTCCTGAAAAGTGCGCGGGGTCTCAATCTCTATTTGCAGCGCATTGTGGGTCAGCTCTCGCCACGTGGCAACCTCGGTGGCATCCACCGTACCGCCAAAGCGCGCGCCATTCGCGACCACTGCACCGATGCGTGCGAGGGCTGCCGGATCGACGGTGCGGGACATGTCGAAAGGCTCTTTGTTTGAGCGCCGTAGCTGCACCTGAGCGAAAAGCGGATCGCGCGCTACGGTTGTGTCCGGTGTGAAGACCACCCGGGCAACGGGCCGCCGGTCCAGACCGGCCGGGCTGCTGCCTTGCGGAAAGATGGTTGTTTCCAGCCTGTGCCCATTTTCAGCCGCCGCCATCCGCAACAGTTCCAGAAAGCAGCCAAGGCCGATGGTGATCTGCCGGTTGAACGGATCTGTTTTGGGCAACAGTCGATCAGGGTCGGCATAAAGCGTCACGACACCCGGCTCCGCCAGATTGGCCATCCAGGGTTGCCGGTTATGCGGATTGGGCGCAAGCAGGGCCCATGACAGCGCATGCATCCGCGGGTCTTGGTATTTGCCGGCCATTTGCCACGGAAGGCTGGCCGTCTTTGGCAGGCGCGTCACGGCGTATCCCAGACCACCGCCGGCGGCCACAATGACCCCACCACCCACCAGCGCAAGAATTTTTCGGCGCGAAATTGACATAGACCATCCATTTGGTTCGATAAAGGACTAGATAGTACAACATCGAACCAATTTATCAAGGACGAGTTTTACGCCTTTCTCGCTTGCCTGGGGGCGCTGAGCCTCTTCAGCTTTGCAGCTCGGTCTCGTGCATCCAGGCCGCGTGCTTGGGGGCGCGTTTGGTCTGGGCCCACTCGTTGAGCATGTCCCACTTGCAGGCATCCAGCTTGGCGTACATCTCGGGGGTGCCCACGTCAGCGGCCAATTCCAGGCGGTGACCGCTCGGGTCAAAAAAGTAAATGCTCTTGAAGATGGTGTGGTTGGTGGGCCCCAGGACCTCCACACCATTGGCCTGCAGACGGGCCTTGGCTTCTTCCAGCACTTGCAGGTTGTCGACCTTGAAGGCGATGTGCTGCACCCACTCGGGGGTGTTGGTGTCACGGCCCATGTCGGGCGAGTTGGGCAACTCGAAAAAGGCCAGCACGTTGCCACCCCCTGCATCCAGAAAGACGTGCATGTACGGGTCGGGCGCTTTGGTCGAAGGCACCAGGTCTTCGGCAATCGCCAGCACAAAGTCCATGTTGAGGTTTTTGACGTACCAATCGACCGTTTGCTTGGCGTCTTTGCAGCGGTAGGCAACGTGGTGAATTTTGTTCAGCTTCATGGCGTTTTCTCCAGGTAAGAAAGTGGGTGCGGGGCAGCAGCTTGCCCCATGGACGCGGTGGCCAATCCGCGAAATGGCCAAGCGTTCAAGTGCTTTCTCGAGCGGCTTGCAGGGCTTCACGCAGCACTTGCAAATCGCCAATGTGGTTGGCCAGCAGCAAGATCAAGCGGGCATTCAGCGCCTCGCTTTGTTCGTCGCTCAGGCCGTTGTGGGCGTCGATCAGGTGTTCGTAAAACTCGTCGCCGGGCGAAAAGTCACGAAAAAACCGGCGACCCGCTTCGTGGAAATTCGGGTCTGTTTTCAATGCGCTGTTCATGTTTGTCCTCACGGGTGTCGGGGTTGAGAGGGGTGAGGGGGCGTTCAGGCGTGGCCGATGGCGCGGGCCAAAGCTGCCTGCACCTTGGCGATGTCCAGTTGGCGCCAGCGGCCCACCACGTGCTGGTCAGGGCGCAACAGATAAGCAGTGCCAGCTTGGGCGTCGTAGCGCTTGGCCATCCAGCCCTGGTGGTCCACCAGCACCTGAAAGCCGGGCACATCGAGCGCCTGTCGGGCCACGATCAGGGCCTTGACAGGCACCGCGCCTTGCTGGAGGGCCTGCAGTGCGGCCAAGTCTTTGCCAACGGGCGCCGCCTCCACAAAGTACAAAGCCTGAAAGCCCTTGCCCACCTGGTCGAGCAGCCATGCGTCCTGCCCCTTGACCTGCACGGGGGCATCGTCCATGGGCGCGCCCGGCACCATATTGCCTTCAAAAGCATCGGCATCGGGCGTGTTGAGCACCGAGCCCGTCAAGAACGAGGGCACCGACAAGCGGCCCGAGTTGACCAGCTTGCGTGCAAACGGGTGTAGCTTGGCCAGCGCCAGCACCTGGTTGCGGAAGGTCTTGCTGGTGCGGCTCTTGGGGGTGATGAAGTCGGTCGAGCGCGTCGAGTTCATGATGTTTTCGTCGGCGGCAAACTGGCGGTCGTGCGCATAGGTGTCGAGCAAGCGCTCGGACGCCTGGCCTTTGATCACCAGGCCCAGCTTCCACATCAGGTCGTCGGCATCCTGAAAGCCCGAGTTGGCGCCACGCGCACCAAAGGGCGAAACCTGGTGCGCCGCATCGCCCGCGAACAGCACGCGGCCGTGGCGAAAGTCGGTCATGCGGCGGCACTGGAAGGTGTAGATGCTGACCCACTCCAGCTCGAACGGGCGCTCATCGCCGAGCATGGCCTGCAATCGCGGAATGACTTTTTCGGGCTTCTTTTCCTCTTCGGGGTCAGCGTCCCAGCCGAGCTGAAAATCAATGCGCCAGACGTTGTTGCTTTGCTTGTGCAGCAGCACACTTTGGTTGGGGTGAAAGGGTGGGTCGAACCAGAACCAGCGCTCTGCCGGGTAGTCGGCCTTCATGATCACATCGGCGATCAGGAAACGGTCCTGGAAGACACGGCCTTCAATGTCCAGCCCCAAATGGCGGCGCACCGGGCTGCGTGCGCCATCGGCCACCACCAGCCAGTCGGCCTCGATGTCGAAGCTGCCTTCGGGCGTTTCCACCGTCAGCGTGGCGTGCTCGGCGGCAGGTGTGACAGCGGTCACCTTGTGCTGCCAGCGGATGTCTGCGCCCAACTCCAGGGCCCGGGCGATCAGCATTTCCTCAATGTGGTACTGCTGCAAATTGATCATGCCGGGGCGCTTGTGGCCCGCATCGGGCACCAGGTTGAACTGGTACACCTCCTCTTGCTCAAGGAAGGTGCGGCCAATGTTCCAGCTCACCCCCAGGTCGCAAGCTTGATCGGCAATGCCCAGCCGATCCAGGATTTCGAGCGAGCGCTTGGCATAGCAAACAGCCCGCGAGCCGACCGAGACGGTCTTGTCATCGTCCAGCACCAGCACCTCCAGCCCCTGCAGACGGGCATCGATGGCCGCAGCCAGACCCACAGGCCCTGCCCCAATGACGATCAGAGGCTTGCGCTGCGGTGGTGTCGACATCAGGTCGGCAGGCCCTTTGTAGGGATAAATCGGGTTGGTATAAGCGCCCATGCGTGCTCTCCGGCCATGAGAAATGCACCCTCAGGTGCGACAGGTCGTAATTTACTATAGATAAATCAGTTTACCTATCCGTAATTCACTAAGTTGCAGGGCTTTTGTTTCACCCGATGCCAAACCCCGCTATTTTCATCACACAACGTGAAGTCACGCTATGCTCAAGCCACGTCTTTTGTATGACAACTTCATGACCCAGAACTTCACACCCGTCTCCAGTGGCGCACGCCTGTCCGACCAGGTCGCGGAGCAACTGACCACCGAGATCAAACAGGGTCGCCTCTCGCCGGGGGACAAACTGCCCACCGAGGCGCGTCTGGTCGCGCAATTTGAAGTCAGCCGCACCGTGGTGCGCGAAGCGGTGTCTCGCCTCAAATCTCTGGGCCTGGTCGACTCGCGCCAAGGCAGCGGGGTCTTTGTGAGCCAGCAGCTGCCGTTCGCGCCCCTCAACTTTGAAGCCCGACACGCCGCCTCTCAAGAGGCCGTGGTTCAGATGGTCGAGGTGCGCCGGGCGCTGGAGGCCGAAGTGGCCGCGCTGGCAGCCATGCGGCGCAACGCCCATGACATTGGTGCCATTCGGCAAGCGGTCACGGCGCTGGATGCCGCTGTGAAATCGGGCGGCAATGGCGTGGCCGAAGACGTGAAATTTCACCGGGCCATTGCGGACGCTGCGCGCAACCCCTTCCTGATTCAGACCCTGGAATACCTGGGCCAGTTTTTGCTCGGAGCCACGCAAGTGACCCGGGCCAACGAAGCACGCCGGGTGGACTTTGCCGCCGAAGTGCAACGCGAACACCAGGCCATTTTGAAGGCCGTCGAGGCTGGTGATGCCGAAGGGGCCAGGCAAGCAGCGGCCACGCACATGGGCAACGCCATCACCCGCATCCAGAGCGCAGACCCGGCCTTCTGGTTGCAAGAAGGCGAGCGTCTGGCGCAGCCCCTGGTGAAAGGGCTGTGGGGCTGAATCATTCCGCCTTGATGTTGGCCGCCTTGACCACCGCTGCGTAGCGCGAGAGGTCACGCGCCATGTCGCGGCCAAATTTTTCAGGGCCACCAGGGCTGGCGGTGATGCCCAGGGTGTTCAGGCGTTCGCGCACCGCCGGGTCGTTCAGCACCGCGTTCAGCTCGGTGTTGAGCTTGTCCACAATCGCCCGGGGCGTTTTGGCCGGGGCCAGCAAGCCCACCCAAGAGTTGATGTCGAAATCGGCCACACCGTTTTCAATGAAGGTGGGCACATCGGGCAAGGATGGCGCTCTTTGTGCACTGGACACCGCCACGGCATGCAGCTTGCCCGACTTGACGTGCTGTATCGCCCCCGCCACAGCGGTGTACACCAGCGGGATGGAGCCACCCATCACATCGATCATGGCCTGACCACCGCCTTTATAGGGGATGTGTGTCAGGTTGGCACCCGTGCGCTGCTTGAGCAATTCGCCCGCAATGTGCGGCGTCCCGCCCGTGCCCGAAGTGCCATAAGACAGGCCACCCGACTGGGTTTTGGACAGGGCGATCACTTCCTTGAGGGTCTTGGCCGGCACGCCCGGGTGCGACACCAAAATCAGGATGGCATCACCAATCTTGCCAATCGGGGCAAAGTCTTTGGCGGTGTCAAAACCCACTTTGGGAAAGACGTGCGGGTTGATGACCAAGGTGCCGTCAAAGCCCAGCAGCAAGGTGTAACCATCGGGTTCGGCCGCGCTCACCATTTGCGTGCCGATGTTGCCCGAGGCACCGGGTTTGTTGTCCACAATCACCTGCTGGCCCAGGCGTTTGGACAACTGCTCGGCGATCAGTCGGCCGCTGGTGTCGGTCACACCGCCGGGCGCAAAGGGCACCACCAGGCGAATCGGTTTGGCCGGGTAGGCTGTTTGCGCGGCGGCTGTATGGGCGCCAAGGGCCAACGCTGCGCACACACCCGCCGAGAGGCTGGTGGTCAACAGGTTTTGCAGCCAGTGGCGGCGAGATTGGGTGCTGAGGTTTTTCATGCTTGTCTCCTTGTGGTTTTCGTCATGTACGGGGGCCGCATTGCGCCGTTGCTGGCAACACGGCGATGTTGTCATTCGGTTTCAGCGTAGCGCTTCTCAAAAGCCCACACATCCTCAAACCCCATCAGGCGCGTGAGGTCGGCAAAGTCGTACAAGGGCGTGCTGCCCTGCGCCGATGAGCCAGCATCCTTGAACTGCTGGTAGACCTGCGTCATGGCCTGCACCCCGGCCAGCAAAGCGGTGACCGGGAAGATGGCGATCTTGTAGCCCAAGGCCTCCAACTCGGGGCGGGTCAGCACCGGGGTGCGACCTTTCTCGACCATGTTGGCCACCAGAGGCACGTTAAAGCTTTGGCCGATGCGGCGCATCTCTTCTTCGGACTCGGGCGATTCGACAAACAGGATGTCGGCCCCCGCCTTGGCATAGGCCTCGGCCCGGCGCAGCGCTTCGTCCAGGCCCAGCGTGGTGCGGGCGTCGGTGCGCGCAATGATCAAAAAGTCTTTGGATGCACGCGAATCCACCGCCACGCGGATCTTGCGCACCATGTCGGCCATGGGAATCACCCGGCGGCCCGGTGTGTGGCCGCATTTCTTGGGGAACTCCTGGTCTTCCAGCTGAATGGCCGCCGCGCCTGCCGCTTCGTAGCCGCGAATGGTGTGGCGCATATTGAGCAAGCCACCATAGCCCGTGTCGGCATCGGCGATCAAGGACGTGCGCGCCATGCCCGCCATGGCTGTGACGCGGCCCACCATGTCGCTGTAAGTGGCCAAGCCCGCATCGGGCAAGCCCATGTGCGAGGCCACCGTGCCATAACCGGTCATGTACAGCGCATCAAAACCGAAGCTGTCGGCCAGGCGCAGGGACACCATGTCAAACACACCGGGGGCCACCACCAGTCCGGGCTGGTTCAAACGCGCACGCAAGGCAGAGGTTTTGGTGTTCATGGGGCAAGCTTTGGGCAAGAGTGATTAAATCGGCAGGGTTCGAATTTTCCATTTCAGCAGAAGAAAGCCCCATGAACCTTCACCTAAGCGACAAGCACATCCTGATCACCGGCGGCAGCAAAGGCATTGGCCTGGCCTGCGCCCACGGTTTTTTGAGCGAGGGCGCCCGCGTGACGCTGGTCTCACGCGATGCCGCCAACCTGGCGCGTGCACAGCAGCAACTGCTGGCCGCCTGCCCAGGTGCGCACATCCACACCGTTACCGCCGATTTGCAAAATGCCGGCGCGGCCCTGGCTGCACTGGATTCATCCGAAGCTGCGTTTGGCCCGGTGGATGTATTGGTCAACTCTGCCGGCGCCGCCAAGCGCACGCCCGCCCCCGAGTTGACACCGGCAGCATTTGCCGATGCCATGCAGGCCAAGTACTTCACCTACATCCACATGATCACCCCGACCATCCACCGCATGGCCGAGCGCGGTCAGGGTAATGTGGTCAACGTGGTGGGCAATGGCGGCAAAGTGGCCAGCCCGATCCACCTGCCCGGTGGCGCAGCCAATGCCGCCCTGATGCTGGTCAGCGCCGGTCTGGCCGCGGCCTACGGCCCGCAAGGCATCCGTGTCAATGCGGTCAACCCCGGCTTGACCCTGACCGACCGGCTGCACGAAGGCTTTGCAGCCGATGCCCGCGTCAAAGGACTCAGCCCCGATGAAGTCATGGCGCAATCGGTGGCCAAAATCCCCCTGGGTCGCATGGCCGAGCCCGAAGAAATTGCCAACGCGGTGCTGTTTTTGGCCTCGTCAAAAGCCAGCTACATCACCGGCATTTGCATGAGCATGGACGGGGCACTCAACCCCATCGTGTTTTGAGCAGGCTTCCACCCCTGAGCAGCTTGCGAAAACTTGGGCTGGCTGCACTGGTCTGCCTGGGCTCATGGGGCGTGGCCTGCCAGGCCCAGACCCGCTTGGCACCCTTGGCAACGGTGCCCTCGGTGGATGTGCCGCGCTACATGGGCACCTGGCATGAGATCGCCAAATACCCCAACTGGTTTCAAAAGAAATGCTTCAGCAGCACACAAGCCACTTACAGCCTGCAAGCCGATGGCCAGGTGCAGGTGCTGAACCGCTGCAAAACAGACAAAGGCGAATGGAGCGAAGCGCTGGGCGCGGCCCGGCAGATCGGTGGCCCGACCTCAGCGCAACTCAAGGTGCGCTTTGCACCCGAGTGGCTGTCTTTCATTCCGCTGGTGTGGGGCGATTACTGGATCATCGCGCTGGATGCAGACTACCAGTGGGTCGTGGTCAGCGAACCGCAACGCGAGTACCTGTGGATTTTGTCGCGCACGCCGCAAATGCCAGCCACCACTTACCAGGCCTTGCTGGGCAAGCTTGAAGGCTGGGGCTTTGACCTGAAACGGCTTGAGCCCAGCCGCCCCTGAAACCTGGCGCCATTCAAACTGGCGCCCTGGTGTTCAGTGCGCCGCTTCGGCCTGGCGCACCTGAGTGGCTTCACTGGCCATCAACCAGCCTTGGTTGGCGGCGTCTTGCGCCAATTGGGCAATCAAGGCGCGGGCATCGGCATTGACCATGGCCACCGGTTGCAAACGCAAGGCGGCATCACAAAAATGGTGCACCACCTCGGCCACATCATCGGCATTCAAGGCGGTGGGTTTGTGAACCGGTGTGCAACGCACTTTTTGGCCCAGCGCTCTGTAGAAAACAGCGGCCATGTGGGCCGAAGCGCCATACAAGCTGCGCAACTGGCCGGCCGCGGTCACGCGCAAGGTGTAACCGTATTTGCCCTTGACACACTCGGCCTCGGTGATGTCGCCCAAGGCGAAATGGTGCACCAGGTTGCCGCTGTCATGCTCTGAAACCAGCAACTGCTGATCGGTCAGCAACCACAAACCTCGCCCCGCCAGCACCACCCGGCCCAGCACATAGGCCAGCACACGCTCCTGGGGGTGAATGTGGTCGCGCAACTGGTCCACATCGGCTTGTTTGAGCAAGCTGGCGCCATAGGGGTTAGCACCTTCAATCAGCAGTTCGCTCAGTTCATTGCCATTTTTCAAAAAGTCCAGCCAGGCCATACAAATCTCCAAATTAGCCTTAGATGTTCGGGCATGGCCAAGGAGAAAGACCCGCCTAAAGGTAAATGGACCTACTTTGAGCCAGGTTATTGCTGGTGCGGAGGGCCTGCTCGGCGCCCCCACGCCAAGGGCATCATGGTTAAAAACTGCCCCTGCGAGCCGCAGGACCGCCCCCTGGTCAGACTGATTGTTCGGCCTTGCAGGGCATCGGTGTGTCACTTGCTTGGGCGATTAAAGACACGGGTGTGGCCGCACGGGCACGGCAACGCCTGCGTTTGGCCCCCGGCATCACGGCAGCTGAACCGTCTCCAGGTACATGAGCAATGACACGATGCGGTTGCGCGCCGACCACTCGGCGGTGCGGGGTGAGTCGCTCGGCTGGGTCATGGCCCGGGCCTTGAATTCGTTGCCCCACACCGGCATTTCGCGCGACCCGTGGGGCCCGGCATCACCCGACCAGCGGCCGTCGATCACTTCCCACATCAACTCCTGCGGAAACTTGCCCCCATTGCGCCGGGCAATCGTGGTCAGGTCTGAAGGGGGCTTGACCAAAAAGGAATGCACGGGTCCATCGCCTTTGCCCGACATTCCGTGGCAGCTGGCGCAATTGTCCCTGTAGTCGACACGGCCCAGGCCGACCGAAGTTTGTGCCCAAGCGGTGGCCGTGATGCTGAGGATGCTGGCGATCACCGCCTGGCTGATGGAATTGTTTTTCATAAGGTCTCCTGTTGATTTGCATGAGCCTCATCATCGAAAAACAAGCCGCTTGGGTCTGTGCGTTTGCGCGCAAAAACCACGCAAAAACCTCTACCGCATTTCAAACCGAAGGCTACCGGTTAAGGGGTAGTTCAGTTCAGCGTACCGCCCGTCAGCACCGCATCGGCCAACCCCTGTTGTCGGTGCTGCACCAACAAGGCCAGGGCCTGCTGCACCCCCGCCACCATCAGGCTTGCAGGCCAACTGGGCAAGTTGGGCCCTGCCCAGTGGGCCGCCTGCTCGGGCAGCAAAGGCACATGCATGAAACCGCTGTGCACGCCCTGGCCGGCCAGTGCATGTTGCAGGCCATAGAAAACCTGGTTGCAGACAAAAGTGCCTGCCGTTTGCGAGACCGAAGCCGGAAACCCCGCGGCCCGCAAACCCGCCACCAGGGCCTTGATGGGCAAGCTGCTGAAATAAGCCGCAGGGCCGCCGGCCGCCACCGGCACGTCGATCGGCTGCGCACCCGCGTTGTCGGGGATGCGGGCGTCTTGCACATTGATGGCCACGCGCTCGACTGAAAAATCGCAGCGCCCCTCGGCCTGGCCCAGCGCCAGCACGATGTCGGGGCGATGCGATGCCAAGGCCTGTTTCAAAGCGGGCAAGGCCTGCGCAAACACGCAGGGCAATTGCACCGCCGTGACCTGCGCCCCAGCGATCACCTCGCCGTGCAATGCGCGCGCCACCTCCCAGGACGGGTTGAGGCTTTGACCGCCAAAGGGCTCAAACCCGGTGAGCAGAACACGCATCGGCTGGACAGCTTCAGACGTTGAAGATCGACACCGTCTTGGTGGTCAGGTAGGCCTCCAGCGCCTCGGGGCCGCCTTCAGAGCCATAGCCAGAATCTTTCATGCCGCCAAAAGGCAGCTCGGGCCAAGGGGCCGCAGGCTGGTTGACCCACAACATGCCCACTTCCAGGCGCTGGCTGAGCAGGTGCGAGGTCTTGAGCGATTGGGTGAATGCGTAGCCAGCCAGGCCAAAGGGCAGGCGGTTGGCCTCGGCGATGGCGTCTTCGATCTTCTCGAAGCTGCGGATCGCCGCGATGGGGCCAAAAGGCTCGTGGTTGACCACATCGGCATCGAGCGGCACATGCGACAAGACCGTGGGTGCAAAGAAGTGGCCTTGCGTACCGATGCGTTCACCGCCAGACAAGACCTTGGCACCTTTGGCGCGGGCGTCCTGCATGATGGCTTGCATGGCCAGCAAACGGCGCTCGTTGGCCAACGGGCCCATGCCGGTGCCAGCGACCAGGCCATCGCCGACTTTCAGCGAGTCGGCGTGCGCAGCCAACAAGCTGGCAAATTCATCGGCAATCTTGTGGTGCACCAAAAAGCGGGTGGGCGAAATGCAGACCTGCCCCGCATTGCGGAACTTGGCGGCGCCTGCCGTCTTGACGGCCAAGGCAATGTCGCCGTCTTCGGCCACGATCACCGGGGCGTGGCCACCGAGTTCCATGGTCACGCGCTTCATGTGCTGCCCGGCCATGGCGGCCAGTTGTTTGCCTACCGGCGTGGAGCCGGTGAAGGTGATCTTGCGGATCAGCGGGTGCGCGATCAGATAACTGGAAATGTCGGCCGGGGTGCCAAACACCAAACCAATCACACCTGCGGGCACGCCCGCATCGTGAAAGGCCCGGATCAGCTCGGCAGGCGACGCAGGGGTTTCTTCAGGGGCCTTGACGATGATCGAGCAGCCAGTGGCCAGGGCGGCCGCCATTTTGCGCACGGCCTGGTTGATCGGGAAATTCCAGGGCGTGAACGCGGCGACCGGGCCCACGGGCTGTTTGAGCACGTTTTGCTGCACATTGATGTTGCGCGGCGGCACGATGCGGCCATAAACGCGTCGACCCTCTTCGGCAAACCACTCGATGATGTCGGCCGACGACATGACCTCGACCTTGGCTTCGGCCAGCGGCTTGCCCTGCTCTAGCGTCAGCAACTCAGCAATTTGTGGGGCGCGTTCGCGCATCAGCGCCGCCGCCTTGCGCATGATGGCGCTGCGCTCGTTGGCCGGCACATCGCGCCACAACTCAAAGCCTTTTTGCGCGGCTTGTGCAGCACGCTCAAGATCAGGCACACCCGCATGGGCGAGCCGTCCGATTTCGGTGCCGTTGGCCGGGTTGAACACGGGCATGGTGCGGCCACCTTCGGCGTCGCACCACTGGCCGTTGATGAAAAGTTGGGTGTGGGGATAAGTCATGACGGGGTCCTGGCTGATGAACAGTGGGTAAAAAGGTGGGCCATTGTGGCTTGGATTGCAGTTTGCCATGCCCCGTGCCAGGTCAACAACGGGACACCCAAAGCCCGGGTCAGCTTTTGCCCAAGAAGTCCGCGAGGTGGTCCATCAGCACATTCACCCGGTGCGGGATGTAGCGATTGCTGGGCAAAACCGCGTAAATGCCCAAGGGTGGCGCCTGGAACGGTTGCAGTATTTCCACCACCTCGTGGCGCTGCAAAAAAGGCTCGGCAATGAAGTCGGGCTGCAAAGCGATGCCCATACCCTGGGCTGCGGCCTGCACCAGCGCCAGCCCGTTGTTGGCCTGGATGCGACCGCGTACCGGAAAAGCCTGCACCTGTCCGTCCAGCTGGAAGGGCCAGGTAGCGCTCTTGGCGGTCATCGAATAGACCAGGCACTCATGGTGGCGCAACTGCTCGGGGTGGGTGGGTGTGCCGTGCTCAGACAGGTAGCCCGGCGAGGCCAGCGTCAGAAGGCGGCAACGGCCCAGCGTGCGCACGATGTCGCCAGGCTGCAAGTCAGCCGTGATGCGGATCGACAGGTCGAGGCCCTCCTCGATCAGGTTGGCATGCTGGTCAGAAAAGTCCATCAACAGCTCAATGTGCGGCTGTGCCTTGGCAAAGTCGAGCAAGGCGGGCATCAGGCGCTGCAAGCCAAAACTCAAGGGCAAGCCCAGCCGGATGCGCCCACGCGGCACGGCTTTTTCTTCCTCCAGGCTGGCCTCGGCGGCATCGACCAGGTTCAAAATCACCCGGCACTTTTCCAGATACGCTGCGCCCGCTGGGGTGAGGGTCAGGCTGCGGGTGCTGCGCGTGATGAGCTTGACGCGCAGGTGCTTTTCGAGTGCGGCGATCTGGCGCGTGACCACCGAGCGGGCCACCTGCAGCTGGTCGGCCACGGCGGTGAATGTGCCCGCCTCGGCCACACGCACAAAGATTTGCATTGCATCGAGCTTGTCCATTGTTGCTGATTTTGCAACAAACATTTTTAGATTTGCTACTTTTTCTGATCGATACAAGCACCTAAAGTCCCCTCATTGAAATTGAAGACGCCATGCCCACCCCACGCCCCATCTTGTTTGTGCCCCACGGCTCCCCCATGTTTGCCCTGCGCCCCGGTGCAGCGGGTGCGGCCATGAGCCAGCTCGCGAAGCAGCTGGGCGCGCCCCGCGCCATCGTGGTGCTCAGTCCGCATTGGGACACGGCGGTGCCCACCGTGGGCTTTGCCACCCGGCCCGAGACCCTGCACGACTTTGGCGGCTTTGACCCCCGCCTTTACGACATGCAATACCCCGCGACCGGTTGTCCCGAAGTCGCCGCCCAAGTCATGACCGCTTTGCAAAATGCGGGCTTGCCGGTGGCGCAAGACGCCGGGCGCGGGCTCGACCACGGCGCCTGGATTCCGCTGCGCCAGATGTTCCCCGATGCGGACATTCCCGTTGTGCCGCTGTCGGTGCAAAGCCATCTGGGGCCAGAACACGCTTACCGCATCGGTCAGGCACTGGCCCCACTGGCTGCGCAAAACATCCTGATCTTGGCCTCGGGCAACGTGACGCACAACCTGCACGACTTCATGCGGGTGAGCTCACAAGGGGGCGGCACCCCGCCTTATGTGCAGGCCTTTGCCGACTGGATCCACGACCACGTGACAGCGCGCGACGTGCCCGGCCTGCTGGCTTACCGCCAGACCGCTGAAGGCCAACGCGCTCACCCCACCGACGAACACTTGCTGCCCCTGTTCACTGCCTTGGGGGCAGCGGGCGATGGCGCGCAAGCGGAGGCATTTTTTCGGGGCATCAGTGAGCATGTGATCGCCATGGACGGCTACACCTTCCACTGAACCTTGCCAAAGGACCACCGCATGAGCACCCTGCACTACACCCGCACCGCCAAAAGCCTGCACTGGCTGATGGCCCTGATGATTTTTGGCCTGCTGGCCTTGGGCTTTTACATGAGCGACCTGCCCTTGTCGCCCGATAAATTGCAGTTCTACGCGTGGCACAAATGGGCGGGTGTAAGCGTGTTCGCCCTGGTCTGGCTGCGCCTGGCTTGGCGCGTCACGCACCGCCCTCCGCCACTGCCAGGCAGCATGCCCAAGCACATGCAATGGGCCGCCCACGCCGGTCACGCACTGTTGTATGGGCTGATGATCGCCATCCCCTTGAGCGGCTGGCTGATGAGTTCGGCCAAAGGCGTGCAAACCGTTTGGTTCGGCGTGCTGCCTATCCCCGACCTGCTGGGCAGAGACAAGGAACTGGGCAAGCGTCTGGCGGAGCTGCACGAAGCCTTGAACATTGGCTTGCTGCTGCTGATCGCAGGCCATGCAGCGGCCGCGTTTTTCCACCACTTTTTCCACAAAGACGACACGCTGCGCCGCATGCTGCCCAACCGTCCATCTGCCAACCCCCGAGAAACCCCATGAACACCCTTTTGAAAACCCTGCTGGCCTTGTCGGCCGGCGCACTGACTTGGCAAGCCCAGGCAGCGCCTTACCAATCCATCGTGCCCGCCAAGAGCAGCGTCAGCTTCAGCTACAAGCAAATGGGTGTGGCCATGGACGGCCGCTTCAAGAAGTTTGCCGCCCAGCTGAGCTTTGACCCGGCCAAAGCCGAACAGGCCAAAGCCGGCTTTGAAGTGGATCTGACCAGCGTGGACACCGGCTCGGGCGAGGCCGATGACGAGGTGGTGACCAAATCGTGGTTCAACGCTGCGGCCTTCCCCAAAGCCCAGTTTGTGGCCAAACAAATCAAACAAACCGCCCCCAACCAGTACGAAGTGCAAGGCACGCTCAGCATCAAGGGCCTGACCCGCGAGCTGAAGTTTCCGATGAAGCACAGCGCACAAGGCAAGGACGGCCTGTTGACCGGCAGCTTCACCATGAAGCGCGCTGACTACAGCATTGGCGAAGGCATGTGGGCCAAATTCGACGTGGTGGCCAACGACATACAAGTCAATTTCTCCCTCGCCACCACGCTGGGCAAATAAGCCCCCAAGCCCAAGCCCAAGCAAATTTCTGCCCCTTCACTTTTTCACACGCACCCTTTTTTTACACAGGAACTTTCCCATGACATCTCTGAAAAAACTCAGCGCCGCACTGGCCTTCGCATCGGTCGCCGCAGGCTCGGCTCTGGCCGCCCCAGTGACCTACAACGTGGATGGCTCGCACACCTTCCCACGGTTTTCTTATTCTCACTTTGGCCTGTCCAACCAACTCAGCAGTTTCAGCAACACCACCGGCAAAGTCGTCTTTGACGCTGCAGCCAAAACCGGCTCGGTGGAAATCGTGATCGACCTGAAGTCAGTCAACACCGGCTTTGCCGACTTCAACAGCCACATCCAGGGCGAAGACTTTCTGGACACCGCCAAATTCCCCACTGCCACCTTCAAGTCGACCCAGGTGGTGTTTGAAGGCGACAAGCCCAAGGCCATCGAAGGGCTCCTGACCCTCAAAGGCGTGACCAAGCCGGTCACCCTCACGGTGACCCATTTCGTGGCGACTGCCCATCCCATGGCGAAAAAGCCGGCTTTGGGTGCCAACGCTTTCACGACCGTCAAGCGCACAGAGTTCAACGCTGGTAAATACGCGCCTTACGTGGGTGACGAAGTGCGCATCGACATCGCCATCGAAGCCATCGCGCCTTAAGCCTTTCCGCAGCCGTTTGATGCAAGGCCACCCTGGGTCTCGCCGGGGTGGCCTTTATTCATGGGTGTGGGCGCCCTACACCTCAAGGTGTAGTCCCTCAGACAGAGGTTAATTAACCGTTGGGTAGCTGGCAGATTGCCATTTGTTTTTTTAGCATGGGGGCTCTTTTCATAAAGAAGACGGTATCAACCCATGCGCCCAGAAACACACCCACTTATGGGACTGTGGTCGCAAACAATTGTGGAGACCACGATGTCCTTGTTCAAGAAAATTCTGGTGCCCATCGATGGCAGCAGCACGTCCAACAAAGCGCTGGACTATGCGATCAAAATTGCACAGGCCGATAAAGCCGAGGTGCGCTTCGTCTATTGCATTGACGAGCTGTCATTGCTCGTCAACCCTGAGTATTCTGGCGAAATCATTCAGCTGGCCCGAGACACGGGTCACAAAATTTTGCAGGACGGCATGGCAATCGCCAAGGCGGCCAACGTCAAAGCCGACACAAACCTGATAGACCGGGCCGGGCAACGCCTGGGTGAATCGGTAGCCAATGCAGCAGGCGACTGGGGTGCCGATTTGATCGTGCTCGGCACGCATGGCCGACGCGGCATTGGCCGCGTCTTGCTGGGCAGTGGCGCAGAGCAAGTCATGCGCATGGCCCCCGTGCCCGTGCTGATGGTCCGGGGTTCTGACTGAGCGGCCTGGGGCAGGCGATCAGTCGATTTTGGCGCCCGAAGCCTTCACCACCTGGGCCATGCGCACATAGTCGGCAGCCAGCAGCTTGCCGAAGTCGGCGTTGCTCATGTCGCGCGGCTCAATGCCTTGTTTGTCCAGGCGCGCCAACACCACCGGGTCTTTGAGCAGCTTGCTGACGGCCGCGTTGATGCGGTTGGCCTCGGCGACCGGGATGGCTGCAGGACCCAGAAAGCCGAACCACGAATCAAACTGATAACCCGGCAAGCCGCTCTCGGCAATGGTGGGCAGCTCGGGCAGGTATTTGCTGCGCTGGGGCGAGGTCACGCCCAGCAAACGCACGCGGCTGTCTTTGGCAAAGGCCAGCGCGCCAATGCTGGCGGCAATCACAGCCTGAGCGCGGCCTGACAGCACTTCGTTGATGGCTTCGCCCGTCGCCTTGAGCGGGATGTGCACCACATCGATGCCCGCCAAACCGGTGAAGTAAGCCATGGCCAAATGCGTGGCACTGCCCACGCCGGCGCTCGCGTAATTCATCTTGCCGGGGTTGGCCTTGGCGTAGCGGATGAATTCGGCAGCCGTCTTGGCAGGCACATCGGGGTTCACCATGAGCACGTAGCTCGCACTGCCAATGTGGGCCAGTGGGGTGAAATCTTTTTGTGGGTCGTAGGCCAGCTTGGTGTACAGCGATCCGGCAATGTTGTGGCTGGCGGCAGCGGCCACCATCACGGTGCCATCGGCCTCGGCGCGGGCCACATAGCCAGTGCCCACGGTGCCGCCTGCACCGGGTCGGTTTTCCACAATCACCGTTTGGCCCAAGGCCACGCCCATTTCCTGCGACAGTGCGCGGGCCAAGGTGTCCTGCACGCCACTGGAGGCAAAGGGCACCACAATGCGCACCGTTTTGGTGGATTGTGCTTGGGCCAAGCCCACGGCCGACAGCATGGCCATGCCGAGGCTGGAGGTCAAAATTTCACGACGTTGAATCATGTGAGTTTCCTTGAGTAGGGTTCGATCGTTTGAAAAAAATCAGGCCACGCACACCCGGTCGGCCAAGCGGCGCATGAATCGCTCACACCATGCCAGTTGTTCAATCGTGACCCATTCGTTGGGCTGGTGCGCCTGCGCAATATGGCCTGGGCCGCAGACGATGGTGGGCACACCCGCCTGATGAAACAATGCAGCTTCCGTGCCAAAAGAGACCTTGCCCGCGCCGCTCGCCGGATCGACCTCAGCGCAGTCAAAGCACAGTTGGGCGATCTCGCTGTCGGCCTCGGTGGCAAAGCCGGGCAGCACCGATTTGAGTTCGTGCGTGATGCCCGTGTCGGGCGCCACCGCTTGCATGGCGGGCACCAGGCTCTCGCCAAAGGCTTGGGCCCGGGCAAACAAATCTTCGGGCGTGTTCAGGTGGTGGTGACGGATTTCCCAGGTCACTTCGCACTGGCGCGGGATGATGTTGAGCGCCGTGCCCCCCGCGATCACGCCGGTGTGCACGGTGGTATGCGGCACGTCGTAAATCGGGTCAAACGGGCCGTTTTGCACCAATTCGCGGTGCATGCTTTTCAGGTTGGCCACAAACTCGCAGGCGATCTCGACCGCGTTCACGCCCAAAGGCGTGAGCGAAGAATGCGCCTCAAAACCGTGCACAGTGGTTTTGTACGAGTGCTTGCCTTTGTGTGCGATCACCACCTGCATGCCCGTGGGCTCGCCCACGATGCAGCCGGCAGGTTTAAAGCCCTGGGCCTGCATGTCGGCAATCATGCGGCGCACGCCGATGCAGCCCACCTCTTCGTCGTAGCTGAATGCCAAGTGAATCGGGCGCTTGAGTTTCCGTTTGAGCAGCTCGGGCACCATCATCAGGCAGGTGGCGCCAAAGCTCTTCATGTCGGTCACGCCCCGGCCAAACATCTTGTCGCCCACGATCTCGACCTTGAACGGGTCGGTGTCCCAGGGCTGACCGTCCACCGGCACCACATCGGTGTGGCCCGAC
Source organism: Limnohabitans sp. (assembly GCF_044361985.1). GTDB lineage: Bacteria > Pseudomonadota > Gammaproteobacteria > Burkholderiales > Burkholderiaceae_C > Limnohabitans_A. Next base: position 2,347 of record NZ_JBIKHV010000036.1, on the reverse strand, counting down.
AAGACCAGCCCGCCGATTTTGCTTTCGCCGTCGTGCGCGGGCAACGTGGCCCACAGGTTGGCTTTTTGGCCGCTGTCGTCGTAGGTGCGGCTGCAGGCAATACCCAAGTCCTTCAGGTAAGCCTCGGTCCAGTCCAGCAAAGCCAGGTTGCTGTCGCGGGAGACAGTGGCAAAGGCAATCCATTTTTCGATCAGGGGCAGGGCCGCCAGATCGGCGGCCTGCACATTGGCCAAGGCAGCGCTTGAGAGAGGGGCATTCATAAGAGACTCCGTCAAAAAGGGCCTCGAGCGGGTGAGGCCGTAATTGATCTTACAGGGCCTCACCGAGGCAGCCTGCGCCCGGCGTCACCTTGCCGACATGCCCACCGGCTGTGTCCGCCTAAAGTGGACGGGTCATCCACCTCATTACCTGGAGTTTTCATGGCCATTTATGAACTGCGCACCTACAGCGTGATCGTCGGAAAAATGTCGGAAGTCATCTCGCTTTACAGCCAGGAGGGTTGGCCTGCGCTGTCCAAGCACCCGCAAAAACTGGTGGGTTATTTCACGGGCGATGTGGGCGCGCTGAACGAATTGATCCATCTGTGGAAATTTGACGACGACGCCGATCGCCGGGCCTTTTGGGCCGGGGTGTTTTCCGACCCGGCCTTTTTGGCCTTTGCAGCCAAAATCCGCCCGCTCATGCGCGAGCAAAACAACAAGCTCATGTTGTCAGCCCCCTGGGGACCGCAGCCCTGAAGCTGCGCCAGCCAGAACGTCGGGTTCGGCGGCTCACTGGATCAGGTAGCCGCCATCGATGGGCAAAATCACGCCCGTGATAAACCGCGCCGCCGGGCTGGCCAAAAACAGCACCGGGTCGGCCACGTCTTCCGGTTGGCCCCAGCGGCCCAAAGGCGTGCGGCTCAAAATCTGGGCCGTGCGCGTCGCATCGTCCTGCAAAGCCTGGGTCAAGGGCGTCGCAATCCAGCCCGGTGCCACCGCGTTCACGCGAATGCCGTCTGCCGCATAGGCAATGGCCAGCGACTTGGTCAGTTGCGCCACGCCGCCCTTGCTGGCGCTGTAGCCTGGCACCAGACCACCGCCAAAAAAGCTGAGCATTGAGGCGGTGTTGATGATGCAGCCCTTGCGGGCTTTGAGCCCTTCGCGCGCAGCAGCGCACACGCGCATGGTGCCGTTCAGGTTGATGTCCACCGTCTGCGCGAATACCTCGGGGTCGAGTTCGGCCTCGCGCCGGATCACCCCCGCGCAATTGACCAGCACATCCAGCGCCGGGAACTCACCGACCATTGCGCGCACATCCACCCCTTGGCGCACATCCAGCACACGAAATGTGATCGGGTGGTTGGCAGGCCAGGCTTGCGCCGCCTCGACCTCGGCCAGCGTGGCCCCGGTGGCCGTGACATGGGCCCCCGTGGCGGCAAATGCCCGGGCAATCGCGGCACCAATGCCGCTGGTGCCGCCTGTGATGAAAACTTGCTTGACCTGGTCCATAAATCGCTTTCCTTTTTAAAGATCGAGGGCGATGAGACCCCCGGCCTGCTTGGCCCGTGAGCAGCACAAAATGATGTTGTGCTGCCGCTGCTTTTGCCCGAGCACAAAGTCACGGTGCTCAACTTCGTCAGACGCCTGCGCGTCGTAAGGCCGGGCACACACGCCGCACAGGCCGTCGCTGCATTTCACGTCAATGGCCACGCCCGCTTGGGCCAGCACGTCGGTGGCGCTGAGGTCGGCGGGCACGCTCAAGCGGCGACCTGACTTTTGCAACAGCAGCTCAAAGGGCTGGTTCACCCAGGCATCGGCTTCAGGCACGCTGAAGTATTCGCGGTGCATGGCGTCTTCTGGCCAGCCGTGCGCAGTGGCCGCCTCGAACGCGCCGTCCATGAAGCGCGGCGCACCGCAGGTGTAGACGTGCTGGCCTGGCTCATATTCAGGCAGCAGTTGCGGCAAGTCGGCGCGCTGGCCTTCGTCCTTGAAATGGAACTTCACCCGATCGCGCCAAGGCACCTCGGCCAAGTCTTTCAAAAACCCCGCCGTTTTTCGGCTGGCCGCGCTGTAATGAAAATCAAAGGGCTTGCCCAAAGCGTGCAGCCGGTGCGCCATGGCGATCATGGGGGTCACACCAATGCCGCCAGCCATCAGCCAGCTGTGCGTGGCGTCTTCGTGCAGCGCAAAGTGGTTGACCGGGCGCGACACAAACACCCGCCGCCCTTCGCGAAAGACCCGGTGCATCAGCGCCGAGCCGCCGCGCCCACCCTGGTCGGGTGGCTCGCGCAACACACCCAGCACATAGCGGCTGCGGTCGGCCGGGTCGCCCGCCAGGCTGTAGGGGCGTTGGTATTCGGGCGCGA
>NZ_JBIKHV010000035.1:0-25995 GCF_044361985.1 Limnohabitans sp. | reverse complement strand
TACTTCTTCTCGCACGAAGTGGCCATGCTCAAGCTGCGCAACAACCTGCGCTATTGGCCAGCCCGCTTGCTCAAACGGGTTTTTGATTTGACGGCAGCGTTGACTTTGTTGGCCATCGGGTGGCCTTTGCTGTTGTATCTGGCTTGGCGGATTCGGCAAGATGGGGGGCCGGCCATTTTTGCGCATCAGCGTGTTGGTCAAAGTGGCAAGCTGTTTGCCTGCTACAAATTTCGGTCCATGGGCGTAGACGCTGAAAATCAACTGCGTGCGTTGTTGGCCTCAGACCCTGTGCTGCGCAACGAGTGGGAAAAGGAGTTCAAACTCAAGGATGATCCCCGTGTCAGCCCCATTGGCCGCTTTTTGCGCGCCACCAGCCTAGACGAACTTCCGCAGCTCTTCAACGTGATCAAGGGCGAGATGAGCTTGGTCGGCCCACGCCCAGTGATGCGTAAAGAGCTGCACTTGTATGGCGATGACGTAGATTATTTTTTGATGGTGCGCCCCGGTATGACAGGGCTGTGGCAAGTCAGTGGCCGCAACGATGTGAACTACGAAACACGCGTTTATTTAGACACTTGGTACGTCAAGAACTGGTCGCTCTGGTACGACATCGCCATCCTTTTCAAGACCATACGGGTGGTTCTGAAGCGGGACGGCGCGTATTGAAACCCCAGGAACCCAAACTCCGGTTCCAGGCCACGCCGAACCACTTTCGTGCGCCACACCGTGCACCCATTCGGGCGGGGTCATAGACAACGCTAGAAGGGCTGCCCTCAGTGGTGGTGCCCCACCACCTCGCCGGCTTTCAGTTTGTAAACCGTGCCGCAATAAGGGCACCGGGCTTCACCGGTTTTGGTGATGTCCAAATAAACCTTGGGGTGGCTGTTCCATAGCTTCATGTCGGCTTTGGGGCTGGGGCAAAACACACCGCCTTGGGGGTTCAGGTCGGTGGCCAGCAATTCAACAGGGGTGCTCATGTTCACGGTCCTCAAACCAAAGTCAGCCAATGGGCGTATTTGGGATTGCGGCCGTTGACGATGTCAAAGAACGCGGTCTGGATTTTTTCGGTGATCGGGCCGCGGCTGCCCACATAGCCTTCCTTGCCCAGCTCGATGCGGTCGAGTTCACGGATCGGGGTGACTTCGGCGGCGGTGCCGGTGAAGAAGGCTTCGTCGGCGATGTACACCTCGTCGCGGGTGATGCGCTTTTGCACGATTTCCAGGCCCAGATCCTTGGCGATGTGGAACACCGTGTTGCGGGTGATGCCGTTCAGGGCGCCTGCCGACAAGTCGGGGGTGTAGATCACACCGTCCTTGACGACAAAGATGTTTTCGCCAGCGCCTTCAGACACAAAGCCCGAGGTGTCCAGCAGCAAGGCTTCGTCATAGCCCTCGTCGGTCACTTCCATGTTGGCCAGGATCGAGTTGGTGTAGTTGCTCACCGCTTTGGCCTGCGTCATGGTGATGTTGACGTGGTGCCTTGTGTAGCTGCTGGTCTTGACGCGGATGCCGCGCTTCATGCCTTCTTCGCCCAGGTAGGCGCCCCAGGTCCAGGCGGCCACCATCAAGTGGATGGTGTTGCCCTTCGGGCTCACGCCCAGCTTTTTGTCGCCGATCCAGGTCAGGGGGCGGATGTAGCCGCTTTCCAGGTGGTTCTCTCGGACCACGGCACGCTGGGCTTCTTTGACTTGGTCTTTGGTGAACGGAATCGCCATGCGCAGAATCTTGGCGCTGTTGAACAGGCGCTCGGTGTGCTCTTCCAGGCGGAAGATGGCGGTGCCTTGGCCGGTTTTGTAGGCGCGCACGCCTTCAAACGCGCCGCAGCCGTAATGCAGGGTATGGCTCAGGACGTGAATCTTGGCGTCGCGCCAATCGACCATCTGGCCGTCCATCCAGATTTTGCCGTCACGGTCTGACATGGAGGGAATGACAACGCTCATGAAAGTGTCCTTTGAAAGGGGCTTGAAAAGGTAAAAAGCAATTTTAAGGTCTGGCGCCCCATGTGGCGAAAAAGACCTTCAGGGGTGACTAGTTGGGCATTGCGTTGGGGGTCGCCTCAGCCTGGCTTTCAGGTGCGGGGCGTACCAGCGTCCATTCGGTCAGTTTGCCCCCCACAAAGGTGGCCGTGACGTGCGATTCGCTGGCGTCGGTCCAGCGGTAAACCTCGGGTTGGGTGTCTTTGTCGGATTGCAGCGCGCCCAAAGACCGTGTCATGGCGATCACGTGCATCAAGGTGGCGCCTTTTTGCAGCTTGGCATTCAGCATCACGGCGCTGTCCACATGGCCGATGGGCCGGTTGGCGGCTTTTTTCAAGATGCTGACCATGCGCGTGAAGTGCAGCAGGACCCACATGACCACGCCGCCTGCTGCCAGCGCAATGCCGGCCCATTGAAAGGCTTGCCAGGCCCCGATGGTGAAGACGACGATGGCCAAAGGGGCCAGTAGTTTGTTGAAATTCATGGGGGCAGATTGTGCCTTGAGTTGTGCCCAAGGTGAACGGCTTGTGCTGTGCCTTGTTGGCCGTTCAGTCCAGGCCGCGCACCACCTGCATGGCCTCTTCAATGCGCTCAACCGGGTGGATGGTCAGGCCTTCAAAGGCTTTGTCGCTCTTTTTGGGTGCATTGGCTTTGGGCACCACCGCCACGGTGTAGCCCAGTTTGGCCGCTTCTTTCAGGCGGTCTTGGCCCCTTGGCGCGGGGCGCACCTCTCCAGCCAGGCCCACCTCGCCAAAAGCGATGAAGCCTTTGGGCAGGGGTTTCCCGCGAAGGCTGCTGGTGATGGCCAGCATCACCGCCAGATCGGCCGCCGGTTCGCTGATGCGCACCCCTCCCACCGCGTTCACAAAAACGTCTTGGTCCATGCAGGCCACGCCCGCATGCCGGTGCAGCACCGCCAACAGCATGGCCAGACGGTCACGGTCCAGGCCCACCGACAGCCGCCGAGGGCTGGGGCCGCCGCTGTCCACCAGGGCCTGAATCTCCACCAGCAGCGGGCGCGTGCCCTCCAGCGTCACCATCACGCAGCTGCCCGGCACGGGTTCGCTGTGCTGACTCAAAAAGATGGCGCTCGGGTTGCTCACGCCCTTCAGGCCTTTTTCGGTCATGGCAAAAACGCCAATTTCGTTGACGGCGCCAAAGCGGTTCTTGATGGCACGGATCAACCTGAAGTTGGAATGCGTGTCGCCTTCAAAATAAAGCACCGTGTCGACCATGTGTTCCAGCACGCGGGGGCCGGCCAGGGCCCCTTCTTTGGTGACATGGCCAACCAGCACGATGGTGGTGCCGGTGGATTTGGCGGCGCGGGTCAGGTGGGCGGCACATTCGCGCACCTGCGCCACCGAGCCGGGGGCCGAGGTGAGTTGGTCCGAGTAGACCGTCTGGATCGAGTCGATGATGGCAATGCCGGGTTTGCGTGCTTGCAGGGTGTGCAAAATCTTTTCAAGTTGGATCTCGGGCAATACCGGCACTTGCGAGTCGGGCATGCCAAGGCGCCGCGAGCGCATGGCCACTTGGGCGCCGCTTTCTTCGCCCGTCACATACAAAGTGCTCATGCCGCTGCGCTGCAGCGCATCCACCGCCTGCAGCAGCAAGGTCGATTTGCCGATGCCCGGGTCGCCGCCGATCAGCACCACACCGCCTTCGACCATGCCCCCGCCCAGCACCCGGTCGAGTTCGTCGATGCCGGTTGGGTGGCGGTCAAAGTCGGCTGCCTCGATGGCCGACAGGGGCAACACCTCGGAAGTGGGGGCCAGCGAGGCGTGCACCGAACCAAAGCGGTTTTTGACCGCAGCGGGCTCGGTCGAGCCTTCGATCAGGGTGTTCCAGGCGTTGCAGCTGGGGCATTTGCCCATCCAGCGGGCGCTGGTGCCGCCGCATTCGGTGCAGGTGAAAATCGATTTGTCTTTGGCCATGGGGTGCAAGTGTGCCTGAGCGCTAGGCTCAAGCGGTGCGCCAAGCGTGTAAAAAGTTGTGCGTGATTTCAGTGGCCGACAGTGCTTGGCAACCACGCGCGTTCTGCCCCGCCCAGAGTGGCGAGAAATCGCTGCAGCCTTGGGCCTCGGCAGCGGCGCGCAGCGGCGCCATGTCGGCCGTGGCCAATGGAAAGGCCGGTGCCACAGGGTTCAATGGGCCTAACTCGCGCATCACGCGGTTGACGATGCCGCGGGCAGGACGACCCGTGAACAGCCGGGTCAGGGCGGTGCTCTGTGATGCATCAGATTGCAATGCAGCCCGGTGCAGCGCACTGGTGGTGGCCTCGTGGCTGCACAGATAAGCGGTACCGATTTGCACCGCGGTAGCGCCCAGTGCCCGTGCCGCCACCACGCCCGCAGCACTGGCGATGCCGCCTGCCGCAATGACGGGCAAATGGGTGGCCTGCACGATCTGTGGCAACAATGAGAAGGTGCCCATCTGGGTGGCCAAGTCATCGCTGAGAAACATGCCCCGATGGCCCCCGGCTTCCAGGCCCTGGGCAATGATGGCATCGACGCCATGCGCCTCCAGCCAAAGCGCTTCAGGCACCGTCGTGGCCGATGACAGCACCACACTGCCCCAGCTTTTGACCCGTGCCATCAAGTCGGCCGACGGCAGTCCGAAGTGGAAACTGACCACTGCGGGGCGAAAGGCTTCCAGCACATCGGCCGTTTCGTGGTTGAAGGGCACGCGCGTGGCGCTGGTTGCGGCGGTTTCAGGGCTCAAGCCGAAGGATTTGTAATAAGGAGCCAGAGCTTTGCGCCAGGCGGCCAGGGCTTGTGCATCGGGTGCGGGGGGCGTGTGGCAAAAAAAGTTGACGTTGTAGGGACCTTGGGTGGCTTGCTGCAAAGCTTGCAGTTCGCGCTGCAGCTCGGTCGGGCTGAGCATGGCCGCAGGCAGAGAACCCAGCCCGCCAGCTTCGCACACGGCTGCAGCCAGCCGGTGGTTTTGCGACCCGGCCATTGGGGCTTGCACGACGCAAGGCAAGGTGTTCGGCCATCGGCTGAGTGCGTTCATGGTGCGGTCTTCATTGTTGAGGTCGCAGGGTCTGGATCAGCCGGACTAGATCGGCCGCCATTTTTTCTTTGGCCGAAGGATCAGAGCCTGTCCACGAGAAGGTGGTGTGGTCGGCGCCATAGGTCAGCATTTTTCGGTCGATGGGGCCCTGAAAAATGCCGTGTGCGGCATGGTCGTAAAACCAAATGTCGATGTCTGCACCTTTCATTTTGAGGCGTTGCATCCAGTCGATCGGTTTTTCAGTGAGGTCTGTCGGGTGATCACGCCCATTGCAAAGTTGCGCGTTGCCTGAAGGTATTTCGCGGCTTGGTGGCCGGTTGACCCGGCAACTTTCCTGGCGCAGCCACATCCAGTCTTCTTGGTGTTTCCCGCCATAGTTGTCGAGTTTGCCAAAGATGAGCCGCACGGGCACAGCCACAGTGTCTGGCAGGCCGATGCCCATGCCGGGCAGGCCCTCTGGGACGACAGCCCGAACATGTTCCGGACTCACCACGCTGGCGAGGTTGGCGACGACCGCCGCCCCGTTTGAGACCCCTTGCAGAAAGATGGCACGGTTATCGATCTTGTCGCTCTGTGTCAAGGCCCATTCGTAAGCGCCTAGGGTGGCTTTGTAGATCATGCGTTGGCGCGATTCATTGGTCGCCTGTGAACCCCAGAAGGGGTAGCCTTGGTAAAAGCCATTCAGGTGGTAAGCGTCAAACACCAGTGTGGCGATGTCGTGTTTGTGCAGCGCTGCAGCCAAGTTGCGTTCGAGCATGCCCAATCCGCCCCCGCCATGCGCGATGATGACCAGCGGTGGCTTTGTCGGTAATGGGCTGCCGTTCCAGCGTGAAGGCACTTTGAGCTGGACGGATTTGTGGCACGGGTCAAATGGTGCCAATGGCCCTTTGACGGTATGAAAACGGGGTCGGATTTGCACCAGCTCTGCGACGTTTTCTGGCGCAGGATGGCAGTCAGACGGGGTCTGTGCAGCACTGCACAGGCTGATCAGACCGAGGCATGCGGCCAAAGGCCAATTGGTCAGGCGTCGCGGGCGGGTCATGGGGTCTCCGGGGTTGAGGCATCTTATGAGAAAAGTCTTGCAGGGGGATACAGAGCACAGTTGTTCAGTAAAAACCCGCATGTCAACTTGGGTGAATTCATTTAACATGTTAAATAAATGACCACCAAGCCTTCTTTTGTGCACCGCAACTTGCCTCGCCTCTTGCTTGAAGCCCGAGAGGCGGTGATGTTGCATACCCGACCCGCCTTGCGTGAGCATGGTCTGTCAGACCAGCAGTGGCGGGTGTTGCGGGTGTTGGGCGAACATGCCGATGAGCAAGGGGGCATCGAAACCGGGCGGGTGGCCCGTGAAGCCTATTTGCTCGGTCCCAGCCTGACGGGTGTATTGGCCCGCATGGAACGCGATGGCCTGATCGAACGCCAGCGCTGCCCGCAAGACGCCCGCCGCAGCGTGGTGCGTGCCACGGCAGACGGGTTGGCCAAAGTGCAGGCCTTGTCGCAAACCATCGAAGCGCATTACGTTTGGATGGGGCAGCACTTGGGCAAGGCAAGTCTCACTGCCTTGTATGACTTGCTGGACAAGGTGATTGCCTTGGAAATACCCGATGCAGGTGCCACAGCACCGGCATCCGAGAACTCAGAGGAATAAGCGATGCAACCCCCGAATACGCCAACACGAGCCTGGCAACCCCAGGGCACGGTCTATGGCACCTTGCTCAACTTTCGCCGTGAATGGGACTTGTGGTCACCTCGAATGACGCAAGACCCTTACAAGGCTGCGCCCAAAGCACCCGTGCTGTATGTCAAGACGGCCAATACTTTCAGCCCCGTTGGGCATGACCTCTTGTTGCAAGATGGTGTGAATGAAGTCGAAATCGGTGCGACTTTGGGGCTGGTGATGGGCGATCAAGGGCTTGTTGTTGGGGCCGTGTTGTTGAACGACTGGTCTGTGCCGCACGCAAGCTACTACCGCCCACCGATCAAGTTCCGCTGCCGCGATGCGTATCTGGCCTTGCCCGAGCAAGTCACACACTGCGCTGGTGTCGAGTCTTGGGCGCGTTTAACGATCGACATCCGCCGCAATGGCGAGCGGGTGCAAACCGTGCAGCTGTCTGAGTTGGTGCGGCCCATGTCGCAACTGTTGGCCGATGTGGCCGAGTTCATGAGCTTGCAACCGGGCGACGTGCTCATGGTCGGCACCGATTGTCTGGCAGACGGCACACGTCCGCGCGCCAAAGCCGGTGACCGCATTGAAATAACGGCACCGGGTTTGTGCCCTGTGTCGGTTCATGTCGGAGCAGCGCCATGAAGCACGCACGCATCGCCTGGTCGGGCGCCATCCAGCAAGCCATCGAGTCCGAGGGCCAGTTGCTCATCACCCAAGGTCCGCACAAAGGTCGCCGTGTGGGGTTTGACGAGGTCGTGTGGTTGCCACCCTTGGCCCCCGTGCCGCAGCCGCGCACCGTGATCGCGCTGGGTTTGAACTACGCCGACCATGCCAAAGAGCTGGCCTTCAAGGCACCTGAAGAACCGCTGGCCTTCATGAAAGGCGAGGCGGCCCTGATCGGCCACAAGGCCTACACCCAGCGCCCCGCCGATGTGAAATACATGCACTACGAATGCGAGTTGGCCGTGGTGATCGGACGCACGGCCCGACACGTGAAAAAGAGCGATGCCTACGACCACGTGGCCGGCTACACCGTGGCCAACGACTACGCCATCCGCGACTACCTGGAAAACTGGTACCGACCCAATTTGCGCGTTAAAAACCGCGACACCTGCACACCGATTGGCCCCTGGCTGGTCGATGCCGCCGATGTGCCCAAACCTATGGCGCTCAAGTTGCAGACCACCGTCAACGGCCAGATCACGCAAAGCGGCTCGACCGCCGACATGATTTTTGATGTGCCCACGCTGATCGAATACTTCAGCAGCTTCATGACGCTTAACCCCGGCGATTTGATATTGACCGGTACCCCCGACGGCGTGGTCAATGTGAACCCCGGCGATGTGATCGTCACCGAGATCGAAGGCCTTGGCGCCCTGATCAACACCATTGTGAAAGCCCAGCCATGAAAATCAATCACCTGATCAACGGCCAAAGCGTCGCTGGCAGCGACTACTTCGAAACCATCAACCCCGCCACCCAAGAGGTGCTGGCCGAAGTCGCTTCGGGTGGCGAAGGGGAAGTGAATGCTGCGGTGGCCGCCGCCAAAGCCGCCTTCCCAAAATGGGCCGCCACACCCGCCACCGAGCGCGCCAAGATCATGCGCAAGCTGGGCGACCTGATCACCCAACACGTGCCTGAAATTTCAGAGACGGAAACCCGGGACTGCGGCCAGACCATCAGCCAGACGGGCAAGCAGCTGGTGCCGCGTGCGGCCGACAACTTTCATTACTTTGCCGAAATGTGCACCCGCGTGGACGGCCACACCTACCCCACGCCCACGCACCTGAACTACACGCTGTTCCACCCGGTGGGCGTGTGCGCCCTGATCTCGCCTTGGAATGTGCCCTTCATGACCGCCACCTGGAAGGTTGCGCCGTGTCTGGCCTTTGGCAACACGGCCGTGCTCAAGATGAGCGAACTCTCACCCATGAGCGCCGCCCGTCTGGGCGAGCTGGCCTTGGAGGCGGGCGTGCCTGCAGGGGTGCTCAACCTGGTGCATGGCTACGGTAAGCAAGCGGGCGAGCCGCTGGTGTCGCACCGTGATGTGCGCGCCATCAGCTTCACGGGTTCTACGGCCACGGGCAACCGCATCGTGCAGAGCGCGGGATTGAAGAAATTCAGCATGGAACTCGGCGGCAAAAGCCCGTTTGTGGTCTTTGAAGACGCCGACCTCGACCGCGCCCTCGACGCCGCGATCTTCATGATCTTCAGCAACAACGGCGAGCGCTGCACCGCAGGCAGCCGCATTCTGGTGCAGCAAAGCATCTATGCCGACTTTGCTGCCAAGTTTGCCGAGCGCGCCAAACGCATCACCGTGGGCGACCCGCTCGATGAGCAAACGCTCGTCGGCCCGATGATCAGCCAGGCCCACTTGGCCAAAGTGCGCAGCTACATCGAGCTGGGACCCAAGGAGGGTGCGACCATGCTCTGTGGTGGGCTTGACCAGCCTTCTTATGCCGCCGCCCTGCCAGCCCATGTGAAGCATGGCAACTTTGTCTGGCCCACGGTGTTTGCCGACGTCGACAACCGCATGCGCATTGCCCAAGAAGAAATTTTTGGACCTGTGGCCTGCCTGATTCCGTTCAAAGACGAAGCGCACGCGATTGAATTGGCGAACGACATCCAGTATGGCTTGAGCAGCTACGTGTGGACCGAAAACATCGGTCGCGCGCACCGCGTGGCCGCCGCAGTCGAGGCGGGCATGTGCTTCGTCAACAGCCAGAATGTGCGCGACCTGCGCCAGCCTTTTGGGGGCACCAAGGCCAGCGGTACGGGGCGCGAAGGCGGCACCTGGAGCTACGAAGTATTTTGCGAACCTAAAAACGTGGCGGTGTCGATGGGCAGCCACCACATACCGCATTGGGGTGTATGACAAAACTCTGGCGCGTGTCATACTTTATGTCATACATTAATTTTCTATCTGTGTGACAAGGAGTGTGCCATGTTGTCTGTCCGTCTGCCCGAAACCGTTGAACGCGAATTGACCCAGTACTGCGCCTCGCGCAAACTGAGCAAATCGCATGTTGTGCAAGAGGCGTTGGCCGAATACCTGGTGGCTGCCAAAAAGCCTTCGGCCAAAAACGCTCCCCCCGAGCCGGACTTGTCGTTTCTGGCACCCGACGACCCGATCCGGCAGTTCATTGGCATTGCTCGGGACGGTATGAGCACCGATGAACTCATGCGCATGACGCGTGGCGACGATTGGAACCAGCCATGATCCTGGTGGACACCAATGTCTTTGTGGACGTCATCCATCTGGACCCGATCTGGCTGGACTGGTCGTTGCGGGAATTGAGCAAAGCCAAAAATCAGCAAATCATGACTAATTTCGTGGTCTATGCTGAGTTGCATACCCACAACACGGCAGGGCCGCACATCGATGAATTTTTGCAAAAGCTGGGCGTACAAGTCCTGGACTTGACGCGGCCGGCCGCCCAACTGGCTGCCAATGCCTTCAGGTCATACCGCCAACGCGGGGGCATCAAAACAGGCGTGTTGCCCGATTTCTTCATCGGGGCCCATGCCGTGGTCGAAAATTGCCAACTGCTGACCCGCGACGCAGGCCGTTACCGAAGCTACTTTCCAGACATCGATTTGATCTGCCCCTGACCCGACTCACAGCCACAGGACACCGCCATGGGACAACTCGCACTCGCCGCCAAGATCACCCACGTACCGAGCATGTACTTGAGTGAGATTCCGGGACCACGTTTTGGCACCCGCCAAAGCGCGATCGACGGCCACCTGGAAATCAGCAACCGTTGCCGCGCCATGGGCGTGGACACGCTGGTGGTGTTTGACACGCACTGGCTGGTCAATGCGGGTTACCACATCAATTGCGGACCGCATTTCAAGGGCGTCTACACCAGCAACGAGTTGCCGCACTTCATCAGCAACATGCCGTTCGAGTCGCCGGGCAATCCGGTCCTGGGCCATTTGCTGGCCCAGGTGTGCAACGACCATGGCGTGGAAACTCTGGCGCACGATGCCACCACCTTGCAGCCCGAGTACGGCACGCTGGTGCCCCTGCGCTACATGAACGAAGACCAGCACTTCAAGGTGGTGTCGGTGTCGGCGCTGTGCACCTCGCATTACCTCAACGACAGCGCCCGACTGGGTTGGGCCATGCGCCGCGCGGTGGAGCAGCATTACGACGGCAAGGTGGCTTTTTTGGCCAGTGGCTCACTCAGCCACCGCTTTGCCCAAAACGGCCTGGCCCCCGAATTTGCCCACAAGATCTGGAGCCCTTTTCTGGAAAAGCTGGACGAGCAGGTGCTGCGCATGTGGGACAACCGCGAGTGGACAGCCTTTTGCGAGATGCTGCCCGAGTACGCCAGCAAGGGCCACGGCGAGGGCTTCATGCACGACACCGCCATGTTGTTGGGCGCTTTGGGCTGGACTGGCTATGACGGCGGTGTGGATATCGTCACGCCGTACTTCGGTGCATCGGGCACGGGCCAGCTCAATGCGATCTTTGAGGTGACGCCACAAAGCGGCCAACACATTCCGGCGGCGCAGGCCAGCAGCGCGCAAGCCTACACCCCCGTCAGTACGAGGCTTTGACCATGCCGCATCTTGTGATTCTTTACACCCCTCAGCTGGACGCCGAGTTGAACATGAGCACCTTGTGTCGCCAACTGGCCGATGCCATGTGCGGCATCAATGACGAGGACGGCAAGCCGGTCTTTCCCACGGGCGGTGTCCGTGTGCTGGCCTATCCTGCGGCGCATTACGCCGTGGCCGATGGCGGTGCCGCAGGACTGGCGGCTGGACAGTTCAATGAAAACCCCAACGGCGGTTCGGGCGATTACGCCTTTGTGTACCTGAACGTGCGCATGGGCCGAGGCCGCAGCGAAGCCACGCAGCACCGTGCTGGCGAAACACTGACCGAGATCGCCAAGGCTTTTTTTGCCCCCGCCATGGCCCGGCGGCACATCGGCGTCACGCTGCAAATCGATGTGGGGCCAGAAGTGTTTGACGCCAAGTACAGCAACATCCATCCCCTGTTCAACAAGGCCTGAGTTATGTCCGTGTTCACCGAAGACCAGATCCAGCAGCTCGCGCACGAGCTCAACCAGTCCGAAAAATCACGCGTGCAGATCACGCATTTTTCAGGACGTTTTGCGGGCATGACGATCGAAGACGGTTACCGCATCAACCGCGCCTGGGTGCAGCTCAAATTGACCGAGGGGCGTCGCTTGATCGGCCACAAGATTGGTCTGACCAGCCGCGCCATGCAAGTCTCCAGCCAGATCGATGAGCCCGATTACGGCACGCTGCTCGATGACATGCGTTACGACTGCACGCCTGGGCAGGTGCTCGACATTCCTTTCACCGACTTCATCGCGCCGCGTGTCGAGGTCGAGCTGGCCTTTGTTCTTAAGAAGGCATTGCGCGGCCCCCATGTCACTGTGCAACAAGTTCTGGAGGCCACCGACTACGTGACCCCCGCGGTCGAGATCATCGATGCGCGCATTGAACAGTTCGACCGCCACACCAAGCTGATGCGCAAGGTGTATGACACCATCAGCGACAACGCCGCCAATGCGGGCATCGTGCTGGGTGCCCATCGTGTCGATCCGCAGACCACCGACCTGCCCTGGTGCGGTGCCATCTTGCGGCAAAACGGGGTGGTCGAAGAAACTGGGCTGGCGGCTGGCGTGCAAGGGCACCCGGCAGTCGGCATCGCTTGGCTAGCGAACAAACTCGCACCCTGGGGCGAACACTTGCAAGTGGGCGAGATCGTGTTGGCAGGCTCGTTCACCAAACCTGCACCCGCTAAAGTGGGGGATGTGTTCGATGTCGACTACGGGCCACTGGGCAAGCTGGAGTTTCGGTTTGTTTGAGCCCTTGGTTTCGTTGCGACTGGCTTCGTCTTGCGATTGCGGGAAGCTGTCGGCGCCAGGGTGGCGGCCCGGGCTCAGAGGCGCTTCGTTTTGCCACATCGCTCAAACCGCCACCCTGGCACCGACAGACCACCAGCCTTCATCGATTTAAAGAGGAGCATCCACCATGCAGACACCCGTGAATGAATTCAAGCAAGCCCTGAAAAACAAACGCCCCCAGATCGGCTTATGGATGGGGCTGGCCAGTGCCTACAGCGCCGAAATTTGTGCACTGGCCGGCTTCGACTGGCTTGTCATCGATGGCGAGCACGCCCCCAACGACCTGCGCAGCATTCAGGCGCAGTTGCAGACGCTGGCGGCTTACCCCGCCAGCCATGCGGTGACCCGAGTGCCCTTGGGTGAGACTGCCCTGATCAAGCAGTACTTGGACCTGGGTGCGCAGAATATTTTGGTGCCGATGGTCGACACGGCCGAGCAGGCCGCCCAGTTGGTGCAGGCCATGCGCTACCCGCAAGACGATGGCCGGGGTGGCGTGCGCGGCATGGCTGGGGCGCGGGCCTCGCGCTGGGGCCACTACCCCGATTACGCCCAACGCGCCAACGAAGAAGTGTGTTTGCTGGTTCAGGTTGAATCGCGTGAAGCCCTGAAAAACCTGGATGCCATTGTTGCCACCCCGGGAGTGGATGGTGTGTTCATTGGCCCTGCCGACCTGTCGGCCTCGATGGGGCATGTGGGCAACGCCGCGCACCCAGAGGTGCAAGCGGCCATCGAAGACGCCATTGCCCGCATCCTTCGGGCTGGCAAGGCGCCTGGCATTTTGACGCCAGACCGACCACTGGCTGAACATTATTTGTCCTTGGGCGCAGTCTTTGTGGCGGTGGGCCTGGACACCCAGCTCCTGGTGCGTCACACCACCGATCTGGCGGCGCATTTCAAGACCTCCGTGACCACCCTGACCCCGTCCAAAGGGACGACCTATTGATCGGTCGTCAGACCCCAATTCAATGACCCCGAATCAACACAAGGAGACAAGCATGTTCCCCACACCCCGGGCCTTGGTGCCTTCGCTGCAAGCGCGTGTGCATCCCAATGAGTGGCAGGCGCGCCTGCAGTTAGCCGCTTGTTACCGGGTGTTTGCCCTGCTCGGATGGACAGAGATGATTTACAACCACATCACGCTGCGCCTGCCCGATAGTGTGACGGGTGGGGCCAAGCACTTTTTGATCAACCCTTTTGGGCTGCATTACAGCGAAGTCACAGCCAGCAACTTGGTCAAGATCGATGTGCAGGGCCAGGTGCTTGATGGCTCGCCCTACCCGGTCAACCCGGCGGGGTTCACGGTGCACGCGGCCGTGCACGAAGGCCTGGCTGGCGCGCACTGCGTGATGCACACACATACCACTGCCGGTGTGGCGGTGGCCTGCCTGCAAGGCGGTTTGCAGCAAATCAATTTCTACACCGCCCAGTTGCACAATATGGTGGCTTACCATGACTTTGAGGGCATCACCATCCATGCCGACGAAGCACCGCGGCTGTTGCACAGCATCGGGGACAAGCAGGCCGTGATTTTGCGCAACCATGGCTTGCTGGCCTGGGGGCACACACTGGCCCAGACCTTTGCAGTGCTGTGGACTTTGCAGCGCGCCTGCGAAATTCAGATGGCGACTTTGAGCATGGGCCAAGCCATCCCGGTCTCTGAAGCCATTGCCGAAAAGTGCACCCGCGATGCGCTGCAGTTCAACCCCAACCATGGTGCGGGTGAGGATGTTTTTCAATCGTTGGTCAGGCAAGTGGATCGGCAAGACACAGGGTGGCGCGCATGAAGGTTTGCATTTATGGCGCGGGCGCCATTGGTGGCTGGATCGGGGTGCATCTGGCGCAGCAAGGCTGCGATTTGAGTGCCGTGGCCCGGGGTGCCACATTACTGGCTTTGCAGCAAAACGGGTTGAGCTTGAGGCAAGGCGATCAGGAAATTCGGGCCGCCGTCCGCGCCTGTGCAAGCCCCGCCGAGCTGGGCGTGCAAGACCTGGTGATCGTGGCGGTCAAAGCGCCGGCCATGGCCGATGTGGCACGCCAGATCGGGCCTTTGATGGGCCCTGACACCGTGGTGCTGACCGCCATGAATGGCGTGCCGTGGTGGTTTTTGCAAGGCTTTGGCGGCGCGTTGTCCGGCACCAGCTTGCAATCGGTGGACCCGTCCGGTGTGATTGCACAGCACATTTCCCCATCGCAGGTGATCGGTGGCGTGGTGCATGCCAGCTGCTCGGTCGATGCGCCTGGCGTGATCCGGCACCATTTTGGCAACGGCTTGATCGTGGGTGAACCCGGCGGCGCCGACACACCACGCCTGCAGGCCCTGGTGGCTTTGCTGGTCCGGGCGGGCTTCAACGCCACAGCATCGGCCCAAATTCAAAAGGATGTCTGGTACAAGCTGTGGGGCAACATGACCATCAACCCGATCAGCGCGTTCACAGGGGCCACCACCGACGTGATTCTGGACGACCCGCTGGTGCGTCAATTTGTCTCCAGTGTCATGCTTGAAGCCAAAGAAATTGGCGAGCACTTGGGCATTCCAATCGCACAAACCCCCGAAGACCGCCACGCGGTCACGCGCAAGCTGGGTGCGTTTCGCACATCGATGTTGCAAGACGTGCAAGCGCGCAAACCGGTCGAACTGGATGCCCTGGTTTCGGCCGTGCGCGAGTTGGGCCATTTGACCGGTGTGGCCACCCCGTTCACCGATGCCCTGCTGGGCCTCAGTCGCCTGCATGCCAGAGGCCTGGGTCTGTACCCCGCACAATAAAAGCATGAACATTGCCACCAAACCGGGCCTGACAGGAGCGGCCTTTGCCACCTTGTTGTTGATCGCTTTCATGATGGGGGCCAACCACGTGGCGGCACGCACCGCTTTCAACCACGGCCTGGATGTGGTGACCGCTGTGACGGTGCGCAGCCTCATCACGGCCAGCGTGGTGACCTTGATTTTGTGGCAGCAAAAGGTGAGCTTCCAGGTCGAGCCAAAGCACCGGAAGTTTTTGGCATGGGTGGGTTTGCTGATTGCCGTGCAAAGTGTGTGTTTGTATTCGGCGGTGGCGCGTTTGCCAGTGGCCCTGGCCTTGCTGGCCTTCAATACCTATCCCTTGACCACCGCCTTGTGGGCCAGGGTGCTGTACGGTCACCGACCCGAGCGCGCTGTGCTTTGGGCCATGCCTCTCATGATGGTGGGGCTGGCCATGGCGCTCGATGTATTGGGGGCTGCCTCTGGTTTGGGTGCCGCGCAGCATTGGGGCCAAATTGGTGTGGGCGTGGGCTTTGCATTGGCCGCTTCAATCACGTTTGGCCTGGCGCTGGTGCTGACCCAGCATGAGACGGTCGGGGTCGATGGCCGCTTGCGCACTTTCACCACCATGGCCACGGTGGGCGTGTTGGCGGCTGTTGTGGCGTTCACCCAAGGGGGTTTCCATTGGCCCACTGCTACTGTGGGTTGGTGGGGCCTGGGCATGCTGACTTTTTTGTATGGCACGGCCTTCACCATCATGTTCACGGTGCTGCCCAAGCTGGGGGTGGTAGGCAACTCGGCCATCATGAACGTCGAACCGGTGTTCGCCTTGGTACTGGCCTGGGCGCTGCTGGGGCAGTCGATTGCCGGAATGCAGTTGTTGGGTGCGTTGGTGGTGGTCGGCACGGTCTTGTGGCTGGGCCTGCGTAAACGCTGAGCTGCTCAGGTTTTTTTCAGGCTTAAGGCCACGTCATAAAGCACATTTTTCGACTCCCCGGTGATCTCAGCGGCCAGCTTGACGGCCGTTTTCAGGGGCAACTCGGGCAGCAGCAGTTGCAACACACGCAGACCCTCACCCGACGACTCGGCCACGGGGGCATCGTGCACCACCAACACAAACTCACCGCGCTGTCGGTCGGGCTTTTCAGCCAGCCAAGCGGGCAGGTCTTGTGCAGCCAGGGTATCGATCTGTTCAAACTGTTTGGTCAGTTCGCGCCCCACCGTGACGCGGCGCTCGCCCAGCGAGGCCAGTGCTTGCGCCAGTGCCTCGATGCGGTGTGGCGCTTCGAGCAGCACGACCGCACGACAGTCTTGCGCCAGGGCCTGAACAGCCAACTGGCGCTCACCCGATTTGCTGGGCAAAAAGCCGGTAAATACAAAGCCCTTGTCGCCCGTCATGCCCGCTGCACTGAGTGCGGTGGTCACGCTGCTGGCGCCCGGCAAAGGCAGCACGCGGAAACCCGCTTGCCGCACGGCCGCCACCAGCCGTGCGCCAGGGTCGCTGATGGCGGGTGTGCCGGCATCGCTCACATAGGCCACACGCTCGCCTTGGGTCAGTCGGTTGACCACGGCCTGGGCCGCTTCTGCTTCGTTGTGCTGGTGTAGGGCCAACAGTTGTGAACCGGGTCGGTCCAGGCCATAGGCCCGCAACAGTTGCTGGGTGTGGCGGGTGTCTTCGCAGGCTACGGCATCCACCCGTGCCAGCACATGCAGTGCACGCAGGCTGATGTCGGCAAGGTTGCCAATGGGGGTCGCCACGACATACAGTGTGCTGGCCGGGTGGTTTTGTGATCCGGCAGCATCGTGCGCCGCCTCCAGGGCTTTGGCAAACGAGGCAGACAAGGGAGACGGAGTCAATGCAATTCCTCAAAAAAGACACGGTGGGCCAGACCACCAAAGCCCGGGGTGATGCGGGCGAAGACGAAGCGATGGCTTATTTGCAAGCGCGCGGCTTGCGCTTACTGCAACGCAATTATCGGACGCCGGGCCGGGGGGGTGGTGAAATTGACCTGATCATGCAAGCTGCGGATGGCACGGTGGTGTTTGTGGAAGTGCGAAAACGCAGCCGCAGTGACCATGGCGGGGCCGCAGCCAGCATCGGGTATCAAAAGCAAAGGCGCATCATCTTTGCCGCGCAGCACTACCTGTTGCGCTGGCGTCGCTTGCCGCCGATGCGCTTTGATGTGGTGACCATCGAAGCTGCCGGGCCCGAGTGGTTGCAAGGTGCGTTTGATGGCGAATGAAGCAAGCAACCAGCAGGCCTGAGCACGCCTGAATGCCCGGGTAAAAAAGCGTATTTGCGGGGGGCAGCGTTGTTGTCGGGGTTATCATCGCCTGCGCATGCTAGACCTTCGAATCCAACAACACTTCATCGACAGTGCAGATTTGCACTACCAGGTGGCCGAGACTTTGGCCAAGCCTGTGGATGCGGCTGTTCAAGCGGTGTTGGCTTGTGTCACAGGGGGTGGCAAGGTGCTCGCTGGCGGCATGGGCCCTTCGGCGGCACTGGCCCAATACCTGGCCAATCTGCTGGTGGGCGGTTTTGAGCGGGAGCGCCCCGGCCTGGCGGCGCTGGCTTTGTCCTCAGATGCCCTGATGGCCACGCGATGGGCCGATGACCAAACCCTGGCCCGTCAGGTTCTGGCGTTGGGGCAAACTGGAGATGTGCTGGTCCTCATCAGTGCGGACGGCGCAGAGCCTGCTTTGGCCTTGGCGGTGCAAGCCGCCCATGACCGGGAAATGAGCGTACTGGCCTTGACCGGGCACCATGGGGGTGGTTTGGCCAATCAATTGCGCGAAACCGATGTGCATGTGTGTGTGCCGCACGAGCGGGCCGCAAGAATTCGTGAAGTGCAGCATTTGGTGCTGCACTGTCTATGTGATGGAATTGACACCCAGCTTTTGGGTGAACAGGAGCCTTTTTAAATGAAACGCAATCTTCAATCTTTGGTCTTGTCCGGCGCTGTTTTGGCCGTCGCTTTGACCAGCCTGCCCGCTTGCGCCCCCTTGATCGTGGGCGGGGCCGTCATGACGGGCATTGTGGCCACTGACCGACGCACTGCCGGTGCGCAGGTCGAAGACGAGGGCATCGAGCTCAAAGTGGCCAGCGCTGTGCGTCAGGATTTGGGTGACCGTGTTCACCTGAATGTGACCAGCTTCAACCGCAAGGTATTGCTCAGTGGCGAGGTCCGTACCCAGGCCGATAAGGACCGTGCAGAGAAGCTGGCGCAAAGCCAGGAAAACGTCCAGTCGGTCGTGAACGATCTGGCGGTGGCGCTTCCCAGCAGCATGATGCAGCGCTCCAAAGACACCGTGACCACCAGCCAGGTCAAGGCCGCATTCATCGATGCCAAAGACCTGCAGGTGAACGCGATCAAGGTGGTGACCGAACGCGGCGTGGTGTACTTGATGGGGCGCGTGACAGCGCGTGAAGCCAAACGTGCCAGTGACATCGTGCGCGGCATCGGTGGCGTGACCAAGGTGGTACGGGTGTTTGACGAAATTTCAGAAGATGAGCTGAAGCGCCTGAGCCAGCCACCACTGTCCAAATAAAGGGGGCCTGCCCCACGAAAAAGAGCGCCCCACGGGGCGCTCTTTTTTTGTTTAACAGACTTAAACCCAAGCCCGTCTGCTCAGCGCAGGCGGCGGATCAGACACGATGTGTCCCAGCGGCCACCGCCCATTTTTTGCACATCGCCATAAAACTGGTCGACCAATGCCGTGACCGGCAAACTTGCACCGTTGCGTTTGGCCTCGTCCAGCACCAGGCCCAGGTCTTTGCGCATCCAGTCCACTGCGAAACCAAACTCGAATTGGTCATCGACCATGGTCTTGCCCCGGTTGTCCAGCTGCCAGCTTTGGGCGGCACCCTTGCCGATCACCTCCAGCACTTGGTGCATGTCCAGGCCCGCTTGCTGGCCAAATGCAATCGCCTCGGACAAGCCTTGCACCAGCCCGGCAATGCAGATCTGGTTGACCATTTTGGCCAATTGGCCCGCACCCGAAGCGCCCAGCAGGGTGAAGGCGCGTGAAAAGGCCAAGGCGATGGGTTTGACCGGGTCGAAGGCCGCCGCATCGCCGCCGCACATCACGGTGAGCATGCCGTTTTGCGCCCCAGCCTGGCCACCCGATACCGGCGCATCGATGAAGTGCAAGCCTAATTTTTGGGCTTGAGCGTGCAGCTCACGGGCCACTTCTGCCGACGCAGTGGTGTGGTCCACAAAGATCGCGCCGGGCTTCATGCCGGCAAATGCGCCATCGGGCCCGAGGACCACGCTGCGCAAATCAGCGTCATTGCCGACGCAGGCAAACACCATGTCGGCGCCCGCGGCAGCCTCACGGGGGCTTGGGGCACTGGCGTTGCCGGGACATTCAGCCAGCCAGCTGGCGGCCTTGGCAGCGCTGCGGTTGTAGACCGTGACAGGGTGACCGGCGCGGGCCAAGTGCCCCGCCATCGGGTAACCCATCACGCCCAAGCCCAAAAAGGCGACTTTTCGGGCAGGCGTGGTTTCGTAGGTTTTGGTGGCAATTTGGCTCATGGGTGTCTCGGTGGGTTGTGCGAAGGCGTTAATTTAGCAGCCCGCCTGCCGGACGGCTTTGTCCGGGGTGTTTTGGGCTGACCGCTTGGTGACTTCAGGGGTTTTGGTACGCTCAGGCCATGAATGCTTTGATTGCAGAAAATTTGTCACATGTCCAGGCTCAAATAGCGGCCGCTTGCCTTGCCGCGGGCCGTGCCCGAAGCAGTGTGCGTTTGTTGGCTGTTTCCAAAACCTGGGGGCCGGATGCCGTTCGTCAGGCCCATGCCGCTGGGCAAACCGCCTTTGGTGAAAACTACATCCAGGAAGCGGTCGACAAAATCATCACCCTGCACGATTTGGCCTTGGAGTGGCATTGCATCGGCCCGATTCAGAGCAACAAGACACGCCTGGTAGCCGAGCACTTTGATTGGGTGCACAGCATCGACCGCCTGAAAATTGCGCAACGCCTGAGCGAGCAACGCCCCGAAAACCTGCCCCCGCTGCAGGTGTGCATTCAGGTCAATGTGGATGGCGGCGCCACCAAGTCGGGCGTGGCACCGCAAGACTTGCCCGCGCTGGCGCTGGCTGTGGCGGCCTTGCCCCGTTTGCAGTTGCGTGGCCTCATGACCCTCCCCGAGCCTGCCGAAACGCCTGAGCAGATGCACGCGGTGCACGCGCAGGCCAAAGCGCTTTTTGATGCCTTGCGCCAGCAAGGTTTGCCGCTGGACACCTTGTCGATGGGCATGAGCGCTGACCTGGACGCCGCCATTGCCGAAGGCAGCACCTTGGTGCGGGTGGGCACCGCTATTTTTGGCAAACGCTGAGCGCCGCGGCTGGTGCGGGTATCCCCTTAATCCTTTAGAAGGCGATACGATGTCCAACAACTTTTGCTCAGACTGATGACCCCCATGAACCCTTCTCAAGAGCCGGCCGTGAATACGGGGCCAGTGCGTCGTTTCAAAAACCCGGATTACCGCGAAGTGGCCAGCACGCTGGGCGATCTGCGCCATAAAATTGATGCGCTGGATGCGCAGATTGTGGCTTTGCTGGCCCAGAGGGCCTTGTGCGTGAAGGACGCCACGCGTTTCAAGCGCGATGCTTTCCAGGTGGCCGCCCCGGCCCGGCAAGCCGAGGTTTTCCAGCGGGTTCGTGATTTGTGCGTGCCTCACGCCGAAAGTTTTCCTGAATTTGCCGATGTCGTCGAGGCCAGCTACCGGACATTGGTGGCGGGCTTTATTGCCGCCGAAAATAAATTGTTTGACAGCACTACGGAGATTTGAACTTGAAAGTGACCCCTCTGATGAAAAAATTTGTTTCCCCGGGGCTGACCCGACTGGTTCTGGCGGGCGTTCTCGTCTGTCTGGGTGGGGTGGCCGCTGCCCAGTCCGCATGGCCCAACAAGCCGATCAAAATCGTGGTGCCTTATGGGCCGGGTTCCTCGCCGGACGTGATTGCGCGCATCGTGGCTGAAAAGCTGTCGCCCCGACTTGGCCAACCCGTCATCATTGAAAACAGGGCGGGCGCTGGCGGCAACACCGGGTCCGGTTTTGTGGCCAAGTCCCCGGGAGACGGCTATGCGTTTCTGATCAGCACCAACGGACCGCTGGTGTACAACACCGTCATTTACAAAAAATTGTCGTATGACCCCTTCACCGAACTGCGTCCGGTGATCCTGGCGGGTGGCCAGGCCAATGTGTGCGCTGTGCGCGCTGATTCGGGCATCACGTCGCTGGCGGGCCTGATTGATGCCATGAAGAAAAATCCGGGCAAATTCAATTTCGCATCAACTGGTGTGGGCAGCCTGTCCCAGCTGGGCGTTGAATTGCTCAAGGTCAAGACAGACACTTTTGCGGTGCACATTCCCTATGCCTCCTCGCCCTTGGCCATTGCGGCCATTTTGCAAGGCGACGTGCAATTCGCCTGCGTGCCAGCCGTGGCGGTGATGCCCCAGGTCAAGGCCGGCAAGATGCTCGCTTTGGCGGTCTCAACCGCCAAACGCAGTCAGCTGACACCCGACATTCCGACCATGAAAGAGGCGGGATTGCCTGAAATTGAAAGCACAGCCTGGATGGCCTTGATGGCGCCGGCCAGCACCCCCCAGGACATCGTGGTTCGCATGAACCAGGAGATCAACGCCGTGCTGGCCATGGCCGATGTCAAGAGCAAGCTGAACACCCAGTTCATGGAGCCCATCGGCGGGTCCATTGAGGATTTGCAAAAATTCATGCAGCAAGAATTGCGCACCATGAAGCCCATCATCCAGCGCACTGGGCTGACCATCGACTGACGTCTCGCATGATCAGTCTGACGGTGGAGCGAACACAGGCTTGCGAGCAGGCCGTTCGTGAGGCATTGGCCTCACTGGAAGACCATCAGGGTGCTTACCTTGGGGTGGAGGCGGGTGTTGCAGGTTTGCACCCGCTGCAGGCCTTGCTGACCACTCGCACAGCGTTGGCACTGGAGGTGTTTGCCGACGGTGTGCAGGTGCAGGCCCACACCCGCTTGGGCCTTGCCTTGCTGCAATCCCCAGAACTGGCCGCGTGGCAAGCCCGAGCGCCAAGGGGCGCCAGTCTGACCGCTTTGCAAGCGCTGCGCGAGTTTTTGCGCTGCTTCGCACCTTCCCCCGATGTGATGCTGGTGGGGGCGTTGAATTTTGACGCGCACCGATTGGCCAAGCCAGAGGGCGATGGGCGCTATCTGGGTACCTTGTTCCTGGTGGAGAGTTGTTTGCGCAGGGATGCATCGGGCCTGTGGACGACGGCGCAGCTGTTGCCTGCAAACGGATTGGAACTTGCGGGGGTCTGCCCTGACCTGCCGCCACACACCCGATCGACAGAGCCCGCGGCCGAGCCCTGCGATGACCACTCGCCCGGTGGGTACGCGGACATGGTGCGTGGTGCCTTGCAGGCGCTGCGTGACGAGGGCCTGGTCTCCTTGACCCTGAGTCAAAGCTATCGCCGACGTGTCGAGTTGCGTGCGGTGGACGCCTTTGAGCGTTTGCGCAGCGTCAATCCCGCGCCCGCCTGTTTCTTCTTCAATGGGGGTCAAGGAGAGCGCCTGTTCGGGGCGTCCCCTGACTTGCAACTGGTGGTGCAGGGCCGTCGGGTTCAGACCTTTCCGGTGTGTGGCACGGTGGCCAGAGGCAGCGGCCCGCTGGACGAGGCGCAGGCCGTGAAAGATCTGCTCAACGAGTCGGTCGACGCGGCCGCTTTGGCCGTGTGCACAGATGCCCTGCGCAACGACCTTGCACCGTGGTGTGAGCCCGGCACGATGAAATTGGTGGATCGCCGAAGACCCATGACTTTGGCCACGGTGATTCACGCGGTGGACCATCTTCAGGCCCAGCTGCTGCCGGGCAGTGATGCTTGGGATTTGATGGCGGCCACTGCTGCGCCCGTGATGGTGACAGGCACTCCGCGGGCCAAAGCGCTGCAGGCCATTGGCGCACTGGAGGTCAGCCCGCGTCGCTGGTATGGCGGACTCATGGTTCAGGTCAGCAGCGACGGTGATGCCCTGGCGGCCACGATTTTGCGGGCTGCCGCTGTACGCAACGGTGTGGCAGAGGTTCGTGCGGGGGGTGATTTGTTGGCCGATTCATCGCCTGAGCGTGAGGAACAAGAGTCTCGGCTAAAAACCCAGTCCTTGTGGCGAGCTTTTGGCTTGGTCCATGCAGTGGCTCAAGGTGCCGACCAAAAGCCGGATGATGTGGGCTTGCCCTCGGTTCGGCTGGTCGATGCGCAAGACCCCTTTGGGGCTTCGATGAAGGCCTGTTTGCTGGGCTTGGGGGTCACTTTGGACGCGTCGGCGAACTGCGCTTTGTGGATTGGAATGCCCGACAAGTCTGAGCTGCCCGAGCGCGGCGCGGTCATGGTGGGCAATGCCGCCTACCGCATGCTGCGCCACGAAGGTTTTCCGGTGCGTGAAACCTTGCCGGAAAACGGGCGTCAAATTCAGTGCCGCAGTTTGCCCGCTGCCCCTGGGTCTTGGCCGGCATCCTTTCAATCGGTTCGTTATGCCCGCTTTGAAATGGCAGACGACGCCCCGCTGGCAGGCTGGCAAGTCTGGGCTGAAGATGCAAATGGCCGCCCTGTGGTGTGGGTGCAGCCGCACAGGCGGCTGGTCTGCATTGGCTGCCGACCCGATTCGCTGATGAGCGACGAAGCCGCCCGCCGTGTCTTGACCTTGGCCCTGTGCCATGCCGCTTCAGGATAAGACATGAAGACACCTGCCTCGCTGATGGAGCCTGCCCGCGCCCTGCCCGTCTACGGAGACTACGACGTGGTGGTGGTCGGTGGCGGCCCGGCGGGTTTGGCGGCCAGTGTCAGTGCAGCCCGGCATGGTGCGAACGTGTTGCTGGTGGAGCGTTATGGTTTTTTGGGAGGCATGGGGACCGCAGGGGGCGTGACCAATTTTGCAGGTCTGTATGGCCGCAAGTCTGGCGAAATGGTGCAGTTGGTTCACGGTGTGGTGGATGATTTGCTGGCGCGACTGGATGCGCTGGGTGGCCTGAATACCCCGCAAGACGGCATGAATGGCCGCATTCGTGTGCGCTCCTACGATGTCTCGGCTTACAAGTGTGCGGCGGATCAGTGCTTGCAGGCGGCGGGCGTGAAGATGCTGTTTCATGCCCATGCAAGCAGTGTGATCATGAAGGGTCAGCAGATTTCGGCCCTGGTGCTGGAAACCAAATCGGGCCGCTGCGCTGTGCAAGCCAGGCACTTCATCGATTGCTCGGGCGATGCCGATGTGGCGAAATTTGCGGGCGTGCCTTACGAGCTGGGAGACGGACACGGCAGCGGCTTGTTCCCCAGCCTCATGTTCCGGGTTGGGGGTGTCGATCCCGAGCCGGCATTGCGAGCCATTGGGCCGTTTCAAGCCATCAACGAGTGGATGGCAAGGGTTCAGCAGCAACAACCTGGGCGTTACCAGTTTCCTCGCGAGGGTGCCATTTTGCGACCGCAAAAAGACCCGCGCGAATGGCGTGCAAATGTGACCCAAATCCGCAACGCCGAGGGCACAGCCATGGATGCGACAGACGCCGGTCAGCTGAGTGCGGGTGAGCTCGAAGGGCGACGGCAGGTGGCCGATTTTTTCCAGTTCCTAAAAAATGAAATTCCTGGTTTTGAAAATGCCCACATCGTTGAAATTGCACCCCAGGTGGGCATTCGCGAGAGTCGGCGCATCGTCGGCCATTACCAATTGAGCGGCCAGGACATCCTTGAGTCGGTGGTTTTTGAAGACAGCATTGGCCTCAACACCTGGCCCATGGAAGTTCATGCTGAAGGGCGCATTGAGTGGGGCTTTCCACACAATCTTGAGCTTGGCGTGGGTCGGGCCTACAACGATTTGCCTTGGCGCATGCTGGTGCCACTCAAGGTCGACAACTTGCTCGTGGCGGGTCGGTGTGCCTCCATGACCCATGAGGGCCAGTCTGCCGCCCGCGTCAGCGGGGCCTGCTTTGTCATGGGCCAGGCTGCAGGCACGGCAGCGGCGCTGATCCGTCAGGGGCAAGCATTTGAGCAAATCAATGTCCGGCAATTGCAGGCTTGCTTGATCAGGGATGGGGCCATTCTGGCCTGATCTTGTCCCGGACTTGACCCGGGCGAGCCTGGGCTGCGCCGCACAATGCCCCGATGCAAGACATTCGATCTCCTCTTCAAGCGCAGTTGGTGCAGTGGCTGGTGGCCAGCGGCGATGCCGTGGCTGCGGGCGATGTGCTGGTGATTTTGGAAGCCATGAAGATGGAGCACGAGATCCGTGCCACCCATGCTGGCCGACTGGGTGAGCTTTACTTTCAGGCCGGTGAGGCAGTGGGCGAGGGCGAAGTGCTGGCCACGTTGAAGCAGCTGACTGAGCCAATGGCTTTGGCAGAGATGCCGCCCATCAGCCCAACCCAGCACAGCCTGCCCGCTGAGCGCGCAGACTTGGCCAAGCTGCAAGCGCGCCTGGCTTTCACACAAGACGCGCTGCGCCCTGAGGCAGTGGCCAAACGCCACACCTCGGGCCTGCGCACCGCCCGCGAAAACATCACCGATTTGTGCGATCCCCATTCATTTGTGGAATACGGTGCCTTGGCTGTGGCAGCGCAAAGCCGCCGCCGCACGGCCGACGACCTGATGCGCAACACCCCGGCCGACGGCATGGTCACGGGCATGGCTTGCGTGAATGGCCAGCGAGTGGTGGTCATGGCCTAT
>NZ_JBIKHV010000095.1:0-7544 GCF_044361985.1 Limnohabitans sp. | reverse complement strand
CTCGGCGGCCGTGGCATCGGCCATGGTCAGGATGAAGGTGCTGCTGGCTTCTTCCGGGACAAACAGGCTGGGCACGATGGCTTCTTGCAGCTGACGCAGCGCTTCTCGCACGCTGGGCCACAAGGCCAGGGCCCTTGAGGTGGGCTCGATCCCATGCCCGTGGCGCCGCACGAGCTCGTCGTCCAGCGCATCGCGCAGGCGCCGCAATGCATTGCTCACGGCCGGCTGGGTGATGGACAGGTTGCGGGCTGCACGCGTCAGGCTGCGCTCGGCCATGACTTCGTCAAACACCCTGAGCAAATTCAGGTCCAGCGTGCGAAAAGAGGCGGGGATGAAGGAATTCATACAGACATCGGTTATGTATCACTATTATGAATGGATAACATCATGAATATAAACTTGAAAAATATGCGTGAAAACCCTATATTGAGTCTATGGTTTTGATGATTTGGATTGCCAAGGCATACAAAATTAGAAGCAGGGAATTAAAAATGAGCACGATCACTGAAAAATCTGTTGTGGGCCAAATGCCCTCTGGGCCAGCCATCAGCGCAACGTCGACCACATCCACCCAAAACTTGGCCCTCTGGTTGTTGGCAGCTGGCGTGGCGGCCATGGTGGTGGCGGTCGATCACATGATCGACGGGTGGGCGGACACCCATGTGCTGGCCTCTTGGTTGGCGCTTTGGGCGGTGGCCGTGTTGGCCATCATGGTGCTGCGCGGCGTGACCCGCATGTTGGCGCAGGGTGTGATCACCGGGCTGGACAGCTGGTCTGCGGGTGTGGCCCGTCGCCGGTCTGACCAGCGGCTGTGGGCGATGGCCCAATCTGATACCCGCATGATGCGTGACTTGCAAACTGCGATGGACCGCGCTGAAGACACCAGCACACCAGCCGCCGACCTCACCACCTTGATGAGCCGTCGCGCTGCCCGCATCCTGAAAAACCGCATGCATTACATCTGAGCCTGCGAACGGGGCGCCATCGGCGCTCCTTGCATGCAAGGCCTCCTTCGGGGTGCCTTTTGCCTGGGATCGCGCAGACCCCAGCAGGGTTGTCAGGGCTCAGGCGTTTCAGGCGCTTTGCGCGATGCCAGGTAAATGCCCGGCAAGATCAGTGCGGCACCCATGACGTGGTGCCAGCCCAACGATTCGCCCAGCACCGCCCAAGCCGCCAAGCCACCATACAAAGGCCCCAGATACAAGCTGGCCGCGACGCGGCTGGCGCCCAATACCTTTTGGCAAAAGCCATAGGCCCAGTAAGCGCCAATGCCGGGCACCAGGCCTGCCAGCACCACCAGCCAAGTGGCCTGGGTGCTCCAGGATGGGGTGGCGGCCTGCTGCCACTCCCACAGCGCAAACGGCAAAAGTACCAGCACACCGCCCATGCAAATGGCCGCTAGTCGGGCTGTCGCGCCTAAAGGGGCGTGCCATTTTTTTTGCAGCAAGGCAAACCCGGCCCAGGCCACGATCGCCAGCACAATCCAGCCGTCGCCTGCGACCCATTGCACTTGGCCCAAAGCCCCCCATTGCCCTTTGACCACCACATGGAAAACGCCGGACAAGGCCACCAGCACGCCCAGACCTTGTCGCCACGAAAAGCGCTCGCCTAGCCAAATCACCGCGCCCAAGGCAATCAGCACCGGCGAAGCGGCATAAATCAGGGAGATGTTCATGGCGCTGGTGGTCTGCGCACCTTTGTAAACCCATGCACCACAGATCAGCATGCCCAAAGCCCCCAGCGTGAGGTATTGCCAGGCGGCACGCAAGGTGCTGCGCCGCTCACGCCAAAGCTCGCTGCGCGCGATGACGCTCAGGATCAAGCCAGCCAATGCCCACCGACCCAGCGCCAGCATGTGGGGCTCGATCACCCCGGGCGCGGTGCGGGCCACGATGTAATTGACGGACCAAAGGGCCGGCGTGATCCAGAGGAGCCAGAGGGCGCGACGTTCTCTGGACGAAAAATCAGTGAGCGATGTCATGCCCCGATTGTCATGCCCCGCGGCTGACAACCTGGCCAGTAAGGGTCAAGCTTGCGATTTGAGCAGGCGCGTGGCTTCGGCCACCACGGCTTGGGGGGTGATGCCAAACAAGCTGTACAGCGCATCGGCAGGGCCTGAAGCGCCAAAACCGTTCATGCCGATGAAGCCCCCGTGGTCCCCCAGGTAGCGGTCCCAACCCTGGCGCACGGCCGCTTCAATGCCCACTCGAACTGTGCCCCTGCCCAGCACGCGCTGCCTGTAATTGTTGTCTTGCGCGTCGAACAAAGCCCAGCAAGGCAGGGAGACAACGGCCGTGCCGATGCCTTGGCTTTCGAGCGCATCGCGGGCTACCACTGCCAGTGCCACTTCGGAGCCAGTGGCCAGCAGCGTGACTTGTCGGGGGCCACACACCGACTCTGCCAGGATGTAGCCGCCACGCTGGGAGAGGTTTTCTGTTTGGTGCGTCTGGCGCACCAGGGGCAATGGCTGGCGAGCAAAGACCAGACTCACCGGGCCGCTTGGGTGTTGCAGGGCCACGGCCCAGCATTCGGCGGCTTCCACTGCGTCGGCTGGGCGCATGACCAGCATGTTGGGCATGGCGCGCAGTGATGCCAGAATTTCTACCGGCTGGTGGGTGGGGCCGTTTTTGCCGATGCCGATCGAGTCATGGCTGAAGACGAATTTGACGGGCAGGCCCATCAGGGCGGCCATGCGCATCGCGGGTCGTTCGTAATCTGCAAAAGCCAGATAGGTGACGCTCAATGGCACCACGCCCCCGTGTGCGGCCATGCCGTTGGCCATGGCGGCCATCAGATGTTCACGAACGCCGCAATGCACATAGGCTCCGTTGCGGTCGTTGGCGGTGAAGGCGGCCAGCCCGCGTTTGTGGCTGGTAGGCGCTTCCAGATCAGCGCAGCCCACCATGCGCTCGGGCATAAGGGGCGTGAGCAGGTCGTTGATTTCTGCCGATATGAAAATGCCGCTCGGCGCGGTGGGCGCCTGCAGGGCGCTTTGCTTGTAATCCAGCAAAACTTGTTGCCAATGGGCGGGCAACTCGCCACGCATCACCCGTTCAAACTCGTGGCGTTCCGCAGCGTTCAGCGCGCTCATGCGTGCCTGCCAGGCCGCGTGCTCTGGCTGGCTACGCGCACCGGCTTGACGCCAGGCCTGCAGGACGTCAGGGGGAATCTCGAAAGCTGCGTGCGGCCACTGCAGCAATTCACGCGCGGCCTGGGCGTCTTCGGCGAACAAGCGACCACTGTGCCCACCACGCTGGCCTTGCAGACGGGCGATGCCCTTGGCGATCACGGTGCGGCACGCGAGCATGGACGGACGCGGATCGGCGCGCGCCGCTTCCAGCGCAATCGATACGGCATCGATGTCATGTCCATCCACTTCGACCACATGCCAGCCCGCCACCCGAAATCGCTCGGCCACGTTTTCGCTGATCGACAGGTCCGTGCTGCCATCGTCGGTGATCTGGTTGTCGTCCCACAGCAGCACCAATTTGCCCAATCGCAGATGCCCTGCCAGTGAAATCATTTCCTGGCCAATGCCCTCTTGCAGACAGCCATCGCCCACAAAAGCGTAGGTGTGGTGGTTGACTAGGTCATGGCCAAAGCGGGCGTTCAGATACGCCTCGGCTACCGCCATGCCAAACGCATTGGCAATGCCCTGACCCAAAGGGCCGGTGGTCACCTCGATGCCGATGGCCGGGTTGCGCTCCGGGTGTCCTTCGCAGTGCGAGCCCAGTTCGCGAAAGCGCTGAATTTCTTCAATGGGGAAGTCCGCGTAGCCCGTCAGGTGCAACAGCGAATACAGCAGCATGGAGCCGTGGCCATTGGACAGCACCACGCGGTCCCGGTCCCACCAAGTGGGCTCGGCCGGGTTGAATTT
Organism: Limnohabitans sp.; assembly: GCF_044361985.1. Lineage (GTDB taxonomy): Bacteria > Pseudomonadota > Gammaproteobacteria > Burkholderiales > Burkholderiaceae_C > Limnohabitans_A. Next base: position 3,667 of record NZ_JBIKHV010000095.1, on the reverse strand, counting down.
CAGGTGGCGCGTGTAGAGCGCGGTGGCGATCTCGGCCATGCCCAGCGGCACACCCTGGTGCCCTTCTTGTGCGCGTGCGATGGCGTCGATCGAGAGAAAACGGATGGCGTGGGCCAGCGCTTGTTGTGGGTGTGTGCTCATGGGCTGCGGCTGCCGTGCTGCAAAGCCAGGCGCCTGTCTCCGGTGGTTTCAAGGTCGTGGCCGCGATTTTTACGGGCAGGTCACATGAACACAAGCGAAGAAAACTCACGCTTTGATGAAAGGTCTTCAACTACGAGCGGGCGCTGCCCGCAGGCACGGCTGTTGTTTCAGTCCAATACCGTTTCTTGCCGAGACGGTTGAACTTCGTCCCGAAGCCAGGCCATGAAGCTGCGTACTTCAGGCTTTGAAGCGTGGCGGGCCGGGTACACCACGAAGTGGGCCTGGACTTCCATGCTCATTTGGTCCCCAAAGACCGGCTGCAATCGGCCACTGGCGATCAGGGGGCTGCCGATGCTGGTGCTCTCCAGTGCCACGCCCAGGCTTTGAACGGCGGCATCGAGACTCATCATGGCGCGGTCAAAACGCAGGCCCATGCGTTCAGGTCGCTGGTCACCGGCAAAGCGTGCAAACCATTCGGGCCATTGCACCACGCTGACGCTGGACTGGATCAGCGGCACACGCAACAGGTCGGCGGTCGTGTGCAAGCCATGGGTGCGGATGAATTCCGGGCTGGCCAGAGGCAGGATTTTTTCGGTAAAAATCGGTTCAACCTCCAGGTTGGGCCAGCTGGGCAGACCGTAGCGAATGTCAATGTCCATCTGACCCAGTTGAAAGTCCGAGTGGACGTGCGAGGCCGAGAGCATCAGGGATATGTTGGGGTGCAGTTCGGCAAAACGGCCGATGCGAGGCATCAGCCACAGGCTGGCAAAACTGGGGCTGGAGTGAACGTACAAGGTGTCTTGCACGCCGTGTCGCAGGTCTTCGGTGGCCGCGTTGATGGCGCCCAAGGCGCTGGCCACGCGCTGCAGATATTGCTGGCCTGCAGGGGTCAGCTCCACGCCCCGTGCCGAGCGCTCAAAAAGGCGGACACCCAGCAGGCTTTCGAGCTTGGCCACTTGGTGGCTGACGGCCGACGGTGTCAGGTGCAGTTCGGTCGCCGCGAGCGAAAAACTCTTGCGCCGGGCAATGGCTTCAAAGGCTTGCAAAGCACTCAGTGGAGGGATCATGGCACTTGAATGGAGTTGAATCGTTGCACCGCAACATGAATGGAATTAAATCACTTGTGAGTTTATGCCGTTTGTCAGTTTCATTATTTGACTTAACAAACCCGGTGTGGAAATTGAGGGTCGGAATCAGCCGCTGAATCTTGAAGTAGACATAATGATCCGAATTCACCCAGGTCATAAGATAGACCTTCCAAGTTAATGAAGTAACCGAATGGCTGTGACATGACACTCCCTCTGAGGGCAATTGCTGTTTTTGATGTTGTTGCACGTTGCTGCAGTCTGACCAAGGCGGCCGCAGAACTTTATGTCACCCCTTCGGCGGTCAGCCAGCAGATCCACGCGCTGGAGCTGCATCTGGGCACCACCTTGCTTAAAAAAGCGGGACGTGGTGTGGTGTTGACAGAAGCTGGAGAACGGTATTTCGAGATGATTGCCGAGGATGTGCAGCGCATCACCGAGGCCACCCAGCGGATCCGGGGGTTTCGCTCAAGAGCGGCGCTGACCGTGCGTACCACCCCCACGCTGGGCAGTAAATGGCTGTTGCCACGATTGCAGCGCTTTTTGGATGCCAACCCCGATGTCGAGTTGCGATTGAACGCCACGACAGAGCCAACCGACTTCAGCCGTGAGGACGTCGATGTCGAGATTCGTCACGGAGAGGGGCAGTGGCCTGGCGTCTTTGTTGAAGGGCTTGCAGAGGAAACGTACATGCCGGTTTGTGCGCCTAGCTACGCCCAAGCCAACAGCATGGAGGCGGCAGAACTTCAGCAGCACCGCCTGATCCATTCCGTAAAAGCCCAGCTGCAGTGGGCGCAGTGGTTCACTTCTGCCGGTGTGACGCCTTCTGCCGAATGGAGTCGGTTGCTCTTTGACCGAAGTCATATGGCCATCGATGCGGCGACGGATGGTTTGGGGGTTGCGCTGGAGAGTAACTTGATGATGTGGCGTGAATTGCGTCATGGCACCCTAGTTTGCCCTGTTCGCAACCCGCCCCGATTCACACTTACAACGCAATGGGTTGTCTGCCCTTTTGACCATCTGCGAAAGGCAAAAGTCCAGTTGTTTCTGGAATGGATAAGGCAAGAACGCGTGAACTGGCAAAACGAACGCGTGTTGCCCGCTGCCCCTTAGCGGGTGGTCTTGAGCCTTGGCGCGTGAACCGGCCACGAACTTGGCCGGAACAGGATTGACCTTGCGCCATTCTTGTGCCGCACATCCACAACTCACGGTTCGCAGAGGACCAACCTGGGTGGACGCGCGCGCGCAGGCCAAAAATACTTAAGTTTTTCTAAACATAAAAATAATTTAAGTCAATGGACGTGATCCAGGGGGCCACTTAATATTGCCCCTGGTGAATTATTTATTTAATCTATATTAGAATTTTATTCTGATTTATATTAAATAATATATAGATTATTTTATTGAAATTATTAATGATTATTCTGCAAGTCAAAAAGCATTAATCATTGATTTCTTAAAAATACTTTTATTTAATTCGAACTTGATCTTCCATTGAACTTTGAAGGAAATTATTTCCCATGAACTTGGCAACATTGCTCCAGAAACGCACCGCAGAGTCAGGCCCCATCCGTGTGGGCATCATCGGGGCCGGTAAATTTGGCTCCATGATGCTGGCTCAAGCCAAACACATCAAGGGCTATCACGTTGTGGGGGTGGCCGATTTGAACGTCGCCAAAGCCCGCGAGTCGCTCCACCGCGTGGGTTGGGAAGAAGAGCAATACAGTGCCAAAACGCTGGGTGAGGCTTACAAAACGGGCAAAACCTGCATCGTGGACAACGCAGCGGCCTTGGCCGAATTTGACGGTATCGAGTGCATCATCGAAGCGACCGGACACCCGATCGTCGGTGTGCGCCACGCGCTGACGGCCATCGACCACGGCAAGCATGTGGTCATGGTCAACGTGGAGGCCGATGTCATGTGCGGCCCCTTGTTGGCAGCCCGAGCCAAAGCCAAAGGGGTGGTTTACTCCATGGCCTATGGGGACCAACCCGCCTTCATGTGCGAGTTGATCGATTGGGTGCGCTCTTGCGGCTTTGAGTTGACCGCCGCGGGCAAGGGCATGAACTTCGAACCCCGTTACCGTTATTCCACCCCCGACACCGTGTGGGGCTACTTTGGCTGGACCGAGGCCGAAGTCAAGGCGGGTGATTTCAACGCGCAGATGTACAACTCGTTCACGGATGGGACCAAAGCGGCCATTGAAATGGCCGCAGTGGCCAATGGCACTGGCTTGGATTGCCCCGATGCGGGTCTGGCATTTTTGCCCGCTGGCCTGCACGACCTGGCCAACGTTTTCAAGCCCGCAGCTGACGGTGGCCGCTTGGCACGCAGTGGCCTGATCGACATCGCCGCCAGCCAAGAACCGGACGGTCGCGAGGTGCTGAACAACATCCGTTTCGGCATGTTCGTGACCTTCAAAGCCCCCGATGAATACACG
>NZ_JBIKHV010000094.1:0-7564 GCF_044361985.1 Limnohabitans sp. | reverse complement strand
CGCGAAGATGGCAAGTTCCCGGCCGAAGCCAATGACTGGATAGCGGGCGCCAAAGAAATCCCTGGCAGTTGGTGGACCGATTGGTCGGACTGGCTCAAGAGCCACGCCGGCAAACCAATCGCTGCACCCAAAACTTACGGCAAAGGCAGCCAATTCAAGGCCATCGAAGCGGCTCCAGGCCGCTACGTCAAAGCCAAAGCCTGATTTTTCAATCGACTGGAGACTCCCAAATGGAAGACATTGTTATCGTTGCAGCCGCCCGCACAGCCGTGGGTAAATTTGGTGGATCCCTTGCCAAAATACCCGCCACCGAGTTGGGCAGCATTGTCATCAAGGCGTTGTTAGAGCGCAGCGGCTTGCCCGTTGATGCCATTGGCGAAGTCATCATGGGCCAGGTTCTGGCCGCAGGTGTGGGCCAGAACCCCGCCCGCCAAGCCATGATGAAAGCCGGCGTGGCCAAAGAAACCCCTGCGCTCACCATCAATGCCGTGTGCGGCTCCGGCCTGAAGGCTGTGATGCTGGCCGCGCAAGCCGTGGCTTGGGGTGACAGCGAAATCGTGATCGCCGGTGGTCAGGAAAACATGAGTGCCAGTCCGCATGTGCTGAACGGTAGCCGTGATGGCCAGCGCATGGGTGACTGGAAGATGACCGACACGATGATCGTGGACGGCCTTTGGGACGTGTACAACCAATACCACATGGGCATCACCGCGGAAAACGTGGCCAAGGCCCACGGCATCACCCGCGAAATGCAGGATGCCCTGGCGGCAGGCAGTCAGAGGAAGGCAGCCGCTGCGCAAGAGGCCGGCAAGTTCAAGGACGAAATCGTGGATGTGCTCATTCCCCAACGCAAGGGCGACGCGCTGGTGTTCAACGCTGACGAATTCATCAACAAGAAAACGAACGCCGACGTGTTGGCCGGTTTGCGTCCCGCCTTTGACAAGTCGGGCAGTGTCACCGCCGGCAACGCTTCAGGCATCAACGATGGCGCCGCTGCCGTGATGGTCATGACAGCCAAAAAAGCCGCTGCTTTGGGCCTCAAGCCCCTGGCCCGCATTGCCGCTTTTGGTACCAGCGGTCTGGACCCGGCCCACATGGGCATGGGCCCCGTGCCTGCATCGCAAAAAGCCCTGGCCCGCGCTGGCTGGAAAGCAGCCGATGTGGACTTGTTCGAGCTGAATGAAGCTTTTGCTGCGCAAGCCTGTGCCGTCAACCAGGCGCTGGAGATCGATCCAGCCAAGGTCAACGTCAACGGTGGCGCGATCGCCATTGGCCATCCCATCGGCGCGTCCGGCTGTCGCATTCTGGTGACTTTGCTGCACGAAATGCAGCGCACTCAAGCGAAAAAGGGCTTGGCCGCACTGTGCATTGGCGGTGGCATGGGCGTGTCGCTGGCGATTGAACGCTATTGATCCCTGCACCGCTCAAGTTGCGTGGGTTGGCGCACTGCTCAATCGATAAGGGCAGCTGACCATAGCAATTTGAGCGGGCTTCAATGATTTCACTGCACTCATAACAAAGGAGACAAACATGAGTCAAAAAGTAGCTTACGTCACAGGTGGCATGGGCGGTATTGGTACCGCCATCTGCCAGCGCCTTCACCAAGAAGGCTTCAAAGTCATTGCGGGCTGTGGTCCGACCCGTGACTTCGCCAAATGGCTGGATGAACAAAAAGCCTTGGGGTACACCTTCTATGCCAGCGTTGGCAACGTGGGCGATTGGGACTCTACGGTGGAAGCGTTCACCAAGACCAAGGCCGAGCATGGCCACATTGATGTGCTGGTCAACAACGCCGGCATCACCAAGGACCGCATGTTCCTGAAGATGTCCCGTGATGACTGGGACGCCGTGATGAACACCAATCTGGACTCCATGTTCAACGTGACCAAGCAAGTGGTCGCCGACATGGTGGAAAAAGGTTGGGGCCGCATCATCAACATCAGTTCGGTGAACGGTGAAAAAGGCCAGGCTGGCCAGACCAACTACTCGGCCGCTAAAGCCGGGATGCACGGATTTTCGATGGCATTGGCGCAAGAGTTGGCCACCAAAGGCGTCACGGTCAACACAGTGAGCCCTGGTTACATCGGCACCGACATGGTCAACGCCATCCGTCCGGATGTGCTGGAAAAGATCGTGGCGACCGTCCCGGTCAAGCGTTTGGGCAAGCCCAGCGAAATCGCCTCCATCATCGCCTGGTTGGCCAGCGAAGAGGGCGGTTACGCCACCGGCGCTGACTTCTCGGTCAATGGTGGTTTGCACATGGGTTGATGTGCTTGTCTTGCCTGGCTTGTTGATAGCCAGCCGGGCAGTATCCAGCGCGCAGCACCCGCAAAAAACCCGCCTTGGCGGGTTTTTTTGTGTCCGCTGACAGACTCAACTACTCGCTTGCTTGCCCGTGCTCACCATTTGCATGGCCGAGGCGATCAGGCCTGAGACTTCGGACATGTTGCCCGGCACGATCAGCGTGGTCTTGGCGTCTTGTGCCACCTTGGCATAGGCCTGCACGGCTTGTTCGGCCACTTTGAGTTGCACGGCTTGTTCGCCTCCGGGTTGGCGGATGGCGCTGGCGATGCGTTCGATGGCTTGCGCTGTGGCATTGGCCATTTCGGTGATAGCCGCCGCATCCCCTTGGGCCTTGTTGATGGCCGCTTGTTTTTCACCTTCCGAGCGGGCAATGAAGGCCTCGCGCTCGCCCGTAGCGATGTTGATTTGCTCTTGGCGGCGGCCCTCTGATGCTGCGATCAGGGCACGTTTTTCACGCTCAGCGGTGATCTGTGATTGCATGGCCAGCAAAATTTCTTTGGGTGGCGTCAGGTCTTTGATCTCGTAACGCAACACTTTCACGCCCCAGTTGAGCGCGGCCTCATCGATGGCCGCCACCACTTGCGCGTTGATGATGGTGCGTTCTTCAAAAGTTTTGTCCAGCTCCAGTTTTCCGATCACACTGCGCAAGCTGGTTTGGGCCAGTTGCGTCACGGCAATGATGTAATTGGACGAGCCGTAGCTGGCCAGCTTGGGGTCGGTGACTTGAAAGTACAAAATGCCGTCGACCTGCAGTTGCGTGTTGTCGCGCGTGATGCAAATTTGGCTGGGTACGTCGAGTGGGATTTCTTTCAGGCTGTGCTTTTGGATCACGTTGTCGACAAAGGGCACCACAAAGTTCAAGCCTGGTGTCAAGCTGGCGTTGAATTTGCCCAGTCTTTCGACCACCCAGGCTTCTTGTTGCGGCACGACCTTGACGGTCTTGACGATGAACAGGATCGCGATGATCACGAGGACGGCAGCGATTTCCATGGATTTATTCCCTTTGTAATGGTTAGAGCGGTGTGCTCAAATCTTTTCAAGCACCAAGCGGTTGCCCGCCATGGCCTGAATTCGGTAAATACCTGGGGTGGCGGTCTGGCCGGGGGCCAGCACAGCGGTCCAAGCCGCTCCCCTGTGCTTGACTTGTGCCGTGCCCAGCGCATCCCAAGCCTCAACTTCGACCCTGGCACCCAGGTCCAAGTGCTGGTCGTTATCTTCTTGACGGGTAGTGGGTTGGCGCTTGCGCCATTGAGCCAGCAGCAATGCCCCCATGCCGCCAACGAAGGCCGCAGCCACAAGTTGTATGTTTGTGCCAAAACCAGCCATTGCGGTCAAGGCGCCGGCTGTAGCACCCAAGCCCAGCATCAGCAAGTAAAAGGTGCCGCTGGCCAGCTCAAAAGCAACCAATCCGCCAGCCAGCACCCACCACATGGTTGTGTCATTCATAGCAGTCCTTTCTTTGAGAGTTTTTGTATTGGCATGGCTATATGTGTACCTTTATACGCCCTCCCCATGGGTGATCAAGCGGTGCCGGGCCAAGTCCGGTGCAAGCCAAGGATAATCAGCCCCCATGCATTTCCCCGAACCCCAACGCTGGCGCTTGTCGGTCGCCCCCATGATGGATTGGACAGACCGTCACTGCCGGTTTTTCCACCGCTTGCTGACCCGGCACACCTTGCTGTACACCGAGATGGTGACCACAGGCGCCTTGCGCCATGGCAGTGTGCAGCGGCATTTGCGCTTCAATGCCGAAGAACATCCCGTGGCCTTGCAGCTGGGGGGCAGTGATGCGGCCGATCTGGCCCATGCCGCCAAGCTGGGGCAGGACTGGGGTTACGACGAAATCAATTTGAACTGTGGCTGCCCTTCAGACCGTGTTCAGCGCGGGGCTTTTGGGGCCTGCCTCATGAACGAGCCGCGCACGGTGGCCGATGGTGTCAAGGCCATGCTGGATGTGGTCGATGTGCCTGTGACGGTGAAGCACCGCATCGGCATCGACCGGATTGAAAGCTACGACTTTGTTCGCGATTTTGTGGGCACTGTCAGTGAAGCCGGTTGCAAAGTGTTCACAGTGCATGCCCGCAATGCCTGGCTCGATGGCTTGAGCCCGAAAGAAAACCGTGAGATTCCCCCGTTGCGTTATGAGTTGGCGTACCAGCTGAAAAAAGACTTTCCGGGGCTGGTCATTTCAGTCAACGGTGGCATCAAGACCAATGACGACATCGCTGCGCATTTACTGCATGCCGATGGCGTGATGGTCGGTCGTGAGGCCTATTACAACCCCTGCTTGCTCAGTACTTGGGACGCCACGTTTTATGGCGATGCCCATGCTGTGCCCAGCCGTGAAGTTGTGGAAGAGGCCATGGTCGCTTACATGGAGCGGGCCCATGCCGAGGACGGATGCCCTTGGTATGCCATTGCCCGTCACATGCTTGGGCTGTACCACGGGCAGCGGGGTGGGCGTTTGTGGCGGCAGGTCTGGAGTGACCACAAGCTCAAGCCACTCGCCCCAAGAGAAGTCTGGTTGCAGGCCAGGGCTGCGCTGGCGCGGGGCGCGGTGGTGACCGAGTGAGGGTGGGGCCGTTGCCCGAGGCGTCTGAAAAGGCGCTTTGGGTGGCGCTTATTGCGCCGCTTGCAAGCCATTCATGAAGTGCGCCGTCAGGCGTTCGGCTGCCAGCTCGGGCTGACGCGCAGTCAGGGCCTGCAAGATGGCCCGGTGCTCGATCAGGGACTGTTCGATGCGTCCCTCTTTAAACAATGAGCTGTGGCGGTTGAGTTTCATCACCTTGCGCAGATCGGCCACCACTTGGTCGCGCCAGCGGTTGTCGGCCAATTCCAGCAGGAGCATGTGAAAGGCTTCGTTGATCTGGAAGAAGCGGTCACGGTCATGGGTGGCTTCTTCTAGTTCCTGGTGCAATGCGCTGACCTTGGCCATTTGCTCGGCGCTGGCAGTTTGGGCGACCACCCGAGCGGCATCGGATTCCAGCAAGGCCAACAGGTGGTATACGTCGCGCAGGTCTTTTTCGCTGACTTCAGTCACATAAGCGCCCCGGCGGACCTTCATCGTCACCAGGCCTTCTGCAGCCAGAACTTTCAGGGCTTCACGCATCGGGGTGCGGCTGATGCCCAGAGCTTCCGCGATGCGCAACTCGTCAATCCAGCTGCCCGGCTCCAACTCGCGCGCAAAAATACGCTGCCGCAAGAGTTCGGCGACTTCTTCATAAAGGGCGCGTGGCGCGAGTGACAAGGCAGACATGGTGGGGTGAAGGCAGGCGTTGACCGGGCTGAATTTCAATGTTTTAGCTGTCGTTTCAGATGGTGAATTGTAAGCTGGTTAAAATATTCTGCATCAATAATTATAAATCACAGCATTTGTAAGCCGGTCAGCAGACACAAGCTGCCAAAATCTGAACCAGTCATTTTTGTCTCGAAAGCCCGCGCCATGACGTCCAAATCCTTTGAATTCACTGCCTCCAACCTAGAAGCCTGGCAGAAAGCAGCGGCCAAGTCGGCCCCCGGTGGCGATGTCAATGCCTTGAACTGGAAGACGCCAGACGGCATCGTGGTCAAGCCTTTGTACACGGCTGCAGACACGGTCGAGCTGCCCTATGCCAACACGCTGCCAGGTTTTGAGCCTTTCTTGCGTGGCCCCCAGGCCACCATGTACGCGGTGCGTCCATGGACGATCCGCCAGTACGCCGGGTTTTCTACAGCCGAAGAATCCAACGCTTTTTACCGCAAGGCCTTGGCTGCTGGGGGGCAGGGCGTTTCGGTGGCCTTTGACCTGGCGACCCACCGGGGCTATGACTCCGATCACCCGCGTGTCACGGGCGATGTGGGCAAGGCCGGTGTGGCGATTGATTCGGTCGAGGACATGAAAATTTTGTTCCACGAAATTCCGTTGGACAAAGTCAGCGTCTCCATGACCATGAACGGCGCGGTGCTGCCGGTGTTGGCGGGATATGTGGTGGCCGCCGAAGAGCAGGGCGTCACGCAAGACAAGCTCTCGGGAACGATTCAGAACGACATTCTGAAAGAGTTCATGGTGCGCAACACCTACATCTACCCCCCTGAGCCATCGATGAAGATCATTGGCGACATCATCGAATACACGGCCAAGAACATGCCGAAGTTCAACTCGATATCGATTTCCGGCTACCACATGCAGGAAGCCGGTGCCAATCAGGCACTCGAGTTGGCCTTCACGCTGGCCGACGGCAAGGAATACGTGAAAACAGCCATCGCTAAAGGCATGGACGTGGATGAGTTTGCCGGTCGCCTGTCTTTTTTCTGGGCGGTGGGCATGAACTTCTACCTCGAGATCGCCAAGATGCGTGCGGCCCGCTTGCTGTGGTGCCGCATCATGAAGGGGTTTGATGCCAAGAACCCCAAGAGCCTCATGTTGCGCACGCACAGCCAGACTTCGGGCTGGTCGCTCACTGAGCAAGACCCCTACAACAACGTGGTGCGCACCACCATCGAGGCCATGGCGGCTGTGTTTGGCGGCACCCAGTCGCTGCACACCAACTCGTTTGACGAAGCGATTGCCTTGCCCACCGAGTTCAGTTCGCGCATCGCACGCAACACCCAGCTCATCATTCAGGAGGAAACCCACATTACCCACGTGATCGACCCCTGGGCGGGCTCCTACATGATGGAGTCGCTCACCCAGGAGATGGCCGACAAGGCCTGGACCATCATCGAGGAAGTGGAGGCCATGGGGGGCATGACCAAGGCCGTGGGCAGTGGTTGGGCCAAGCTGAAGATCGAGGCGGCGGCCGCTGAAAAGCAGGCCCGCATCGACTCTGGCAAGGACGTGATTGTTGGCGTGAACAAGTACAAGCTGGCCAAGGAAGATCCGATCGAAACCTTGTCGATTGACAACGTGCGTGTGCGCGACGGCCAGATAGAGCGGTTGAAAAAAATCCGCGCCACCCGTGACAGCGCCAAAGTGCAGGCCGCGCTGGCGGCCCTGAGTGCTTCGGCCGAGTCGGGCCAGGGCAACTTGCTGGACCTGTCGATCCAGGCGGTGCGTTTGCGTGCCACGGTGGGTGAAATTTCTGACGCGCTGGAAACCGCCTTCGGCCGTCACCGTGCCGACACCCAAAAGGTGACGGGCGTCTACGCCGCTGCCTACGACGACGGCGACAACGTGGGAGACACCATGGAATACTGGAACCAGCTCAAAGCCGACATCGCCGAATTCGCCGACAAACAAGGCCGACGCCCTCGCGTGATGATTTCTAAGTTGGGTCAAGAC
>NZ_JBIKHV010000034.1:0-26397 GCF_044361985.1 Limnohabitans sp. | reverse complement strand
CTTTGAAACTTTTCAGCCCCGATGTGAAAGTGCGCAGGCAAGCGGCCTTGTCGCTGCTGAAGGAGCCAGATGCCAGCCGTAAGCCCCTGCTGGACAGGGCTCTGGCGGCAGAACAAGATGCCACCGTGCAGGGCTTGGTGCGTCAGGCTCGCGCAGCGGCCCTGCTGACCAGCGATGTCCCGAATGACCGCTTGTTGGCCGCCCGAGAATTGGCCGATAGCCAACAACCAGAAACCCTGCTCTTGCTGAACCAGCGACTGGCTGACGAGCAAGAGCCTTCCGTCAAAAAACAGATTCAGACCTCCCTGGCCACCGTGCAGGACAGCTTGCGCTGGGGTGAGCGCCTGGGCACCTTGTTCACCGGGGCCAGTTTGGGGTCTATCTTGTTGCTGGTGGCGTTGGGCCTGGCCATCACCTACGGCTTGATGGGTGTGATCAACATGGCCCATGGTGAGCTGATGATGATCGGCGCTTACGCCACCTATGTGGTGCAGGCTTTCTTCCGTGATCACTTGCCTGGTGCGTTTGACGCGTACCTCGCCGTGGCCATTCCGTTTTCTTTTCTGGCCGCTGCGCTGGTGGGTGCGGTCATGGAGCGCACCGTCATCAAACACCTGTATGGCCGTCCTCTGGAAACCCTGCTGGCGACTTGGGGCATCAGTCTGGTGCTGATGCAAGCTGTGCGCAGTTTGTTTGGGGCGCAAAACGTGGGCGTTGAAAACCCCTCTTGGATGAGCGGTTCACTGCAACTGCTGCCCAACTTGCAGCTGCCCTGGAACCGTGTGCTGATCATCGTGTTTGCCTCCGTGGTGTTGCTGGGCATGGCCTTGTTGATCGGCAAAACACGCTTGGGTCTGTTTGTGCGCGGGGTCACGCAAAACCGGCCCATGGCCTCGTGCATGGGCGTCAACACCGCACGCATTGACACCTACGCTTTTGCCTTGGGTTCGGGCATTGCGGGCTTGGCGGGGTGTGCGCTCAGTCAGGTCGGCAACGTCGGCCCCGATCTGGGGCAAAGCTACATCGTGGACTCGTTCATGGTGGTGGTACTGGGGGGTGTGGGCCAATTGGCCGGCACCGTGTACGCGGCGCTGGGCCTGGGCTTGGCCAACAAACTGCTGGAAGGTTGGACTGGCGCTGTGCTGGCCAAAATTTGTGTGCTGGTGTTCATCATTGTCTTCATCCAGAAGCGCCCGCAAGGCATCTTCGCGATGAAGGGTCGCAGTGCAGAGGCATGACCATGAAACATTTTGAGCTACCTTCTCATGCGCCTTTGTTGGGGCGAAAAGCCTGGACCATTTTTTTGTTGGCCTTGATCGCCGTGGGCTTTTTGGCACCGGTGCTCAACCTGTGGGTGCCTGCTGGCAACCCCTTGCACCTGAGCGACTTTGCGGTGTCGCTGGTCGGCAAGATCATGTGCTACGCCATCTGCGCCCTGGCCATCGACTTGATCTGGGGCTACACCGGCATTTTGTCGCTGGGCCATGGCCTGTTTTTTGCGCTGGGGGGCTACGTCATGGGCATGTACCTCATGCGCCAGATTGGGCAAGACGGCAACTACAAAAGCGAGCTGCCCGACTTCATGGTGTTCCTCGACTGGAAAGAACTGCCCTGGCATTGGATGCTGTCGGGCAGTTTTATCGCCACGCTGATCCTGGTGGTGTTGGTGCCTGGTGTGGTGGCGGGAGTGTTTGGTTATTTCGCCTTTCGATCGCGCATCAAGGGGGTTTATTTTTCCATCATCACCCAGGCCTTGACCTTTGCGGCCATGTTGCTGTTCTTTCGCAATGAAACCGGCTTTGGTGGCAACAACGGCTTCACTGACTTCAAGCGCATCCTGGACTTGCCGATTGCCACACCCAATATGCGCATGACGCTGTTTGTGATGACCGGTGTGACTTTGTTGGGTTTTTTCCTGTTCTCGCGCTGGCTGGTGGGCAGCAAATACGGCCGCGTCTTGATGGCGATTCGCGATGCTGAAACGCGGGTCATGTTTTCGGGCTACTCGCCGCTGCCCTACAAGCTGAGCATCTGGGTCATTTCGGCCGTGATGTGCGGCATTGCAGGGGCTTTGTATGTGCCGCAAGTGGGCATCATCAACCCGGGCGAGATGAGCGCGGCCAACTCGATCGAGATGGCGGTCTGGGCGGCAGTGGGTGGCCGTGGCACCTTGGTCGGCCCGATCGTGGGGGCTTTTTTGGTCAATGGTGCCAAGAGCTGGCTGACGGTCACAGCGCCTGAATTTTGGCTTTACTTTTTGGGGGGCTTGTTCATTGTGGTGACCTTGTACCTGCCCAACGGCGTGATTGGTCTGTGGGCCAAATTAAAAAGCAAATTCGGGGGTGCCGCATGACGCCCGATCTGCTCCAGCAAGGCGCGCAACGCGTCGCCCAATCTGCTCAAAAACGTGTGGAAGACACCGCCTCTGGTGGGCGCGCCGCCGGTTACGGCCGGGTGCTGCAAGACGCCAACGCAGTGGATTTGACCCACGGCCGCATTTTGTATCTGGAAGACGTGAGCGTGAGCTTTGACGGTTTCAAGGCGATCAACAAGCTGTCGCTCGACATTGCACCGGGTGAGTTGCGCTGCATCATCGGGCCGAACGGCGCGGGCAAGACCACGATGATGGACATCATCACCGGCAAGACCCGGCCTGACGAGGGCAGTGTTTTCTTTGGCAGCACCATTGACTTGCTGCGCCACAACGAGCCACAGATTGCCCAGTTGGGCATTGGCCGCAAGTTTCAAAAGCCAACAGTCTTCGAAAACTTGAGCGTTTTTGAAAACCTTGAACTCGCTTTGAAGACCCCCAAGGGCGTGAAAGCCTCGATGGTTTTCAAGCTCGACTCACGCCAAAGCGATCGCCTGGCAGAAGTGTTGCACACCATCCATCTGGCCGACAGTGTTCGGGCGCAGGCGGGCACGCTCAGCCATGGTCAAAAGCAATGGCTTGAGATCGGCATGCTGCTCATGCAAGACCCGAAATTGCTTTTGCTGGACGAACCCGTTGCAGGCATGACCGACTTTGAGACCGAATGCACAGCCGAGTTGTTTTTGAACCTCAAGGGCAAGCATTCGCTGATGGTGGTGGAGCACGACATGGGCTTTATTCGCGCCATCTCAGACACCGTCACCGTGTTGTGTGAGGGTTCGGTTTTGGCCCAGGGCACGCTCGACCAGGTGCAAGCCAACGAGCGTGTGATCGAAGTTTATTTGGGACGTTGAAAGACATGGCCATGCTTGAAGGCAACAACATCCATCAGTATTACGGCGGCTCTCATATTCTTCGCGATGTGAGCCTGAGCGCTACACAAGGCCAGGTCACGGTGTTGCTGGGTCGCAATGGGGTGGGTAAAACCACCTTGCTGAAATCACTCATGGGCCTGGTGCCCATCAAGAGTGGTGGTGTGCGCCTGAACGGGCAAGACCTGACGCATGTCAAACCCTATGAGCGGGCAGCCGCCGGTATCGGCTATGTGCCCCAGGGCCGAGAAATATTTGCTCGCTTGACGGTTGAAGACAACCTGCGCATGGGCCTGGCCACCCAGCCCGGTGGCACGCCCATCCCGCCCGAGTTGTTCGAGTTGTTCCCCGTGCTTAAGCAAATGCTGCAGCGTCGGGGTGGCGACCTGTCAGGGGGGCAGCAGCAACAACTGGCGATTGCCCGCGCCCTGGCCGCCAAGCCGCGCTTGCTGATTCTGGACGAACCGACCGAAGGCATTCAACCCAGCATCATCAAGGACATCGGTCGCGTGATTCGCCAGTTGGCCGATGTGGGCCTGCAAGGCCAGCGCATGGGCATTTTGCTGTGCGAGCAGTACTACGACTTTGCGCAAGAGCTGGCTGACCAGTACCTGGTGATGGAACGCGGTGAAGTGATCGCCCAAGGCCCTGGCAGCGAGATGAAAGAAAAGAACATTCAGCAGCTGGTGGCTATTTGAGGTTTTTGGACCCTCCAGGTGAGAGGCTCAAGTCGAAGAGGTGATTTTTTTAAATGAGCGGTCTCTGACCGCGATGGGCCTTTAGCCGCTCAATTCACCGTTTTCACCGCTCGTTCATGGCCCCGCCAAAGGCTTTGTAGATCGGCTTGGCCAGGTACTTGAGCACCGAGCGGCGCCCAGTTTGAATGTCCACTGTGGCGGTCATGCCCGGCTTGAACACCACCGCGGCCAGCATCGGGTTGGGGTGGCTGAGGGCCTTGTCCGCGTCGAGCTTCACGTGGGCGCGGTAGTAGCTGCTGCTTTGGCCATTGGCGCCTTGCTCGACCAGCGTGTCCGAGCTCAGGTACACCAAGTTGCCGTCCAGGCTGCCATAGACCGAATAGTCAAAAGCGTCGAGCTTGATGGTCACCGGCAAGCCCAACTGCAACTGCCCGATGTCGACCGGGTTGATCTTCACCTCGAACACCAAGCCGCCCTCGGTGGGCGAGATCTGCATCATCTCGTCACCCGCGCGCAGCACGCCGCCAATGGTGGTCACCTTCAGGTACTTCACCACGCCGGCGATCGGGGCGGTCAGTACCGTGTGGCCCAGCACGCTTTGGCGTTCATCAAGTTTGAAGGCATTGGCCGCCAGGTCTTCGGCCAATTTGCTGGCCTCGGCGCGGGCGTCTTGCAGGTATTTGTTGCGCGTGGCGTTCATCTTGCCTTCAATGTCCACGGTCTGGCGCTTGGCCCGCATCACCTCCAGGCGGCTGGTGTCACCGTTTTTGAGCAGCGCCTCGTTCATGCGTAACTCCTCGCGCGCCATGTCCAGCGCCAGTTGCTGGCTGGCCAATTCATCGTCCAGGCTGCGCTTGCGCTGCTCATAAAGCGATTGCTGGACCGCCACAATCTTCGGGTAGGCCCGCAGCGATGGCGGGTACACCGGTGCCATCTCTTTGGCTTCAGCCTGTGCGCGTGCCAAGGCAGTGGTCAGTGCTGCTTCTTTGGCGCGGCTTTCTTCAAAGCCAGCCACTGAGCGCTCGCGCTCCATCACCGCCAGTTCTTGGCCGGCCTTGACGCTTTGGCCTTCTTCGACCAACAGCTTTTCCAGCACGCCGCCATCGGCCGACTGGATCACCTGGGTGCGCGCCGTCGGAATGATCTGGCCCTGGGCACGCACAGTCTGCTCAATTTCAAACAAGGTGGCCCACAGCAAGAAGGCCACCATGGCGCACAACAACAACATCGTCAGGGACATGAAGCCACGCTGCTCTGCGGGCTGTGGTCTGGGCTGTGGGTTTTGCTGTGGCCCAGCTTGGGGCGCTGGCGGCGATTGCAGTTTTTGCAGCACCTGTGCCTTGGGCCCGTCCATCACCACTTGATGGTTTGCCACCACGATCAGGCGGTCCACCAGGTCAAACATCTCGGCCTTGTGCGTCACCAGCACCAACGTGTCGGCGTTGCCAATGGCGGCCTTGAGTGCTTGTGTCACCTGTTGCTCCAGGCCCCGGTCCATAGAAGCGGTGGGTTCGTCCAGCAACCAGATGCGCGGCTGGCGCAAGAAGGCCCGTGTCAGGTTCACCAGTTGGCGCTGCCCGCCTGACAGGCCGGTGCCGCCCTCAAAAATCTCTTGCTGCAAGCCCTTGGGGTGGTTGGCGATGACCGTTGGTAACAAGCCGGTGTCGCGTGCGGCCTGCAAAATCACCTCATCGCCGGGGTCCAGTTGTCCCAATATCAGGTTGTCGCGCAAGCTGCCAGAAAACAGTCGCCCGTCTTGCTGCACATAACCCAGGCTCTCGGCCAGCAGCGGTTTGGACAGGTGGGCAATGTCCACGTCGTCCAACAAAATGCGTCCCTCTTGCGGCTTGTACATGCCCGACAGCAGGCGTAGCAGCGTGGTCTTGCCCGCGCCAACGGGGCCGAGCACCCCGATTTTTTCGCCCGGCCGAATCACCAGGTTGGGTACCGACAGCGCTTTTTTGCCACCGTAGTGGGCCACCACCCCCTCAAAGCGGTAGGCGCCCTTGATTTGGGCCAGCACAATCGGCGCCTCTTGGCCGTGGTGGTCGTCTTGCAAGGCCCACAAACGGTCCAGCCCTTGCAGTGCTGCTTTGGCGTGTGCCCATTGCACCAGCTGGCCCGGAATCATCGACACCGGGTTCAGCACCCGCCCCGACAGGATGGAGCAGGCGATCAGGCTGCCCAGCGTCAGCTCGCCGCGGCTGACCAGCAAGGCGCCTGCGGCCACCAGCAAGGTGTACGACACCTGCTGCATCGCACCGGCCAGGTGCTGCGCATGTTCGCTGACGTTGCGCATTTGCAAGTCGCTGTCGCGGGCATCGTCGGTGGTCTTCATCCAGCGCGACAACATGCGCCAGCCACCCTGGCCGGACTTGATGCTCTCTGCGCCCTCGATGGTCTCCACCAGCAGGCCGGTTTTTTTGTTGCTGGCGGTATTCGATTGGGTGGCCAAGGTGTCGACTTGCTTGCGGTAATAGATGCCCACCACCAGGCATGCTGCAAAAAATGCCAGCGGAATGGCCGCCAGCCAGCCCCCGATCAGCGCCATCACCCCCAGAAAAAGCAGCGCAAACGGCGCGTCCACCAGCAAGCTGGAGGTGGCCGAAGTGAAGAAGCCGCGCACGGTCTCATAGCCGCGCATTTGGGCAGACAGGGCGCCCACGCTTTGCGGCAATTGGTCAAGGCGCACCGCCAAAAAGCGCAGGTACACCGTGCGCGACAGACGCTGGTCCACCGCGTCAATCAGGCGATCGTACAAGCGGCTGCGCACGCGCTTGGCCAGCCACTCAAACGCAATCGCACCCAACACCCCCAGCGTCAGCACCAGCAGGGTTTGAGATGCCGCTGTGGGGATCACCCGGTCATAGACTTGCATGCTGTAAAACGAGGTCACCAAGGCCAACACACTGATCATCATGCCCCCCACCAGCGCATCGCGCATGAGGCTGCCGTGGCTGAACAACTCATGGCGAATCAGTTGGTACAAGGGGCTGTTGCTGGCCGAGTAGGGCCGGGTCAGTCGCAGGGTGGCAATGGCGTGGCGGTCCAGTTGGGCGTCGGCGCACTCGTTCCATCGGTTGTTGGCCGCATCCCACCAATCGCTGATCCACTGGCCCTGCGCGTTTTGTCCGCGCAGCACACCCCACTGGCCCCGTCCCTGGTCACCGTCTTGGGCGTGCACCAGCGCGGGCATCTTGGCCGCATCGGGCCCGTTCAGCCAGCGCGGTGCTGCCACCTGCAGGTGTTGGGTGACTGTTTTGAGCTGAAGCTGCGGCGCGCCCAAAGCCTTGGGCGACAGCATGGCGGCCTGGGCAGCTTCTTGCAGCGCCAGCCTGTCCACGCTCTCGTGCTGCAACTGCGCCAGGCGCGCCAGACAAGGCAACAAGTGGTTCATCTCGGGAGAATTCATGGGTTGCCCTGGGTCACGGCCTCAATGCCGCGGGTGTAAAAGCTCAAGCGCCAACTGGCCACCACCTGGGCGGATAGCAAGTCGGCGATCAGGGTCTCGGTTTGCGCCAACTCGCGTGCGGCGTTCATCACGTCCAGCCAAGTTTTGCGGCCCGCCAGAAACTGGCGGTCGTAGGACTCGGACACCGATTGCGCCGAGCGCAAGGACGCCCGCACCGAGGCCAGGCGTTGCTCTGAAGACAAAGCCAAAGCATGGTCAGCGAGCACTTGTTCATTGATCACGCGCGTTTGCACCTGCACCTCGGCCACAGCAGCCTCAAGCTGGCCGCGCGCCGCAGCCACATTGGACAAGCCCGAAAGGCCTGCACCAAAGCGGCTGCTCACCCCTACAAACAAACGGTTTTCTGGTGCGCCATTGGCAAAGTTGAAATTGCCGTACTGGCGCTCGGCGCGCAAATAAACCTCGGGCGACAAGTCGGCCTGGCGCTCAACCACGGTGGCCTCTTGCACCCGAACCTGCGCCTGCGCTTTTTGCAAGGCAGCACTCAGTTGCAGGGCTTGCGCCATCAGCGCTGCGGCCTGCGCCTGCACCGGGCGGGGAAGGGCCAAGCTGGGCACCAGTGAGGCCTGTGCAACGGGGCGGCCCAGCAACTGGCCCAGACGGGCCAAGGCCATGTCGCCCTGGGTGCGTGCTGCTGTCACATCGGCGCGGATGGCATCCAGGCGCGCCAGCGCCAACACCAAGTCGCTGTCGGCGGAGACCCCTTCGTCAATGCGTCTTTGCACCTGGTCGCGCAGCCGGGCATGGGTAAGTTCGCTCTTTTGGCTGGCCTGTGTTTTAAGGTGTGCGGCCAGCCAGTCGCCATAAGCCTGCACCACACGCAAGCCCAATTGCAGGCGCGTCTCATCAAGGGCGGCTTGGCTTTGGTCCAGACTGGCCTGGGCCTTGTCGGCGCCCGCGCTCAGGCGCCCACCGGTGTAGAGCGGCTGCTGCAGGCGCAAGGTGGTCACCCGTTTGTCGCCCTGATAAAGCGGGTCGGAGGAGCGGGTGGCGGCGTTTTCCAAAGCCACCGAGGGCGTGGGGTAAAACTGCCAGCGCGCACTGTCCACCCCGGCCGTGGCCGAGGCCACCTGCGCACGCTGGCTTTGGGTGGCCGGGTGGGTGGCGAGTGTGTCCTGGATCAACGCCTCCAGCGTCTGGGCTTGCGCCTGGCCCCACCAAGGGGCGCAGGCCATGCAGACAAAAAGCAGCTGGCGGCAGGCAGCTTGCAGGCTTGCGGTCATTTACAAAACTTGCGAAGTGACGTTCATGTCATAGTTGGTCTGAGTGATCACCCGGATGGCAACTGCCATGGACAATGTATCAGGATCCTCGGGCTGAATTTCATTTCTAGCCGGCGAATAGGACGCGTGTTGGAAGCTTTGCTGGCCGGGTGTGGCAGTCCAGTAATATTCTTCAAACCATCCCAAAGGCAGTCCGTTCGTGCCTGCCTCAATGGCCTGAAACTCCTGCAGGCTCGGCAGGGCGAGGGTCAAGCCTTCAATACTTGCGAAGCGATAAACGTCGGTCGTGTCGACCGAAGGATTGGCGGTAACAAAATCGCTCGCGTAAATGAACAGCGAGTCTAGGAAGTCATGGTTGGGAACAAAATCTGCCGCGTTTGCAGTCCCATCACCGCTACGATCCCAGTAATAGTACATGTCCGATCCGACCTCAACCGGCGCAATCAAATTGCCGTATTTGCCTAGGTCGATGACGTCTTCAATGGTACCAGTGGCAACAAAGGTCGACCCCACATCGTAGCCTCGGCCCGCAAGCACCGTTACCGTCACTGTTTCATTGCCCTCAGTCAATTCGTCTGCAGTGGCCTTGAGGGCCAGGGTTGCGGTGGTGCTGCCGGGGGCAAAGGTGACAGTGGGAAGAGACGGTGGCGAAAATTTAGTCACGAAGCCGTCTCCACCTCCTAATTCTTTCAGATTATCGTAAGAATCATAAGTAGAGCCACCGATGTAAATTTCGCCGTCTGGGCCTGCGGCAATTGCCCTGGCCCGATCGTCACCCGCGCCGCCAACGATTCGGCTCCAGGCTACATCGCCATTGTCAGGATTGATTTGACTGAGGAATGCATCGTTCTGACCCAGGGCGACTTGATTACCGATGGCTTGGGTTGCGATACCTGAGAGGTAGATCCATCCATCCGATCCCATCGCCAATGAGCAAGGATAATTTGAGCTGTCGGCCCCCCTTCCATTGGCAATGCTTTGCTCCCACAATTTGAGGCCGTCAGAATTGAATTTGCTAACAAAGATGCTTGAGTACGAACCGCCCGCCACATAAACGGAACCATCGGGGCCAACCAGCACCGAAGTCCCGAAGTTATCTTGCCCATCACCAATGAGACGGGACCAAACTTCCTGGCCAGCAGAATCGAGCTTGCTGACAAACGCATCAGCACGACCGGCGTTTTTTTGATCATCGATGCTGTAATCGGTAAATCCGGTGAGATAAACGGAACCATCACTAGCGGCTGCAATGGCAGCCGCAGCCCGGTTAGGCAAAGTGAATGTCTCTGGCGTACCAGGTGTTCCTTCTGGGCTCAGGGTCACTTTAGTGATGTAGGACTCTCTTCCATTACGGTCAAACCAGCCCCCAACAAAAAGTGTGGCTTCATCTGGAGCCAGAGCCAGTGAACGGCTTACCCAGTTAGATGGAAATAAACCGGTCAATTCCCATGTGTTGTCAAGCACCCCAACAGCCGAATATTTGACGATGAAGGTGCTGTTGGACCCATTGGATCCATTGCCGTAGCCGGCAACGTAAGCGGAACCATCCGATCCAACGACCACTGATGTGGCCGCGTCATCCTTGGCTGCGCCATAGAGGCGGGTCCACTGTTGGGACCCATCTGAACCATATTTTCGGATAAATACGTCTGCTTCGCCAAGTGGTGTCAACGCTACGCTATCGGCCGACTTAAGGGGGTTGCTGCTGTTGTAATATCTTGCTGTCCCCACTGTGTACAAGCCGCCATCAGCTGTTGCCGCGATCGAATATAAATAATCGCCGCCTGAGCCGCCGCCCAGACGGCTCCAGCTTTTCGCGAGCGGTCCATTGGAGGCATAGTCCTCAGCCGTTGCCGTACCACCCATGCCAATGTTGACCGTCAGCGCACGATCGATATCGCCACTGCGTGTGAATGTATAGACCAGGTTGGCGGCATTGCCCTCGGCGACTGTGTCCGCTGACACAGTCACGTTAACGGCCGATGGCTCGATCACATTGGTCACCGCAATGACCACCGACTGCGGCTTTGAAGCCGTCGTGCCATCGTCGGCCGTGACCGTCAGCTCGTACTGGTTGTTCCCATCATCATCAAGTGGGTCTTCGTAGTTGGGCGCAGCCAAAAAGGCCACCGCCCCGCTGTCTTTATTGATGCTGAACAGGGTTGCATCGGCGCCGCCCAAGGCGTAGGTGAGCGTGCTGCCGGCCTCAGCCGTGGTGTGCGCGGTGTAAACCGTGCCGGTGTTGTTTTCTGCTGTTTGAGCGGATGAAGCACTCGCTATCACCGGAGCTTCATACACACTCAAAATACTGACGCTCACCTGTTGGCTCGCTTGCAGGTTGTAGGTGTTGGCGACCACCGACACGTCGTACACGTTGTTTTTTCCTGCGTCGAGCGGCTTCTCAAAGTCGGGGGCGTTCACAAAGCGCAATTCACCCGTGCCCGCGTCTATTGCAAAGAGTGCGGCATCGGCGCCGGCCAGGGAATAAGTCAGGTAGCTGGCCACGGCTTCCGCGGTGAAGACCACGCCAGTCTCATTTTCTGTAAAGTCTGAAGAGGCCTTTTCCGCAATGCTTGGCGGCACCAGCACCTCAATGGACACTGCGAGTTCGGTGGGCTTATTGACGCCGTCGCTTGCAGTGATGGTGATGTTGTAAATGTTGTTACCGCCAGCGTCCAGGGGATCAGACATATCAGGCGCTACATTAAAGCGCACCGCGCCGGTGGTGGTGTCGATGGTGAACAAAGCGGCATCGGCGCTGTTAAGCAGCCCGTAGGTGAGCACGGTGCCCGCATTGGCGTCGGTGGCTACAGCCTGGTAGGCGACGCCCTCGCCGTGGTCGGCGAATGCCACGGCACCTGATTGCAAACCCTCCTGCATCAAGCTGCTGATTTCTGACGCACCTAAAGCCCGGTCGAAAATAGCCACCTCATCGAGTTGGCCGTTCATTTCATGCTCGTAGGGGTAAGAAGGGTTCTGGCGACCAATATTGAGATCGCCCTTAACGCTGAAGTCCAGCGGTTGAATGTTGGTAAAAGTGTCCGTTAGGGCGCCATCTTTATAAAGTTTGATAGCGCGAATATCCGGGTCCCAACTCACAGCCACGTGGACCCATTCATTTACTTTGATGGCGGTTTTGCTGTAAAACCAATCGTATTTATTGGAAAAACCCAAGCCTGGGTTTCCATTGGGACCAATCGAAAGCAAAAAGTTGTATTGACCCCGATCAATGATGACGTTGTCGTAGACGTCAGAAGGCTTGACCCAGGCGCTGATGGTGAACCCGCTGCTCAGGTTGAACAGCTGACTGTCGGCTACTTGCAGATAATCGTTATTCAAAGAGACCGATGAATCAGTGGCTAAACCCGGGGCGCCATTGTTGGCCCAAGAGGCGCCTGACATTAAATTGGCATCCAGACCGTTGGGCCCACTGTCTTGGGCCACGGTGCCCGTGCCTTCGTCCATCTTCCAGTAAGCCACCAGTCCGGTTGTATCAAAAACAGGGGCGTAGTCGGGTTGCACCACCAGGGCCACTTCTTGCCTAGATACGTTGCCCGCCGCATCGGTCGCGACCACGATGAAAGGGTAGGGCGAGTTTGCAGGCAAGGGGTCTGCCAGCAGGCGCACATCGCCGGTGACGGGGTCGATGGCGAAGTCGCCAATGGTCGAGTCGGTCTCATATTGCTTGATGATTTCCGAACGCACATAACTCACCGCGCCACCGCTGTATTTTTCATCCATGCCACCGCTGTAACTCGGCCAGGAGGTCAGATCGATTTTGTAATAACGGTCGCTGAGCAGGTCGTGCATGACGAACTCGTTGTCGGTCCAAGTTCCGTTGGACTTAGCGTCGGCAAGATTGGTATAAAAGTCGCGCGAATCGACGTCTTCCAGGTCGCTCCAGCCATCACCATTCCACTCCACGCCACTGCTGTTGAGAGGGCGCTTCATGCCACGAGAAATCACCACGCCGTCATCGACCCGGTCGAACGGCGTTTCTGCCGACTTGGTGAACTCGACGGTGTTCAACAATTCCCCGGTCTGCACGTCGATCTGGCTGCGCGTGTAGGCAAAGCCGGCGCCATCGTAATAGTTATACCAGTCATCAAACTGAATCTTGTAGTAGGTGTCGTTCACCAGGTCGTGCATCAGCCACTCCCGGTCCAACATCACATCACCCAGACTGTCGTAGTTGTCTGGGTCGAGCATCACCGCAAGGGCCATGTTGGTGGTGTAGTTGCGAGTGGCTACATCCGTCAAATCATCGCCCCAGCCGTCGGCATTCCACTCGACGGTCTGTACACCTTGCAGGGGTTGCGCATAGAAGCGGGTGAGCTCGGCGCCGCTGTCAAATGCGTCCACCGGGGCGTCCATGCCGTCACGCACATAAACTGCCACAGCCTCACCCAGGGCTGGGGTTGTGCCTGACAAATCAATCTGCTGGCGCGTGTAAGCAAAGCCGCCGTTACCGCCAATAACTTCCAAGTCATACCCACCCATTGACCATTTGCTGAAATTTACGGTGTAGTAGGTGTTGCTCACGGTGTCGTGCATGACCCAGTCGGTGGTGGTGGCGGTGTTGCCATTCACTTCGGCGTCAAAAACTCGGGTTTTGACATCTTTCAAATCGGACAAATCGGCCCAACCGTCAGCGTTCCATTCCACTGTGGGCCTGACGTGCATGGAATTGGGATCAGAGCCGACCAACGTAAAGGTGTCGCCGGGTATTGCTTCATCCGCAATGGATTTGAGGTTCGAGGACGACCAGGGTGCTACCCATTGCCCAGACGAACCCACGTTCACAGCGAAAGTATCGTAATGCAGTGCGCCTGCCCATTTTGCATTGGCGGGTAAACCAACGAATAAGTTGGCAGCCCCTGTATTCTCCTGGTACCAGATATCGACCCAATAGGTCTGTCCGGCGGTCAGCGTCGCGGTGTTGGTGTAGTTGGACCCGTCCAGGGGTGAGCCCAAATACTGGCCGTTGGATTTTGCAAACTGTATGTAAAGTCTGTCGTCACTATCAAGCTGGAAAGCAAGCGCTTGCGCCAGACCCGTGCCATCAGGGTCGTCAATGGTCAGTCGACCTTGAAAGTGGACCATCACCCGATCGCTGACGTTTGAGTCGAGAACGTTGCCTTCGCCCCAAACGAAGGTCAATGCGTCAGTGCTGCCTGAAGACTGGTAGGTGTAGGTGTTCGCATAGGTCTCTAACTGCAGCTTCAGAACCTCAGATATGGCATCGCCGTTAGTGGTCAAGGTTTCCGCAGAGATGGTAACGGGGTTGCCGAGAGTGCCATTGGCCAAAATTTCGGTGCGAATGTAACCACCGTCTTGCGCATTGAAGTCGAGCTTGTAATAACGGTCCGCAAAAATATCGTGCATGACCAATGCATCGAAGTTATTGGGTATTTCAATGTCATACGCGCGCTGCGCCACCTGGCCCAGGTTGTCCCAACCGTCGGTATTCCACTCGAGCGTTACCGCAAATCCTGGGTTTTTAATTCCTCGGCTAAAACCCACGCCAGGTGCGATGACATCGGTGTAGTCCATACCCCGGTAAAAGGATTTTCTGGGCAGGTTGACTTCGACGGCGTCGCCCAGCACGGCCTGGGGGGGCGCGGCCAGGCTGTAGGTCACGGCTCCGGTGCTGCTGTCCCCCGAATCGTCTGCCTTGACGGTGTAGACCACCTGGTTTGCGCCGGTGTCCACCACCAGAGTGCGGGCCGTGTTGCCGGAGGTGATGACGGGCGCTGTTTCGTCCAGGTTGTTGATGGGAAGGGTGACCGTTTTTTGGACCGTATTTCCTTCCCCATCAGTTGCAAGCACCGTGAACTCATAGGCGCTGCGGGTCTCGTAATCGGGGCTGACCGTTAGGACGACTTCGCCTTGGTCGTTGATGTCGAAGTTGTTTTCTGCGCTCAGCGTGATCTGGCTGCGTTGGTAAGAAAACGCGCCGCCGTTCCCGCCACCCTGGTACTGCGTGAAATCGACTTTGTAGTAGGTGTCGTTCACCCGGTCGTGGATCACCAGTTCGGCCGGGAGGATGTAATCCCCCACCTTGTTGTTCAGTGCATTGGCAAAACTGGTGTAGGTCCTCCCAGCCACGTTACCCAAGTGGGCCCATCCGTCGCTGTTCCACTCGATGCTGGGGGAGCCATCTTCCAGGGTGCTGGAGAACATCGGCCCGGTGGTGCCGCGGGTGAGTGTGACGCCTGCGGCCAAAGTGTCGGTCACGCGGATTGCGCTGGTTTGAGTGATGGTGCGTGAATCACCCAGCGCGGCAGCGGCTTGGTTCAGGGTAAAAGTAACGCCCTGCTGGGCAGAGGTGGCGGTGTAGACCTGCGTATTGGCTGCGGTGTTTTCATCAATGGCCGTTGCCAGGTCTGGTGAGGATATGGTCAAGACTGACTTGTCTACGGGCACCTGCCCGATCACTTCGGCGGACTTGAATTCTGCCAACCCGCTGTCCAGCCTTCGGTCGGCGCTGTTGCCCCCCAAATCCTTTATGGCACTGGTACCAAGCAAGGTGATCATGGTGCCAGTGGCAATGCCCAGTTGGGTGTCGCCTGCTTGCACCCGGTAGGTAAATACCAGCTTATTGCCCGTTGATGCACCCGGGTCAAACACCGCAATGGCGGTGCTGTTGGCAGTGTTCTGAATGGCGATGGTGGGTTTGGCATCACCTGAAAATTTAACAAACAGGCCTTCTGACATCTCCACCACAAACTGAGCCAGGTCGCCCACACGTTCAGGTTCAACCGTGACTCTTGAAACTGTGGCTGCCACTGTGTCGGCCACCACGGTGGGTGCAGTGACAGCTTGGGTGCCCAGCTTCAAACCGGTGGTGTTTTCGGCACTTTGCGATGCAATAAATACAGTGGGGACATCTTTGAAAGTATTGAGGACGCGAACGTCGTTGGTTTGCAGTTCGTCCAACTGGCTCAGCACGGTTTTTTGGGCTGCCAGCATTTGCGTTAAGGCACCTGTGGCCGAGCCAGAGGTGATGGCATTGGCCGTGATCGCATTGCCGGTCAGGGTCGTGATCAGGCTGTTGGTCGATGCGACCGAAGTCGCCATCGCTGCAGTGGCCGCTGAGAGTTTGGTGCTGTCCATGGCAAATGAACCACCGGCCGCCGTGGCTGCCGTTGCCGCTGCCGTGCTGGCACTGGTCAATATCGCGGTCAGGCTGTCGCTGTCGCCCAAGGCCACTGTTTCACCGCTTGCAGCCGCTGTGTTGATGGCGTCGACAATGCCTTGGACAATGAAATTTGAAAATGTGGACATGGAGGGCACCCCTCCCGAAGATGTGCTCGCGCCTTGAAGTGCGGCGGCGCCCATGGTCATCAAATTAGCCAACATCAAGGCTTTGCTGTTGATCACCAGAGCCTGCTCCAGGCTGATGCCGCTGGCCGCATCACCCGTCAATGCTGTGGCGGTGCTGATGGTGTCGATGCGGGTCAGGTCTGCATTAAGAGGCAAGCCAAGGGCTGAGTTGACTGCGGCCAAAGCCGAAGCTTTGACCTCGGAGATTCTGGCCAGCTTTTGAGCATCGGTCATGCCGGCGGTGGACCCCATGCTCGACTGCACCATCGACTGCACCAAGCTGGTCAAAGGGTTGACGACCGTGCTGCCGGCTGTGGCACTGTAGCTGCCCTGAAAGGCCAGCCCGGTGCTGATGTCGGTGCCGCCCGTGGTGATGAGGGCGTGCAACTTTTGCGCCTCAGTCAAACTGCCGTCGACCTTGCCATTGACGGATATGCCGAATTTGTAATCGATCAAAGCGTCGATCACGCCGTTGTCGTTCATGTCCACCCAAACCTCGGCACCGTCCAGGTAGCCGTCTTGCACCACGAGGCTCAATGGGGTTGAGCTTGGCGTTTCGATCGGTTGTGTGGTCGGTGCATGATGGGTTGCCATAGCCCGACTGGCCGCCACGATCACCCCTGCCAATACCATGAATCCGCCCGCACCGATGGACGATGCAGAGGTTGCCGCTGCGGCACTGGAGCTGGCCGAGGCACTGGACAGCGTGGCCGCTGTGGGCGCGTCAACCATGGCCTGCGCCAACACCAGGGGTTCACCAAAGGCGGAGGCCTGTTGCGAACCATAGGCCGAAAGTTCGGCGCCACTGGCCTCCAGCTTGGCCGACTCCAGTGAGCTTGATGCATCAATAAATTCTGTGCCAACTTCGGTCTCAACCCTGTCAGCACCCAGCACTGCGTTGGGCGGTGGGCTGTCTTGAATGACGTCAAGGGAATCATCTGAGTCATTCAGCAGACCGGATTTTTTTCGGGCCTGCCGGGCATTCACGGCACCCGACTTCAAGCCTTGTTGCCCTTTGTCAGTGGGCATGGGCGGAGTACCTGTTGTGCGGTCAGCCCTTGGATCAGGCATGGCTCCCGCCGATGACTTGTTCATGCCCACCTCAGGCGCTTGATGGATGTCAGAAGAGGGTGTGGGCGACAGATTTTTGGCCATGTGAAGTCCTGAAGTGCGCATTGCTAACGCCGGACACTTTAGGAGGGCTTGAGTGCATTGAAAATCGCATTAAAAAGGTATTTTTTAATATTTGTTATTTATTTTTAGTATTGGTAGTCACATTCCAATGTGATTTGCAAAGTATTGAAAATCATCAACAATATGAGTAAGTTGAAAAATTTGCCAAATTAAAAGTAGCCTCTGTGCCCTCCCAACCCATCTCAAAAGTCTTGCTGGTTGAAGACGATCTGGTTTTTCAGGAGACGTTTGCACGTGTCTTTGCCAAGATGGCGGGGGACTGGGAAATTCAGGCCTTCCAGGACGGTGCCAGTGCCCTGGATGCTTTGTCGCAGCCGCATGCCCAGTTCAAGTTGGCCCTGATCGACATTGGCTTGCCCGACATCACGGGCATTGAGGTGATCGCTGCGGCGCGCCTGCGGTTTGCCGAGTTGCCGATTTTGGTGACGACGGCTTTCACGGCCGAAGAAACTTTTTTATCGGCCATTCGTGCAGGGGCCAGTGGGTATTTGCTCAAAGGCGATACCGAGGCGGCGCTGGGCCACTCGATTGAACTGGTTTTGCAAGGCCAGTACCCTGTGAGCCCCGCATTGGCCAGGCATTTGTTTCGCCTGGCGGGCGCGCCCAATGCCACCACCCTGACAAACAGCCTGAACCTCTCGCCCCGCGAGTTGGAGCTGCTGCAGTTCATTGCCAAAGGTTGCAGCTATGCCACCTGCGCGGATGTCATGAATATCTCTCTGTCGACGGTGCAAACGCACATTCGCAACATGTACCGCAAGCTGGAGGTTTCCAACCAGCGCCAAGCCATCACCAAAGCGCAATCCTCCGGATTGTTGAAGTTCTGATGTATTTCAAACGCTTGTTGCTTTGGGTGGTCATGGCCATGGGCCTGCTGTTCACGGGCTGGGTGCAGGCGGCGCAGTTGGCACAAGCCTATACCGAGATCAAACAGGCCCGCATGAAGGGCCTTGGCCCCGAAAAAACGGTGAGCTTGCCGCACATGCTGGCGCCCGCAGACTTTGAGCCAGAGGGCAGTTTGGTCAGTTACACGCTGCTGTTGGATCTGGCCTCTTTGCCCGAACAACCTCTGGGTGTTTATGTGCCCAAAATGTCCTTGTCTGGCAACGTGTATGTAAACGGCCAACTGTTTGGTGCCTGCGAACGCGGTCAACTCCAAGAAGTGCGTTGTTTGCACCGCCCTTACTTGTTCACGACACCCACCACCTTCTGGAAGCTTGGGCAAAACGAGCTTCGGTTCGAGATTTACGCCAACGGGCGCCAGAGCAACGGCTTGTCATCGGTCAGGGTGGGGGATATCCATGCGCTGGAGAGCAAGTTTTATCAATGGCGCTACTGGCTGCAAGTGGACTTGGTGACCGGGCTGACCTGGTTGTCTGGCTTGCTGGGCGTGATGGCTTTGGTCGTGGGTGTCGTGTTGCGCAAGGATTCGGTATTTCTGTGGTTTGGCCTGACAAGCATAGTCAATGCCGTGGCGAACACCAGCGTCTTCATGAGCCGACCACCCATCGATTCGGAGCTGTTCAGCTGGATTGCGTTTGCCAGCCGGTTTGCATCGGGTCACTTGTTGATCTTGATGTTCGTTTCATTTTTTGAAAAGATCACGCCCCGGATTCAGTGGGGTGTGCTGGCTTACACCGTGCTGTCTGTGGCCCTGATTGGTTTGTCGGACAACAACCGTTTGTGGGTGACGGTGCTTTACATGCCGCTGTTGCTGACGGTCATGCTCATGCCTGCGCTCATGTTTTACTGGACCTGGAAAACGCGCCAGGTCAAGCACATCTTTGCCAGCATCATGATGAGCTTGATCACGGTGGCCAGCAGCTTTGACTGGTTGCGGTTCACGGGCGATTCTGCTTTTGTCGGCATGTATTTCATTCCCTATTCGTACAGCGGTGTGTTGTTCATGTTTGGCGGCTTGTTGTTGGCCTTGTTGGCTATCGCCTTGACTCGGTCACAAAACCAGAGCGCTGAGCTGGAGTTGCGGGTTGCCGAGCGCACGGATGAACTCAATGCGCTGCATGACCGTTTGCTCAACACGGAAATTGACCGCTCAAGAACGCAAGAGCGTCAACACATGCTGCAAGACATGCACGATGGTTTTGGCTCACAGTTGGTCATTGCCAAAATGATGGTCGAGCAAAACCAGATGTCACAAGAGAGTTTGGGGCGCTTGCTGGAAGAGAGCATTGGTGACCTTTATCTGCTGGTGGACACACTGGGCAACAGCGACAACTACCTGCCGAATGCACTGGTGGATTTCCGTTTCAGGACGCAGCAAAGGCTGGCAGGAACCCCCCTTAAATTGCACTGGAATCTGCAGGTTGAGCAGGCGCCTGAAGTGTCGCCAAAGGCGGTGCTGCAAATCTTGCGGCTGGTGCAGGAAGCATTGAACAACGCGCTCAAGCACGCCAAGGCCACCAACATCCACCTTGACTTCACCTATGACCAAGTGGGTGGGCAGTTGACGGTTTCGGTGGCAGACGATGGTGTGGGTATCCTCGGGCAGCCCGTGCGTGGGCGCGGTCAAAAAAACATGATGGCCCGCGCGCGTGCCGTGGGTGGCACGCTCAGCGTGTCCAGCAGCAATCTGTCTTTCTCCAGCAGCCAACCTGGCACCTTGGTTCAGTTGCTGGTGCCGCTGCCCCATTGAGCTTGTGCCCAGCGATGGGCTAGCGCGTTTTGGGCGACTGTGCACCCCTTCAGAGGTTCCAGAGCCGGGGCAAGGTACCAGGCAAAGCCCACATCGCTTCGCGCCAAGCGGCCCATACCTGGCGCAGCAGTTGCATCGCAGGCTCTGTGACCGGCGACAACACGCGCACCACGATCACTTGTGGGTGTGGTGATGTAGCACCGGCTTGTAAGCGCAGGGGCGAGGCTTCCAGCAATTCGCGGGCGCAGGCCAGGGCGCGTTCGCTGCGCTCGGGCGTCAGGGCGCTGCCGGCAGCAAACACCAGCGTGGCCAGGCAGCGGTGACCCGCCAGGCCCAGCGGGCTGTCCATCAAGCGGGTGTCGGTGGCGTGGATCATGCCGCGCTCCAGCCACACGCCTGAAACCGCCATGTGCTGGCGGAACGTGCCTTGCACGAAAGGCAGATCGGCCGCTGGCAGCCCCAGTGCCGTGATGTCCCAAGCCATCATCTCGGCCCCAGGGGCCAGCTCAAACACGGCGCGGTTGAGGGCATCGCACTGGTTGTAGGCAATCGCTTCCAGCGGCAGCCATTCCAGCCGGGCGCCTGCCTCTACCCGCGCATGCACTTGCTGCGTGGCCAGGCCGGCATCTGATCGGTAAAAGCGGGTGGCGCCGGGCGTGGTCACCAGGCCATGGGCACCCGCGCCTACGGTGACCTGCATGTCCAGGGTGTCGCCACCCACCAAGCCGCTGGGGGGGTGCACCACCACGTTGTGGCAGACTGCATCGCCTTCCGGGTAGAGGCTTTGCAAAATGCGCAGCGGGCCTTGGTGCAGATAGCGGGCCACGCTGCGCTCGGCTTCGAGCGTGTAGTCCAAATGCAGGCGGGCCAGCCAAGTCATGACTTCCTTGCCTTTGACGGGGCCACCTGCATCACGCCACGCTGTGCACGCGCTTCACTCGCCTTGCGAGCTGCGGTGTGCCCAGCCGGTGGTGTGCTTTTCAATGGCACTGAACAGTTCGTACATGATCATGGCCATGGCCCCGACCACCACCAGGCCCGAAAACGCCAGGCCCATTTGCATGGCCGAGCCAGCCGAGATCAAGAGGTAGCCGATGCCTTCGTTGGAGGCGGTCATCTCGGACACCGTGGTGCCCACAAAGGCCAGGGTGATCGCCACTTTGAGCGAGCCATAAAAGTAAGGCATGGAGCGGGGCAGGCCGACTTTGATCAGCACGTCCCAGCGTTTGGCACCCAGCACGCGCAGCACGTCTTCCAGCTCGGGCTCGAGTGTGGCCAGACCGGTGGCAATGTTCACCATGATCGGGAAAAAGCTGATGAGAAAAGCCGTGAGGATGGCGGGGCCGATGCCGATGCCAAACCACACCACCAAAATCGGCACGAAGGCGGCTTTGGGCAGGGCGTTGAAAGCCGTCATCAGCGGGTACACGGCGGCATAGGCCAGGCGCGAGCTGCCGATCACAAAGCCCAGCAACACCCCCACCACGATGGCGATGCCAAAACCCACCATGGTGACCCAGTAGGTGCGCCAGGCATGGCCGGCGATCACGTCGCGGTATTCGATGGTTTGCTGCGCGATGCGCCAAGGGCTGGGGAAGATGAATTCCGAGACATTGAAGGCACGGCACAGGCCTTCCCAGATCAGGATACTCAGCACCAGCAAGATCCAGGGGGACCAATTTTCCAGGGATTTTTTGTTCATGAGGGTCTCCCACTTATTGGTTGATGGCTGCACCGGTCTTGCGCATGGCACCGATGTGGCCGCGCAGCTCGTGCACGATGTTGGTGAACTCGGGGGTGTAGGTGATCTCCAGGTCGCGCGGGCGCGGCAGGTCGATCTCTTTTTTCACCACAAAGCGGCCTGGGCTTTTGCTCATCACATACACCGTGTCGGCCAGAAACACCGATTCGCGCAGGTCGTGGGTGACCAGGATGACGTTGAACTTTTGCTCGGTCCAGAGGTCGCGCAGGATGCACCAGAGTTCTTCGCGCGTGAAGGCGTCGAGAGCGCCAAAAGGCTCGTCGAGCAGCAACATTTTGGGTTCGTGGATCAAGGCGCGGCAAATGCTGGCGCGTTGCTGCATGCCGCCCGAGAGTTGCCAGGGGAACTTGTCTTCGTAGCCGCCAAGGCCCACCGTGTTGAGCAATTTGCGGGCGCGCTCAGCGTACTCGGCCTTTTTTTTCTTGAAATTGGAGCGGTAGGGCTCGACGATTTCGAGGGGCAGCAAGACGTTGTCGAGCGTGGTGCGCCATGGCAAAAGTGAGGATGCCTGAAACGCCATGCCGCTGATCTTGAGCGGGCCGGTGACGGGCTGGCCGTCCACCAGGATGCGGCCTTTGCTGGGCATTTTGAGGCCGGTGGTCAGCTTCATGAAGGTCGACTTGCCGCAGCCCGAAGGCCCGACGATGGCGATGAATTCGCCTTGCTTGACCTGCAGGTTGATGTCTTCCACTGCAAAGTGGTTTTCCGCCAGCAACTCCTCGTTGTAGGCGAGCCAGACATTCTGGAAATCAACGAATGCGTCTTGGGACATGGTGTGAACTTTGAAATGGTGTTCGAAAGTGTATACAGCTTGCGCTTTGCAAAAGCCCACTGACGCTGGGTGCGTTGGAGTGGGCCATTTGCAGGCCCGCAAGGGCCTCGGTCAAACAGACTGACCCGCACACAGGTCGTGCGGGTCAGCTGGGTGAGTTACTTCTTGGGCTTGGGCAAGATGTCCAGCTCTTTGGCCGAAGGCAAGAACGAACCGTTCCAGATGTCTTCGGACTTGACGCGGGTCTTGGTGTTGAAGGCATCGGACACTTGTGAGGCCATCAGCGTCATGCGCGGACCGTTGATCTGGCCAAAGCCTTCGGCACGGGCCGATGGGCTGTTGATCACGGTGTCGATGGCCAGTTGCAGTCGGCGTGTTTCGAGTGCGGTGTTGATGATGCCGTCGCGGGCCTTGACCGATTCAATGGCTTTGGCCGGGTTGGCGATCACGTCCTTAGCACCTTTGGTGAAGGCGCTCAGGAACGCTTTCACAGCTGCGGGATTTTCTTTCAGGATTTTGGGCGAGGCGATGATCGCGTTGCCATAGAGCTTGACGCCAAAGTCGGGGTACTGCATGACCACCACGTCTTCGGCTTTCACGCCACGGGCTTCGATGTTGAGCAGCGAGGTGAAGGTGAAGCCGGTGATGGCATCGACATCGCCGCGCACCAGCATGGTTTCACGCAGGGGTGGGTCCATTGCGGTCCAGGCCACGTTGCCGATGTCGTTGGCTTTCTGGAAAATCGGGAAGGCGCGGCGACCAGCGTCAAACACCGGTGCCCCCAGCTTTTTGCCCGCCAGATCTGCCGGGGTCTTGATGCCCGATTTCTTGAGCGCCATGACCGAAGCCGGCGTGTTGTTGTAGACCATCATGATGGCCACAGGCTTGTTCGGTGCGTCGGGGTTGTTGGCGTGGAATTCCATCAGGGCAGCCAGGTCGGCAAAGCCCAGGTCGTAGGTGCCTGAGGCCACACGCGTGACCGCACCCCCCGAACCGTTGCCAGAGTCGACGGTCACGTCGAGTTTGGCGTCCTTGAAATAACCCTGCGCCACTGGCACGAGGAAGAAAGCAGCAGGGCCTTCAAAGCGCCAGTCCATCTGGAATTTGATGGGCGTGGTTTGGGCTTGGGCAGTGCCAAATGCAGCAACAGCGGCCAGCACGGCGGTGGCCTTGAGTAAGAAACGCTTGTTCATAGGGGGCTCCAGGGTCAGATAAACGGTGAATCTTGTCTAGCAAAATCGGTGCCATTATCCAGCATGCTTTGGGGCGCCGGTGTCAGGTACATCCCCTAGAACCGCCCGATTCGGGTGCCCAAAGCGGCTGCCAAATGCACCAAAATGAGGCGTTTTAGGTGGCCGCCCCGCAAAGGGCAGCGCCAAGACACTTTAATGGTGAGCTTGCGCAACCGCCAGGGCGGTCATGTTCAGCACCCGGCGCACCGTGGCCGCAGGGGTCAGGATGTGCGCGGTGTGGGCGGCCCCCATCAGGATGGGGCCCACGGTCACACCGCCACTGGTGGTGGTTTTCATGACGTTGTAGAGAATGTTGGCCGCGTCCAGGTTCGGGCAGACCAGCAGGTTGGCCGCGCCGGTGAGCGAGCCGTCTTCCAGGTAAGCGCTTCGGATGTCGGGTTGCAAAGCCGCATCGCCATGCAGCTCGCCATCGCACTCGATGTCGGGGTGTTGCGCCACAAACAGGTCGCGCGCCAGGCGCATCTTGCGGGCCGATGCGCGCTTGGACGAGCCGTAGCTCGAATGCGAGAGGAAGGCCACTTTGGGCACGATGCCAAAGCGCTGCACTTCTTGCGCCGCCATGTAAGCGATCTCGGCCAGCTGCTCGGCGCTGGGCTCTTCGTTGACATAGGTGTCGGTGATGAAGAGCGGCCCCTGGTTGGTCATGATGGCGTTGACAGCAGCGTAATTGGCCACGCCAGTGCGCTTGCCCAAAATGCTGTCGATGCGTTCCAGGTGGGTCGTGTAGGTGCCTGCCAGGCCGCAGATCATGGCGTCGGCATCGCCCAACGAAACCATGAGTGAACCAATGATGGTGTTGGAGCGGCGCACGGCCGCCTTGGCCACGGCCGGTGTGGCGCCATCGCGTTTCATGAGCTGGTGGTAGTGCTCCCAGTACTGGCGAAAGCGGGCGTCTTCTTCGGGGTTGACGTTGTCCACATCCACCCCCAGGCGCATGCGCAGACCGGCTTTTTCGATGCGGGCTGTAATGACGTTGGGTCGGCCGATCAGGATCGGGTGGGCCAATTTTTCATCGATGGCCATCTGGGCGGCACGCAAGGCGCGCTCGTCTTCGCCGTCGGCATAGGCCACGCGCTTGGCGTTTTGGGGAACGGCTTTGGCGGCGTTGAAGATGGGGCGCATCAGCAGGCCGGTCTGCGTGACAAAGCTTTGCAGCTGCTGGCGGTAGGCGTCCATGTCGGTGATGGGCCGCGTGGCCACACCTGAATCGGCCGCGGCCTGGGCCACAGCGGGCGCGATGCGCAAAATCAGGCGTGAGTCGAACGGGGTGGGGATCAGGTAGTCCCGGCCAAACGACAACTCTTTGCCCGCATAGGCGCTGGCCACTTCTTCGCTGATGTCGGCCTTGGCCAGATCGGCGATCTGGCGCACGCAGGCCAGCTTCATGGCTTCGGTGATCTTGGTCGCACCGCAGTCCAGGGCGCCCCGAAAGATGTAGGGGAAGCACAGCACGTTGTTGACCTGGTTCGGGTAGTCCGAGCGGCCTGTGGCGATGATGCAGTCCGGGCGGGCGGCCTTGGCCAGCTCGGGCCTGATTTCGGGTTCGGGGTTGGCCAGGGCCAAGATGACCGGGTCGCGCGCCATGGTTTTGAGCATGTCCACCGTCATCACGCCGGGGGCCGAGCAGCCCAGGAACACGTCGGCGCCGTTGACCGCATCGGCCAAAGAACGGGCCTCGGTCTTTTGGGCGTAGCGGGCTTTGGACTCGTCGTAACCGCCGGGGCGGCCTTCGTAGATCACGCCCTTGGAGTCGCAGACAAAAATGTTGCTGGTCTTCACGCCCAGACCCACCATCACATCAAGGCAGGCAATGGCCGCAGCGCCGGCGCCCGACACGGCCAGCTTGATGCTGCCGATGTCTTTGCCCACCAGCTCCAGGCCGTTGAGCATGGCCGCAGACGCGATGATGGCGGTGCCGTGCTGGTCGTCGTGAAAGACCGGGATGTTCATGCGCTCGCGCAGCTTCTTTTCGATGTAAAAGCACTCGGGCGCCTTGATGTCTTCGAGGTTGATGCCGCCCAAAGTGGGCTCCATGGCCGCAATGATCTCGACCAGTTTGTCCGGGTCGCGCTCGGCCAGCTCGATGTCGAACACATCGATGCCTGCGAACTTCTTGAACAAGCAGCCCTTGCCCTCCATGACGGGCTTGGCCGCCAAGGGGCCAATGTCGCCCAACCCCAGCACGGCCGTGCCGTTGGTGATCACGGCCACCAGGTTGCCGCGCGAGGTGAATTCGTGCGCTTTGGACGGATCGGCAGCGATGTCCAGGCAGGGATAAGCCACACCCGGCGAGTAGGCCAGCGACAGATCGCGCTGGTTGGACAGGGGTTTGGTTGGGTTGACCGAGACCTTGCCGCGTGTGGGAAAGCGGTGGTAGTCACGGGCAGCGTCGCGCAAGGCTTGTTCGGCGGGGGAGAGATTGTCGGGCATTTAAACCACCTTTAGGTTTGAAAGAGGGCGGACCTCTTGGGTAGAATTTTTTTACGTTTTGATCAGATCAAACTGACCGACCCATACTTGCAAACAGCTGCAACCATTTGCTGTGGATAAATTCGTTCTTGTACGGGCTTAAGCCAGCAAATCAAGGAGCGTGCGAGCCACCACTTTGGTGGCGCGCCGCAGGTCTTCCAGCTGCACATGCTCGTCGGCGCGTTTGGCATTGGACTCGCGCACAGTGCGGGGGCCTGCGCCGTAGATCACGCCCGGGATGCCACGTTCCACGTACAGACGCACATCGGTGTAGAGCGGGGTGCCCAGGGCCGGGATGGCTTCACCAAAGACCTGTTGGCCGTGTTTCTGAA
>NZ_JBIKHV010000033.1:0-26500 GCF_044361985.1 Limnohabitans sp. | reverse complement strand
TAGCCCAGCGCCATGGCCAGCCAATACACCTTGATCGTCACCACAAAGCCAGCCACCAGGGCAAGCCAGCTTAAATTCGAAATCACTTTTGGCGCCACCAAGAGCAACGCCACGGTCAAGATGATCTTGACCAACTCCCAAAAGAACAAACCCGCCAAGACAAGCTTGGGTTGAATTTGCCGCATTTGCCGACTCAAAGCCCTGATGAAAACCACAGCGGGGATCACAGCCGATGCGCAACCCCAAGCCACCGATGCGGCCAAATGGAATTCGCGGGTGAACAATCCCGTCAACAACACCATCAAAGCGCCTATGCCTATTTGCAGGAATAAGACATGCCATGGTGAGGTTTGAGGATGGCTTAACCGCCAAGCCGCCGCCTCTTCGGCCGACAAAGCCTTGAATTCATCATCCGAGACCTCGACAGCAGCGTCTTTGAATTGCGGATTGTTTTGCGATGATGCAATTTTGACCATCTCAAATTACAATCAGGTTACAGATCAGACGACAACCACAGAGCTCAAAATTATACCTAGAAACCCTTGCGTGCTCGATTTATTTACATCAATCTTTTGACCTTTCAAAAGCCAAGCTCAGTCCCTGCGGCCAGAATGGCCTCATCCCTTGGCTGAGCATTTCTTTTATCCACGCGAAATCAATCGGTATTTTTATGTACGAATGGATTAAATTTTTTCACCTTGCTGCTGCTATCGTATGGATGGGTGGCATGGCTTTGGTCATTTTGGCGCTGCGCCCCGTGGTCATTGCCCAGATGGCGCCGCCTGAACGCCTGGCCCTGATGGCAGGCGTTTTGAGCCGCTTTTTCGCTATGGTCTGGGTGTCCATTGCGCTGATTT
Organism: Limnohabitans sp.; assembly: GCF_044361985.1. Taxonomy (GTDB): domain Bacteria; phylum Pseudomonadota; class Gammaproteobacteria; order Burkholderiales; family Burkholderiaceae_C; genus Limnohabitans_A. The sequence continues at coordinate 25,643 of NZ_JBIKHV010000033.1, read as the reverse complement.
TGGCGTCAGGGTTTTGGATGCTGTTCATGACCGACATGAAACTGGCCCCCAAGGGTTGGCACGCCATGTCGGGACTGGGTGTCTTGATGTGCTTGATCTTTGCGCACATTTGGTTTGCGCCATTTCGCCGCCTCAAAGCCGCTGTGCACGCCTCTGACTGGCCCACAGCAGGCAAAGCCCTGGGGCAAATCCACCCCATGGTGCTCACCAACTTTGCCTTGGGTTGGTTGGCCGTTGCTGCTGTGACCATCTGGCGTTGATGGACAATTGCAGCATGAGCGCCTCCACCATTCCCCCCACCGGCATCGACCCCAAAGACAGCCTCATCGAGTACCCCTCGGTCTTTCCGATCAAGGTCATGGGCGCCATGGTCGATGGTTTTGCCGAGTCCATGTGCCAAATTGCCCTGCGCTTTGACGCTGGCTTTGACCCCGCCACCATCGAGTTACGCCCCAGCAAAGGCGGCAACTATTTGGGCGTCACGCTCAACATCACGGCCACCAGCCGCGAACAACTTGACGACCTTTACCGCGCCCTGACCTCGCACCCGATGGTCAAAATCGTGCTTTGAGCATGGACATCCGGCTGCTCGGGCGGGTGCCCTACCTGCCAACTTACGAGGCCATGCAGGCCTTCACAACAGCGCGCACCCCCGACACACCCGATGAACTCTGGCTGTGTGAACACCCCCCCGTGTTCACACAAGGCCTGGCCGGGCTGCCAAGCCATGTGCTGATGCCCGGCGACATTCCGGTGGTGCCTACCAACCGCGGCGGGCAAGTCACCTTCCATGGCCCCGGACAAGTGATGGCCTACCCCTTGGTGAACCTGCAACGCGCGGGTTATTACGTCAAGGAATACGTCTTCAAGTTGGAAGAGTCGATCATTCGCACCCTGGCGCACTACGGCGTGACGGGCCACCGCGTGGCAGGTGCCCCGGGCATTTATGTGCGCTTGGATGACCCCTTCAGCCACGCGGCCCTGGTCGGCCCAGCCCAGCCGAGTGACCCCTTCAAGGGCTTGGGGAAAATCAGCGCGCTGGGCATCAAGGTCAGCCGCCACTGCACGTACCATGGCGCAGCCCTGAACGTGGTCATGGACCTTCAACCCTTTGAGCGTATCAACCCCTGCGGTTATGCCGGATTGAAAACCGTAGACCTTTTTACAATCGGTGTAGAGACCACCTGGGACGAAGCCGCCCGAGTGCTGGCAGGCCAACTCGCCGCCCGACTGTGAAACACCGCCCCCCATTGACGCACCTGACCCGCCGCCGTGCGGCGACCGAAAGAAAACGATGAGCAACACCCCCACCGAACGCCCCGTGGTCCGCGAAGCCCAAAGCGTTGAAAACTACGACCCCATGGCCAAACAAAAGGCAGCGGCCAAACTCTCTCGCATTCCGGTGAAAGTTGAACAGGCCGAAGTGCTGAAAAAGCCCGACTGGATTCGCGTCAAAGCTGGCTCACCCACCACCCGCTTTTACGAAATCAAGGACGTGCTGCGGGCCAACAAACTGGTCACCGTGTGCGAAGAAGCCAGTTGTCCGAACATCGGCGAGTGCTTTGGCAAGGGCACCGCCACCTTCATGATCATGGGCGACAAATGCACACGCCGCTGCCCGTTTTGCGATGTGGGCCATGGCCGACCCGATCCGCTGGATGCGAACGAACCCGACAACCTGGCCAAGACCATTGCGCAGCTCAAGTTGCAATACGTGGTGATCACCAGCGTCGACCGTGACGACCTGCGTGATGGCGGCGCAGGCCACTTCGTCGAGTGCATCCGCAAAACCCGCGCACTCTCACCCAACACCCAGATCGAAGTGCTGGTGCCCGACTTTCGGGGCCGCGATGACCGCGCCCTGGAGATCCTGAAAGCCGCACCGCCGGACGTGATGAACCACAACATGGAAACCGTGCCGCGCCTGTACCGTGAAGCACGTCCCGGGTCCGACTACCAGTTCTCACTGAACTTGCTGAAAAAATTCAAGGCCCTGTTTCCCAACGTGCCTACCAAAAGCGGTTTGATGGTTGGCTTGGGCGAGACCGACGAAGAAATTCTGGAAGTCATGCGCGACATGCGTGCGCACAACATCGAGATGCTGACCATTGGCCAATACCTGGCCCCCAGCAACAGCCACCTGCCCGTGCGCCGCTACGTGCACCCCGATACCTTCAAGATGTTCGAGGCCAAGGCTTATGAAATGGGGTTTTCGCACGCGGCTGTTGGTGCGATGGTTCGCTCCAGTTATCACGCCGACCAGCAAGCGCATGCGGCGCTCAACGCGGTGAAGCACCCTTAATAAATCAGTGCATCAGGCTGCGCGCAAACGCATCAATACACCGTAGCCTGAACGCCGGTCAGAAAGGCCTCCAGCCAGGCGGGGGTTATGGGGCCCACAACCCTCTGAACAGACGCAGCGTCGTTGGATGGTGGCTCTGCAGCGAGGGTTTCGTTGGCCACAAGGGTCATCGAAATTCGGCGTCCGCTGGCGTTGATCTCTGTCAAAGCCGCGATGATGCTTTCTTGCTGATGACGCGGCATGCCCATCTCGGCGATCAGCATGTCGGGGCGGTCATGCTGCAGACTCATCAAAGCCAGTGCCACTGAATCGACCAATTTGAAGTCGAAGGGAAACCGCCAGCTGGCGATTGCATTTTGCAAGGTGCCAAACAATTCCAGCGACTCGACGGCCACCACAATCCTGGGCTGCTGTCTCCCCTTGTGGATCAAGCCGACTTTCACACTTTGGTTGTTCTTCAAGTCAGCGATCGACTCCAAGGCAATGCGTCGGTGGCCTCCGCGGGTTTTCCAGCCAACAAGCTCATGCTTGTCGACCAGCGACTGAACCATGGTTGTCGACACGCCCAGCATGCCCGCTGCTTCTGTTGTGCTGATAAATTGAGGTTCTGTTTTACGCATAGGGGCCGATCCCGCCATCAAGCAATGGCGTTGAAATTGAAATTTGGGATGGGAACTTGCATACGGGCAAGTCAGTTTTCATGTTCATTGACTGGTTGACCTTGGTTGAATGACCCAGTCCACCCCGCGCGAGAGCACGGCCAGGCGCCACTCGTAAACGCTCACCGCGCCCCGAGCCTCAGCCAGCTGGATTTCAGTTTGTGCCATTTCACGCGCGGCATTCATCACGTCTTGCCAGCTTTTTTTACCGGCCATAAACTGGCGATCCCACGACTCGTAAACCGTCTTCGAAGCACTCAGGGCGCCGCCAAAAGCCTGCGCTCGAGTGAGCGCTGCACGCCAGTTGCGGTGGTCGGCGCGGATTTGCTCGCTGATCCTGCGCGTTCGAAAATCCGTGTCGTCATTTTTGGCCTGTTGCCGCTGCTGTGCCGCTTGCAGGGCCGTCACGTTGGCCAAGCCGCCGCCCCATTTGGACTCGAAGCCCAGAATCACCTGCGAGCTGCGTCCGGACACATCCCCGTGGCGCTGCAAGACACTGGCGCTCAACTCGGGCCAGAAAGCTGCTGCGCTGCTGTCGACCTGCGCCTTTAATTCAAGGGCCTCGGCCCGCAGGCGCTGAAGGCTCGGGTCTGACTGCAGGGCGAGTCGGGTGTCATCCTCCACCTCGGTCTCAGATGGCAGCAATGCTTCAGGCAGCAACAGCTTTTCGGCCACCTCACGGCCTGCCAGCGTTCGCAATTTTTCGCGCGAAGTATTCAACGCAGCCCGAGCACCTTCCAACTCGGCCAGCACCCCAGCGCGGCGACTTTCGGCCAACGCGCGGTCGCTTTGCACATTGAGCCCTTCCCGAGCGCGGCGGCGTATTTGTTCGAACAATTTATCGTGCACTGCCAGACTGGTCTCTTGCACCTGCATGCGGGCCTTGGCCGTAGACGCATCGCCATAGGCCTGAATGACCTCCAGCGCGATGTCACGCCGCATTTCTTGCTGCATGGCCTCGGCCACCTGCTGCCGCGCACCGGCCAACGCCACACCCGCCTCCAGCCGCCCCCCCGTCCACAGGGGCTGCTTGAGGCTAATGATCTGAACCGTGCGGTCAGTCCCCGCCACCTGCGCTTGGTCTGGTTTTTGCACAGAAATCGAGGGTGTCGGCCAGAACTGCCAGCGGGCCGTTTGAACCTCTGACCGCGCGGCGCCCACCTCGGCCTGACGCGCCCTGACCGCCGGACTGTCCGTCACGGCAGTGTTGAGCAATGCGCCCAAATGGTCAGCCTCTGCTTTTTGGGCCTGCGCCGAAGTTGAGCACAACACAATGGCCAGAGCCCAAACCATGGAATTTTTCATTGATTCTTTAACTGGCCTGTCGAAATACTTGGATGGAGGCGGGGCCAATCAGCCCCGACAACAGAGCTGAAAGTATCGGCAAAGCGCTGGCCGCTGAGAATCGCATCCTCATGGGACGCCTCGTATGCTTATGGGGGAAAATTCAAAGAATTTAAAGAATTTGCTAACAAACACAAAAGTCGAAAATTCACCGGCGTTTTCAGCCTCGTGTGCCAAGCGCTTGTTCTTGCCACGTCGTTTCTGTGATTTCCCTGGCCATTGATCCGCTCTGTTTTCTGTTGCGGAAATTTTTGACACAAGCCCCAGCCAGGCCAGCAAAACCCACTGATTCACTGATTAATCTACCGCTCCCCCAACCCCGATCGCATGGTTTTGGTGATGGGTTTGGTCAGGTAACTGAGCACCGTGCGCTCCAGCGCCTTGATCTCGACACTCGCCGTCAGCCCGGCTCGGAGCTTGATGTCATTGGCTTTATCACCATGGAACTCATTGCCGGTGATGCGCATGCGGACCAGGTAATAAATGGGGGGGTTGTTGGGGCTGATGGGCACCCCTGGACTGGCCTTTTCGGCAAACAAGGCCTCGGCACTGATGTAGTCGACCTTACCGCGCAGGCCACCAAAGATGGCCGAGTCATAAGCGTCGAGCTTGATGCTGGCGTCTTGGCCCAGCGCAATGAAGGCCATGTCGGCGGGCGGTATCTTGGCCTCGACGATCAGGTTGTCACCACTGGGCAAGATGTCAATGAGCGTCTCGCCAGGGCGCACCACGCCGCCAATGGTTGTGACCTTGATGCTGTTGATGACGCCGTCCATCGGGGCCACCAGCTCGGTGTTTTCCAGCACCTGCTGACGATCACGCAGCTGCTCGTTTTGGGTGCTGAGGTCTTCCTGCGCTTTGGTCATTTCTGCCTGGGCGTCTTGAAAGTACTTGTTGCGTTTGCCGGAGATTTGGGCCTTGATGTCGGCCACCCCTCGCTCCAGGCGCAGGACTTCGGCACGACTGACGTCAAAGGTGGCCGCCAGCTGGTGGTTAATGCGCATTTCTTCTTCGGCCAACGCGAGGATATTGCCCAAAGCCTGAAGGTCTTCCTTGAAAGCGGTCTGGCGCTTGTTGAAAAGGTCCCGCTGATTGCGAATGTATTCGGTGTAGGGTGCCAGCTCGGCTTTGAATTCCAGCGGCGTGCCATAGACCTCGGCTTGCAGACGCGTGAGCGTGATTCGCAGTGCTGCCACTTTGGCGCGACTGTCCGAGACGCCCGCAGCCGCACGCTCTTTTTGCAACCTGGCGAGCAGTTGCCCAGCCTTGACGTGCTGGCCTTCCTTGACATGCAGCTCGGTCAGCACGCCACCATCCGACGTTTGCACCAGCTGGGTGCGCTCGGCCGACATGAGCACGGCCTGGGCTCGGGTGACCTGGTCAATCTTGCCGAAAGCCGCCCACACGGTCAGCGCAATCAAGGACAGCATGATGATGCCCAAGATACCGCGCGCGCGCGTGGGCGCTTGCAGGTCGTGCAGGTTGTTTTGCCGAATCGGCTCGGCTGAGCCCTTGAACTTGGGTTTGAGCTCGAGATCAACGATGTCCTGGGCCGCACCCGGGTGTCTGTTTTTGAGAGGATCGGACGTCATGGCTGCGCCACCGCAGGGGAGGAAGAAGTTGGCGGCGGGGCAGCGCTTGGCTGCGGCCTGTTTTTTTGCTGGAGTTGCTGCAACACGGCATCGCGGGGGCCGTCCAGAACGATCTTGTTGCCCGCCACCACCACGATGCGGGTCGCCAGTGGCAACAAGGCTGGCTTGTGGGTGACGATCACCAGGGTCTTGCCTGCCTGCGCCTGCTGCGCCAGCACGGCCAGACAGCGTTGTTCCTGCTCTTCGTCCATGGTTGCTGTCGGCTCGTCCAGCAAAAAGACATGGGGGTCACAGAGGATCAGGCGGGTGAATGCCACCAGCTGTTTTTGCCCCCCACTGAGGCCTTTGCCGCCTTCGGCAATGGGCCGTGCAAGGCCCTTGGGGTGACTCGCCACAAAGCGGTCCATGCCCGTCAGGCGCATGGTGTTCAGCAAGGCATCATCGCCCGGGTCAGGCAAGCCAATGAGCAAGTTGTCACGCAAAGTGCCGTGAAACAGCCGGTGGTCTTGCTGAAGGTAGCCCATGTTCTGGTTGATCACCTGCCGGTGGATATGCCCAAGCTCCAGCCCATCGACCAGGATGCGTCCTTGCGTCGGGTGGTACAAACCGCTGAGCAGACGCAGCAGACTGGACTTGCCAGCACCAATCGGGCCCAGCACCACCACGCGTTCTCCGGGCTTGATCTCCAGCCTGGGGACGACCAAGGCGGGCGGGTTGTCGCCATAAGCGAAGCTCACATCGGTCAATTCGAAATGCCCCATCAGCGCAGCGGGGGTCAAGGGTGCATCCATGCCGTCGTGGTCGGTCTTGAGTTGGTAAAGCCGCTCCAGCCCTTCGAGTGCGGCCTTGGCATGTGCGTACTGCACCAGCAAACCCGGGATCGCCAAAATAGGCGCCAGGATGCGACCACTGAGGATGGAGCTGGCGATCAAAGCACCCTGCGTCATGTCGCCTTGCATCACCATCAAGGCGCCCACCACGATCAGGCCGGCGTAGCTGATTTGCTGTATGGCTGCAGACAGATACCCAATGCTTTCGGTGGCACCACGGGTTTTCAAGTCGTTGCTGATGGTTTGCGCATTGACCCCGATCCAGCGCGAAAGGAACTTCCAGCCCCCCGAGCCGGCTTTGATGGTTTCGATGCCCTCCACCGCCTCCACCAGCAAACCGGTTTTGAGGTTCGAGAACTGCGCGCCCTCCTTGGCATGGGCCATGATCTTTTTGCGAATGGACAGGCCGATGAACACGGCAATCACTGCAAAAACCAAAGGCACCAAGGCCACCCAGGGGCTGGCCACGGCCGCGATGACGCAGATGAACAAGAGCGCCAGCGGCGCATCAATGATCGTGAACAGGGTGGTGGCGGTGTAAAACCCCCGCACTTGTTCATAGCCCCTCAACTGGCTGGCCAGACTGCCCACCGAGTTGGGCACCTGGTCGACGCGCAGTTGCATGAGGCGGTCAAAGATTTCGCGAGAAAGCCGACTGTCCAGGCCCACCACGACGTAGTCCATGATGTTGGAGCGGGCAAACTTCATGCCCAGCTCAATCACGATGCTGAGCAACACGCCCACCGCCAGGATGATCAGCGTGTGTTCACTGCGGGTCGGAATGACGCGGTCGTAAACCTGCATCGAAAACAAAGATGTGGCCAGCGCCAGCAGGCCGATGAAGGCAGAGGCGATGCTGGTTTCGAGCAGCTCGCGCCGGAAAAGGGTCAAAGTCTCGCGAACGTGCGAGAAAAAAGTGACTGGGCCGCCGTTTTGGGTGAAAAGGCCCAGCGCCAGATTGATTTTGGGTCCGAGCTGGACCACCGCGCAGGCACGGTCCAGCGAAGCTGGCGTGACGGGAACAGCGCCTTTCTGGGTTTGCAAGATCCAGCGGCCATCGGCTGCGCGATCAACAATGACCCCCCAGCCTTCACTGGGGTGCAGTGCCATCATGGGCACCAAGGGACGATCTGGTGCTTTTAATAATTTAGGAGAACTTTTGCCAAGAGAATGGCAAATATCTTTGAGTTGCTGCATCGGCTCTCGGCTGTCTGCCAAGCGGTCGATGCCCTCTTTCAGCTGAATCGGGTCCAGCAGCCCCCCTTGCAACTGACTCAGGCGCAGCAGGGCCCAGCGCAAGCCGTCTTTCAGCACTTCTGCCGCACTGGGTGAGGGGGGTTGCGCCTCTTGCATGGGGACGGGCATTTCTAAACCCAAAGAATTGGGCATGGCGGGCATGGCGGGCACAGGCACAGGCACAGGCACAGGCACAGGCACAGGCACAGGGTCACGTTATGTTTTTTTCACAACACGAGGCAAGTCGTTATGAAAATTAAATTTTTTTTCATTTTTAGTAGATTCACACGAGTTATTCGCTTACCGTAGAAGGCCCCATCCCGAGGTCCTCTCAAAAGCATTTGGAGCCATGCAGTGTCGGCAGATCACCCCAAGATGAGAATTACATTTATATGCAGCATCTATTATATTTATGGGATTAATATTGCAAACAATTTGATAAAATTAACTTAATATTGATCATTATGACCAGACTAGGCCACTCTTTATTTGCAACCCGCAATGTCGTTCTCGTGGAGGACAATCCTGCTTTCCGACTGTTGATCGGTGAGGCCATGCTGCACATCGGGCTGAAGGGGCCGGTCGTCGAATGCGCCACCGGTGCGGCCTTGATGGAGTTGATTGAACAGCCCCAAACCCGGCTGGACCTTGCGCTGGTCGACCTGGGTCTGCCGGACATGGGGGGCGTAGAAGTCATCCAGGCCATTCGCCGACGTTTCAGCGAAATTCCCATTTTGGTTATTTCGGTGCTCTCCTTGGAAAGATCCGTTTTGAGTGCGATCCGGGCAGGCGCCAATGGCTACATCCTCAAAGGCGATTCGGCCCAGTCCATGGGCCAAGCGATCTTGGAAGTCCTGCAAGGCAATTACCCGATCAGTCCCTCTTTGGCCCGGACTTTGTTCAAGCTGGCAGGGGCACCCACCGGCAAATCGGCCATTTCATTCAGTTTGTCCCCTCGGGAGCTGGAAACCCTGCAATCGATTGCGCGGGGCAACAGTTATGAGCAAACGGCCGTTGTGATGGGCATCGGAGTTTCCACGGTGCAGTCCAATATTCGCAACCTGTACCGCAAGCTGGAAGTTCGCTCGCAGGTTCAGGCGGTCACCAAGGCGCGTGACGCCGGATTGATCTGAGTTGATGGGCCGCATGCCATGGTTCTGGCGCTTATTGCTGGTATTTTGGGGGTTGCAGGCCTGGCACCCCTTGCTGTTGGGGGCTCCGCCTGAAACTGCAGCAGAGCCGGTTGCGCTGCGCCTGCAGTCGGCCTCACTGACAAGCCCCCTTGGCGAGCGTACCGTGACGCTGCCCCATGTGTTGAGCCACCAGGAGTTGGATGCCAAAGGCAGCCGTGTCCGCTACCGCCTGAGCGTGGACCTGCCCAAGGCACCCGAGCAAGCTCTGGGTGTTTTCATCAACAAGCTCAGCCTGGCTGGCGCCCTGTATTTGAATGGTGAATTGGTCGATCAATGTGCCGATGGGGACTTGGCGCGTCTGCGCTGCCAGCACCACCCCCTGCTGTTCAAGCCGGCCACCCAACTCTGGCATGCCGGCATCAACACACTGGAGATCGAGGTCCATGGCAACCATGGCCAGCTCAGCGGCTTGTCTGAAGTCGTGGTGGGCGATGCCCACCGGCTTTACCGCGATGTTTACCTGCCCCAGTTTATGTGGCGCATCACCCTCAAGGAGTGGCTGGCATGGTCCGTTTTGACGCTGGGCCTGCTTTCACTGGTGATCGGCTTGTCACTGCGCGAAGAATCCGTCTACCTCTGGTATGGCTTGACCTGCTTGTTTTTAGTCGCCTCGCTCAGCAACCTGATTGCCAAGGAACTGCCGCTGTCGATGCACTTCTGGAACTGGCTGACTCTCACCAGCCGGCTGCTGGCGGCACACCTGTTTGTGCTGACCTGCCTGCATTTGTTTGGCAAGCAACGCGCCTGGCACACCCGCTGGACACTGGGCTACGCGCTGCTTTTTGCGACCGTGTTTTATGCAGCCACCGAAAACAGCTTGCTGGTTTTGGTGGCCTACCTGCCGGTGCTGTTGATCGCGCCAGTCCTGATCGGGTTCATGCTGCGCTGGTCGGTGCAATCGCGCGACAGCCGGCACATCGTGACCTTTGGCCTGATGATCTTGCTGTTCATGCTGGGATTAAGGGACTGGCTGATGTTCAGCGGGCTAGGCGGCTTCGAGTTTATGTACCTGACACTCCTGGGGTTCGCAACCACCATCGTGCTCATTGGCTTCTTGTTGACCCGCCAATTGATCGATTCACTGCGCAGTGCGCGTGGTTTCAGTGCCACCCTCGAAAGCACTGTCGCCGCCCGAACGTTGGAGCTGAGCTCGGCCTTGGAAACCATTCAGCGCATCGAGCAGACCGCGCTGAAGCTCACCGAGGCCATCCCGGTGGGCACTTATGTGCTGGAAGTGTCGCCCGATGGCAAGCCGCGCTTCAGTTTCCTGAGCAAGCGCTGGCTGGAGATGTTCAACATCACGCGAGAGTTGGTCATGGCCGACCCGACTCAGGTGTTAAGCCGTGTTCATCCCGATGATTTGATGGACCTGGTGAACCGGCATCGACAGGTTTTCTTGCAGCCCCAGGTTCTGACCTGGGAAGGCCGTATCTTGGTGCGCGGGGAAACGCGTTGGGTGAGCGTGGAAGCGGTGCCCCGGACTCTGCCCGATGGCAGCACCGCGTTTGAAGGTGTGAGTGTGGATGTGACCTTTTACAAGCACGCACAAGCCGCCGTGAAAATAGCCCATGAACAGCTGACTCGGATGGCCATCCACGATTCCAAAAATGAAGAACGCGAGATGCTTTTGCAAGACATGCACGACGGCTTCGGCTCCCAGTTGGCCACCGCACGCTTGATGGCCGATGCAGGCAAGATCTCGCCAGGCGATTTATCGGTGCTCCTTCAGGAATGCATGGCCGATCTGTACTTGGTGGCCGACACCCTGAGCAACGCCCACAACAGCTTTCTGGACTCTTTGGCCGACATGCGTTTTCGGCTGCAAAAACGGACCGCACATTTGCCAATTGCTTTAGCCTGGGAACTGGACATCGACAAAGCCCCCAAACTGTTGCAGCGGACCATCTTGCAATTGCTTCGCATCATTCAGGAGGCGGTGAACAACGCCTTGAAACACGCGCAGGCCAAGCACATCCAGATTTCAGTGACCTTTGACCCCGAGGCCTCACAACTTCGGATCACCGTGTCTGACAACGGCACAGGCTACCCCGACAAGCCGGTGCTGGGCAGAGGCGTTTACAACATGCAACAACGTGCCCGCACGGTGGGTGCCACTTTGCTGATCGCCCCGAGCCATCCAGGCACCTGCGTGTCGCTGTCCTTGTTGCTGCCACAGGCCTGAGTTTGGCGCTGGCTGACTGCGCTGGCTGACCGCGCTTTAGCAAGGCGCTGGCATGCGCATTGACCTCAGCAGCGTTTTCAACGCTGCATCAGTTCAGCGGGGTCATCGCTGTCGAGCACCTGATCGGCCCAGAGCCTGAGTTTTTCGGTGTTGGACAACAAAATGCGCTGCTTGACCGCCAACACTTGCGATGGGTGCATGGAAAAACTGCGCAAGCCCAGGCCCAGCAGCAACCGGGTCATGCCCACATCGCCAGCCATTTCACCGCACACCGACACACCCTTTCCCTGCGCCTTGCAGGCGGCGATGGTATCGGCCACCAGGCGCAGCACGGCCGGATGCAGAGGGTCATACAAATGGGCCACCGATTCGTCGGCACGATCGATGGCCAGGGTGTACTGGATCAGGTCGTTGGTGCCAATGGACAGGAAATCAAAATGTTTCAGAAAAAGGCGCAAAGACAAGGCTGCAGCCGGAATTTCAATCATGGCGCCCAAACGGACCGGGCCATGAACCAGGCCTTTGCGGTCCAGCTCATGGCGCGCCTGCTCGATGAGCAGCAGGGTCTGGCGAATCTCGCTGGCATGGCTGAGCATCGGGATCAACAGGTTGACCTGGCCATGCGCCGCCGAACGCAGGATGGCGCGCAGCTGGGTGAGGAACATGGACGGGTCGGCCAGGCTCCAGCGGATGGCGCGCAAACCCAGCGCCGGGTTCAGGTGGGCGGCATCATGGCGCGCCTCGTCCAGCGGTTTGTCAGCGCCCACATCGATGGTCCGGATGGTCACCGGCAGGCCCTTCATGCCTTCGACGGCCAGCCGGTAGGCCTGGTACTGCTCAGCTTCATCTGGCAAATTGCCCTGGCGCCCCATGAACAGGAATTCTGAGCGGAACAAGCCCACGCCCACCGCACCGGCAGCCAGGGCTGAAGCCGCGTCTTCGGGCATTTCAATGTTGGCCAGCAGCTCGATTTTTTCGCCATCGAGCGTGACCGCAGGCGTGTGCCGCAGGCGCGCCAAGCCCTCGCGCTCAAGCTGCGCCTGTCGTTGCTTGAAGCTGTACTCGGACAAGATGATGGGCGAGGGATCGACGATGACCACGCCCGCATCGCCATCGATGATGACCCAATCGTCTTGCTTGACCAGCTGGCTGGCGGTGCGCGCGCCCACCACTGCCGGAATGTCCAGACTGCGCGCCACGATGGCCGTGTGCGAGGTCTTGCCGCCCACATCGGTCACAAAGCCAGTGAACACGCTTTGCTTGAACTGCAGCATGTCGGCGGGCGACAAATCGTGCGCCACCAGCACGAGGGGCACATCCGTGTCACCCAGTTGCAGCTCTTGCTGGGGCCGCTGCGGCCGCTTGGGCTGCACCACCAAGGCGCCCGTGCCTTTCAGGCAATGCAACACCCGCTCGCCCACTTGCTCCATATCGGCTTTGCGTTCGCGCAAATAGGGGTCTTCCATTTCCTCGAACTGGCGCACGATGATTTCAAGCTGGCTGGTCAGCGCCCATTCAGCGTTGTAGCAGCGGTCCCTGATCCAATGCACCACGCCCGACGTCAGCTCTTCGTCTTGCAGCAGCATGAGGTGTACATCCAGAAGGGCCGCCAGCTCGTGTGGCGCATCTTTAGGCAAGTCTTTTTGCAAACGCTGCAGTTCATCCACCACGTCATCGCGGGCCTTGCGCAGACGCCTTATTTCCGAAATCACCTGATCGGGCTGAATGAAATAGTGGGCCACATCGACCCGACTGGAGGCCACAAGCACCGCACGGCCGATGGCGATGCCCCGGGCCACCGCCAGGCCATGGATGCTGAAGGTCATGACCTCACCTCAGCACACAACCGGCCAGAGCGAATTTGCATGCTCATTGGCCTTCGCCAAACTTGTCAGCCATCAGCGCCAGCAGGGCTTGCAGGGCTTCGTCTTCACGCTCGCCGCTGGTCTCGACCAGCACTTCAGCACCCAGCCCCGCAGCCAGCATCATCACCCCCATGATGCTTTTGGCATTGATGCGGCGTTCGCCCTTGCTGAGCCAAACTTCGCACGGGAAACTGCCTGCCAGCTTGGTGAGCTTGGCCGAAGCGCGTGCGTGCAAGCCGAGTTTATTGCTGATGGTCGTTGTGGCTTGGGGCATGTCTTTTTCCTGTTTGGTTCTGGGGCGCGGTACTGCCAACGGGCATGACGCCCTGGGTGCCGCCGGCGTGCGCGCGGGCGGCCAAGGCTTCCAGGCTTTCATGCCGGTAGCAGACACTGCGCAGCAACATGGGCAAATTGACACCAGCGACCAGGCGCGTGCTCAAGCCATCGTTGATCTGTTGTGCCACGTTGCACGGCGTGGCGCCGAAGACATCGCTGAGCAACAAGACTTCAGACCCCCCCAAAGCATGGACCGCCTCGCGGGCTTTGGCCAGGCTGACCTCGGGGGATTCATTGGGCGTGACATCCAGCGCCATCACCCCTTGTGCGCAATCAGGGAAAACATGCAACGCACAGTCGCGCAATGCGCTGGCCAGCGGGGCGTGAGCGATGATGAGGATGCCGATCATGAGGGCTTCATTATCAGGGCTGAACCGGCTTTTTCAGCAAGTAGTACACCCACGACAACGTGGAGCAAATACCAAAGCAGGCCAAAGCCACCTGGTAGGCCGCCGGCTTTTCGAGGCCCAGACCCCGGCCAGCGTCCACCAGCAGACCGATGCCCCACTGGACCACAAAGATGCCCGCGAAAACCACCAGGTTGTAGGCCGACAGCGCGCGGCCAGCGAGATGCGATGGGAAAGCCATGCCCACAGCGGGCTGGGCCAGCGCCACAAAAGTGCTGGTGACACACAACAAGGCCAGGCCCACTGCGGCTGCTGAGCCCACGGCAGGCCCCATCCAGACCAGTACCCCGATCACCAAAAAACTCAGCGGTAAACCCCAGGCAATCAGGCGCTCCACCGGAATCCCCCTGCGGGCCAAAGCAGGGGTGACCAGGCCCCACAGCCAGAAGGTCACGAGCATGCACAAATTGATGAGGAACAATCCCTTGGCCGCTTCGTCTGCGGTCCAGCCTGCGACTTGGGTCATCCAGGGGCCTGCCCACAAAGTCTGAATGGCCACCATGCCGCCGTAGGTGAAAAATCCGATCGGGGTCATGCGCCAGAAATACGCGCTGCGCCAGATTTCGCGGTAACTGCCATCGTCATGGGGGAACGTCTGCGTGCTGTCCGACCCTGCCGAGCTGGTTTTCCAATGCGGCACCACCAGCGCAATCAAGACCATGGCGATGGCAATCATCACACCCAGCATGACAAACAGCGCACGCCAACCCCAGATGGGCATGAGCCATTGCACAGGCAAGGTGGCGGCCAGCATGCCCAAAGAGCCGGTCATCAGCATCCAGGAGTTGCTGCGCAACTGGCTGCTGGCATCCAGCCAGCGCCGGTAACCGGTCAGAGGGGCCATCAGGCAGGCGCTGACGCCCATGCCACACAGCACCCTCGCAGCCAGGAGGCCGTGAAAACTGTCCGCCCACGAAAACGCCAGACAACCCAGAACCGCAAACGACAGGAAAGCCAGCACCACTTTCTTGGGGCCGTGCTTGTCCAGCAAGCGCCCAAGGGGCAACTGCGTGAGCGAAAAACCCAAAAAGTAGCCGCCCGCCAGCAAGCCCAGATCTTGCGCACTGAGGCTGAACTCTGTGGTGAGCGTTGGCGACAAGGTGGCCGTGATGGCCCGAACCAAGGCCGAGAAAAAATAGGCCAGCGCGAACGCCAGAAAAACCACCACCGCCATGCGCCGTGGCAATCGCTCAGGGTGCGCCAAAGTGGAGGCGGTCATGGCTTCAGTCCGTCAAACAAAGTGTTGGCCATTTCAGGCGAAATCGCACGGTCATAAACCACGGCATGGATCAAACGCACCCGCTCCCCTTCGGCCACGGCTCCCCAGACGGCCGCCATCTGCACCGCTTGCCCGTCGGCCCGCAGGCCTGGGGCCTGCACGCGGACCGATGCTGCCAAGGGCAATTGCCCGGGCCGGTGCCAAACCTGCTGCTGCCCAGAGGCCAGTGGACGGTTGACCCGCGCATTGTCCAAAGTGGCTTGTTGCCAACCCGCCAGCAGGGCATTGGCATCGGCTCCAGCCTGCAAGGCTGCGGTCATCACCGCCACCATGGCCGTGCCGCTTTCGCAGCCCACGACTTGCAAGTCCACAGGCACCCCACCCAAAGGCACTGAACGCGTGGTGCGATCGGGCTTGCAGGGCAACTGGGCTTTGAGGGAAGTCCCTTCAAAGGCCACTTCGCGCCAGTTCTGGTCGGGGCTGCAAGCGGTCAAAGTAAGGCTGAGGGTCAGACTGGCCATGAGGGCCGTGAAATGGGTTCGCATGGGGTGATTATCCCGATCAGCAGCAGGCGGCATTTTTCGCGACAATGAAAGCATGAATTCACTCGATGGCATCCGCGTTTTAGACCTCTCCCGCGTTTTGGCGGGCCCCTGGTGCACCCAGACTCTGGCCGATCTCGGGGCTGACGTCCTCAAGATCGAGCGCCCCGGCACAGGCGACGACACCCGCACCTGGGGCCCCCCTTTCCTACAAGACGCTGAAGGACGAGACACCGCCGAAGCGGCCTATTACCTGGGGGCAAACCGCAACAAACGGTCTGTCACCTGCGACATCGCCCAGGCCGATGGCCAGGCCCTGATCCGAGAGTTGGTCAAGCACTGCGATGTGTTTGTCGAAAACTTCAAGGTGGGCGACATGGCCCGCTACGGTCTGGACTACGCCAGCCTGAGCGCCATCAACCCCAAGCTGGTGTATTGCAGCGTGACCGGTTTTGGCCAGACGGGCCCCTACCGCGAGCGCGCGGGCTACGACTATGCCGTGCAAGGCATCGGTGGCCTCATGAGCGTGACCGGCGAGCGCGATGACCTAGGCGGTGGCCCCCAAAAAGTGGGGGTGGCTGTGGCCGATTTGTTCACCGGCATGTATGCCACGGTCGCAATTTTGGCGGCTCTGCGCCACGCCGAGCGCACAGGCGAAGGCCAGCAAGTGGACATGGCTTTGCTGGACACCCAGGTCGCCATGCTGGCCAATCTGAGCGCCAATTACCTGGTCAGCGGCAAAGCGCCCGGTCGGGCTGGCAACGCCCACCAAAACATCGTGCCCTACCAGGTGTTCGAAGTGCAGGCGCCCGAAGGATCCCCCCCTGCCACCCGCGATCACCTGATCCTGGCCGTGGGCAATGACGGTCAATTTGTGAAATTCTGCGCCGTGGCCGGCTGCCCCGAACTGGCGCTGGACCCACGCTATGCCCTGAATGCAGACCGGGTCCGACACCGCGCCGAATTGGTTCCCCTGCTCGAAGCGATCATGAAAACCCGCCCCAAGGCGGCTTGGTTGGGCGCCCT
Organism: Limnohabitans sp.; assembly: GCF_044361985.1. Classification (GTDB taxonomy): domain Bacteria; phylum Pseudomonadota; class Gammaproteobacteria; order Burkholderiales; family Burkholderiaceae_C; genus Limnohabitans_A. Next base: position 8,910 of record NZ_JBIKHV010000033.1, on the reverse strand, counting down.
GGAAGCAGCCAAAGTGCCGTGCGGGGCCATCAATACGCTGGCCGAGGTGTTTGCCGATCCGCAGGTCGCCCACCGCGGCATGGTCAGCACCTGGTCACACCCGATCCAGCCCGATTTGAAACTGGTGGCCAGCCCGATCAAGATGAGCCGCACCCCGGTTCGCCAAGACCTGCCGCCGCCCATGCTGGGACAACACACGGCCGAAGTGCTGGCCGAGGTGCTGGGCTGGACAGCGGAACAACAAGGCCGTTTGCGTGGCAAAGGGGTGATCTGATGGCGCATTTTTTGCTGGTGCATGGCGCCTGGCACGGGGCTTGGTGCTGGCAGCGTGTGTTGCCGGGCTTGATCCAGGCTGGACACCGCGCCCACGCGGTCACCTTGACCGGGGTGGGCGAGCGCGCCCATTTGCTTCGCCCCGACATCGATTTGGAAACCCATATTCAGGACGTTATCGCCGCCATGGATGCCGAAGAACTCCAAGACCTGGTGCTGGTGGTGCATTCTTATGCAGGCATGCTGGGCACGGCCGTGGCGGACCGCAGGCCCGAGCGCCTGCGCCATCTGGTGTATCTGGACGCCGTGCTGCCTCAACCCGGCGAAAGCTGGAGCAGCACCCACGCCAGCGCCACCCGGCAGGCGCGCATGGCAGCCGCGCAAGCGGACCCGCTGCATTCCTTTCCAGCCCCCGACCCGGCTGTGTTTGGCCTGAGCGGTGCCGACCACGCCTGGGTGCAAAGGCGCCAAACGCCCCACCCTGGGGGGCCTTACAACCATGTGCTCGACTTTGACCCACAGCGGGTGGCCAGCGTGCCCCGAACTTTCATCAGTTGCACCGAGCCTGGGCTGAGCACCATTGATGTCAGCCGCGTGCGCATGGTGGATCCGACGTTTTGGAATGGCGCTTGGTTGCCTGGCGCGAAGGTGCTGGAGATGAAAACAGGCCACGACCCGATGGTCAGCGCGCCGCAAGACTTGCTGGGGCTTTTGCTCGACGTTGTGGCCCCACAGGATGGCCCCTAGGACCACAGCGCTTTAAGCGTTCGCCCCAGCCTGCCGGGACTTGGCTTTTACAATGGGCGCATGAACCGTTTGTCCTTCATGACCGTCCTTCTTGCCTTCGCTTTGCTGGGCCTGTCCGGCTGCGGCCAAGACAAGGCACCGTCTTCGACTTTTGTATTGCTGGATGGCTCCCAAGTGACCACGGCCCAACTTCAAGGCAAGGTCAGTCTGGTTAATTTTTGGGCCACCAGCTGCACCTCGTGTGTCGCCGAAATGCCCGAACTGGTGTCGACCTACAACAAATTCAAAGACCGGGGCTACGAAACCCTGGCCGTGGCCATGCGCTATGACCCCCCCAGTTATGTGGTGAACTTTGCACAGTCACGCCAATTGCCCTTCAAGGTGGCGATCGACAACACCGGCGCCGTGGCGCGCGAATGGGGCGACATACAACTCACCCCGACCACTTTTCTGGTGAACAAGCGTGGTGAGATCGTCAAGCGGTTTGTCGGCACACCCGACTTTGTCGATCTTCACCAGCTGATTGAAAAGTTACTTGCCGAAAGCTGAATCTGACGGATCAGGTTGCCCGGCCCTTCAGGCGAAAAACGTCAATCTTTTCTGAAGTTGTCGTGGCAAGCTTTGCAACTGGCACCGGCAGGACCGAAAGCGGCTTTCAGTGCATCCAGATTGCCCGCCTTGGCCGCCACGTTCAATTTGACGATTTCTGCTTGCATCTTGTCTGATGCTTCCTTGAACTTGGCCGACTCTTTCCAGATTTCGGGCTTGGCGCGCGTTTCGCCTTTGTCTGTGCCCTCGCCAAATGCAGCCCATGGCAATTTGGCCAGTGCGGACACGGTGTCTGCATTGTCTGCCGCAGCTTTGGCGTCATAAGGAACACGGCCATTGGCCATGGCACCCAAGCGTCCGAAATGTGCGGCCATCACGGTGAAACTCGCCTTGCGGTATTTGATGGCATCTTCGGGTTTGGCAAACTGCGCTTGCGCAGGCAAGGCCAGGCTCAATACCATCGATGCGCCGAGCAGGCTCAACATTGTCTTCATGTTTGACTCCAATCATTTAAAACGCCATTAAAAATCTTATGCTTCATCACCCGAATCAGTCTTGCATAGTATTGTTTTCTTTGCATCCTTGAAAGTGCTTATGGTCACAGTTCGCATTTGGGATTTACCCACACGCCTTTTCCACTGGGCCCTGGCGACCTGCGTGGTGGGCCTGGTCATCACGGGCAACGTGGGGGGTGATGCCATGGCTTGGCATTTCCGTTTGGGTTACGCCGTGCTCACGCTGGTTTTGTTCAGACTCGCTTGGGGCGTTTTTGGCGGCTATTGGTCACGCTGGTCAAATATGCCGGCCAGCCCCGTCCGTGTTTTGGCCTACATCCAGGGCCAATCCAGCACCCAACATCTGGCAGGTCACAATCCTTTGGGTTCCTGGTCGGTGATGGCCTTGATGGTTTTTTTGAGCCTGCAAGTGGCCACGGGTCTGGTCAGTGACGATGAGATCGCGAACATGGGACCGCTTTCCTCTTTGGTGCCTGGAGCGGTGGTCAGCCTGGCCACCAGTTGGCACAAAGGCTGGGGCAAACTGATCCTGATCGCTTTGGTGGTGAGCCATTTGCTGGCGCTTGCCTGGTACCGCTGGCACAAGCATCAATCGCTGGTACCCGCCATGTGGCATGGTGACAAGACCTTGCCTGAAGCGGTGACGCCATCGCGTGACAACGGCAAAGCCCGTGGCTTGGCTTTGGCCTGGTTCATCGCCGCAGGGCTTGTGGTGGCTGCCATCGTATCGCTGGGTGGCTGACGCCGCCGGAGCATTCACTTTGCGCCGTCTGACGCTACACTGATGTTTTCACAACGTTCGTCCAGCACATGTCCATTGTTCAACTGCTGCATCCGGCCAGTGCCTCAGACTGGTTGGAGACCCGAGCACTTTTTCACGAATACGCCGCCAGCCTGAACGTTGACCTGTGCTTTCAGGGGTTTGACGAAGAACTTGCAAATTTGCCAGGCGAATACGCTGAACCACGCGGCGCCCTGTTGCTGGCCTGGGTGGACGGGGCCCCTGCCGGTTGCGTTGCCCTGAGGCCGCTCGACAGTTCCGACTACACCAACTCGGCCGAAATGAAACGGCTTTTTGTTCGCAAGGCGTTTCGGGGTCTGGGTATCGGCCGTCAGTTGACAGAGGCCATCCTGGAGGCTGCGCACAATGCCGGCTACGCTTGCGTGCTGCTTGACACACTCGACGAGATGGAATCAGCCCGAGCTCTTTACGAAGACCTGGGCTTTGAAGAAATTCCACCCTACTATCACAACCCCCACGCAGGGGCGCATTATCTTAAAGTGGACATCGGGTGAGGCTCTGCACACTCAGAAAAAAAGGGGGCCATTGGCCCCCTTTTTGACAGGCAAGGCGATTCAGGCTTTGGCTTGCGACAGCAAAGTTGCAGCGTCACTGACTTCGAATTTGCCAGGGCCCTCCACGTTCAAGCTGGTCACCTGACCGTCTTTGACCAACATGGAATAACGGTTGCTGCGCACACCCATGCCGCGTGTGGTCAAGTCAAGAACCAAGCCCGTGGCCTTGCTGAAGTCGGCGCTGCCGTCACCCAGCATGCGCACCTTGGTGCCGGTTTTTTGTTCGCGGGCCCAGGCCCCCATCACGAAGGCATCGTTCACACTGACGCACCAGATTTCATCGACACCAGCAGCCTTCAGGGCGTCGTGATTTTCAACATAGCCTGGCACATGTTTGGCCGAGCAAGTAGGCGTGAATGCGCCTGGCAATGCGAACAAGGCAATGGTTTTCCCAGCGGCGGCCTTGGCCACATCGACGGGGTTAGGACCAACGCTGCAGCCATTGCCTTCCACTTCGACATATTCCATCAGGGTGGCAGCGGGCAGTTTGTCTCCGACTTTGATCATTTTGAGCTCCATGTGTTTGGATGGCACTGTGGCCAGGGTAAAAAAAAACGACCCACCATTGTGGGTCGTTTTTTGAAAGTTTGCAGAAGTCGGGCTTTTGCGGCTTAGACGGCTGCAGCTTTCTGAACCAGGCGAGTTGCCACCCAGTTTTTGGTCTTCGAAATCGGACGGCTTTCCGTGATCTCGATGGTGTCGCCCAGGTGGTATTGACCTGTTTCGTCGTGCGCATGGTATTTGCTCGACTTGGCCACGATCTTGCCGTAGAGGGCGTGTTTCACACGACGCTCCACAAGCACGGTCACGGTCTTGGCACGTTTGTCGCTGACCACCTTGCCAATCAAGGTGCGCTTGAGGGATATTTTCGCTTCCGTCATGGTCACTCCTTACTTGGCGACTTGCTTTTGGGCAAGAATGGTTTTGGCACGCGCGATATCGCGGCGTGTCTGGCTCAGCGTTCCGGTGTTGCCGAGTTGTTGCGTGGCTTTTTGCATACGAAGGCCAAAGTGAGCTTTTTGCAGCGCTTTGATTTCGTCCTTGATACCCGCAACGTCTTTTTGGCGCAATTCAGCAGCATTCATTTCTTGTTTCTCCTGAATTATTGGCCAATCATGCGTGCCACAAATGTGGTGCGCAAGGGCAGCTTTGCAGCGGCCAATTTGAAGGCTTCACGGGCCAACTCTTCGGGCACACCCACGATTTCGTAGAGCACCTTTCCGGGTTGGATCTCAGCCACGTAGTATTCGGGGTTACCTTTACCGTTACCCATACGCACTTCAGCAGGCTTGGTGGAAATCGGCTTGTCAGGGAACACACGAATCCAGATGCGACCACCACGTTTAACGTGGCGGGAAATTGCACGGCGTGCAGCTTCGATCTGGCGGGCCGTCAAGCGACCACGGTCTGTGGACTTCAGGCCGAAGTCACCGAACGCCACCGTGTTGCCACGGGTAGCGATGCCGGTGTTGCGGCCTTTCTGTTCCTTACGGTACTTTCTGCGAGCAGGTTGCAGCATGTAATTACTCCTTATTGACCGTCAGCTGCTGCAGCTGGCGCGGCGACTGTGCGTACGCGCTTAACGGCGGGTTTTGCATCACCACCGGCCCCAGCAGGCTTGTCGCTGCCATCGGTCGGTGCTGTGTTGGTGCCTGTGGGGCGACGTGGGCCTCCCCGACGATCGCCGGTTGGGCGTTCACCAGGACGGGCATCACGGCGTGGACCACGTGGGCGGCGCTCTTCGTCTGCACGCGGCTCGGCCAGTGCAGGTGCATCGTTGCGGCCCAAAGTGTCACCTTTGTAGACCCAGACCTTGACACCAATGATGCCGTAGGTGGTCTTGGCTTCAGACGTTGCGTAGTCGATGTCAGCACGCAGGGTGTGCAATGGCACACGACCTTCGCGATACCACTCAGTACGCGCAATCTCGATACCGTTCAGACGGCCAGCCGACATGATCTTGATGCCTTGGGCACCCAGACGCATGGCGTTTTGCATGGCACGCTTCATGGCGCGGCGGAACATGATCCGCTTTTCGAGCTGTTGCGTGATGCTGTCAGCGATCAACTGGGCATCGATTTCGGGCTTGCGCACTTCTTCGATGTTGACCGCGACGGGCACGCCCAGACGAGCTGAGAGTTCTTTCTTGAGCAACTCGATGTCTTCGCCTTTTTTGCCGATCACCACACCTGGACGAGCCGAGAAGATGGTGATGCGGGCGCTCTTGGCTGGACGCTCGATCAGCACGCGGGAAACCGCAGCATTCTTGAGCTTGGCCTTGAGGTACTCACGCACCTTGATGTCTTCGGCCAGCATGCCGGCGAAGTCACGGTTACTGGCGTACCAGCGGCTTGCCCAGTTACGGCTGATAGCCAGGCGGAAACCGGTAGGATGGATTTTTTGTCCCATAGTTCTTCCTGATTAATTGCCGACCGTCACATACACATGGCATGTGGGCTTGCTGATACGGTTGCCACGGCCTTTGGCGCGGGCAGTGAAACGCTTGAGCGTGGTGCCTTGTTCGACGTAGATGGTTTTCACCTTCAACTCGTCGATGTCAGCGCCATCGTTGTGTTCAGCGTTGGCGATAGCGGACTCAAGAACCTTCTTGACAATGCCAGCAGCTTTTTTCTGCGTGAAAGTCAAAATGTTCAGAGCTTGATCCACTTTTTTACCGCGGATCAAATCGGCGACCAAGCGGCCTTTGTCGACCGACAAACGGACGCCCCGGAGGACTGCACGTGTTTCCATGGTCTTTCCTTATTTCTTCTGGACTTTTTTGTCCGCAGGATGACCCTTGAATGTCCGGGTCAGTGCGAATTCGCCCAATTTGTGGCCAACCATCTGGTCGGTCACATAAACAGGAACGTGTTGCTTGCCGTTGTGAACAGCGATGGTCAGACCGATGAAATCGGGCAGAACCATGGAGCGACGCGACCATGTCTTGACGGGCTTTTTATCTTTGGTGGCGACGGCTTTTTCAACCTTGGCCAACAAATGGTGGTCAACGAATGGACCCTTTTTGAGAGAGCGTGTCATTGTCTAACCCTTACTTCTTGCGACGCGACACGATCATGACCTGAGTGCGCTTGTTGTTACGGGTACGGTAGCCCTTGGTGAGGTTGCCCCACGGGTCTACTGCATGACGGCCTTCGCCGGTACGGCCTTCGCCACCACCGTGCGGGTGATCCACGGGGTTCATGGCAACGCCACGAACCGTTGGGCGGATACCCATCCAGCGTTTGACACCGGCCTTGCCCAATTGGCGCAGGCTGTGTTCTTCGTTGGCGACTTCACCAATCGTGGCGCGGCACTCGATGTGGATCTTGCGAACTTCACCGGAGCGCATGCGCACTTGAGCGTAGATGCCTTCACGCGCCAGCAAAGTGGCCGAAGCCCCTGCTGAGCGAGCGATTTGTGCACCAGCACCGGGCTTGAGCTCGATGCAATGGATGGTCGAACCCACAGGAATATTGCGAATCGGCAAAGTGTTACCAGCGCGGATCGGCGCCTCTGCACCCGACAGCAAGGTGGCACCGGCTTCAATGCCACGGGGGGCAATGATGTAACGGCGCTCGCCATCGGCGTAGCACAGCAAGGCGATGTGGGCGGTACGGTTTGGGTCGTACTCAATGCGCTCGACTTTCGCCGGAATCGCATCTTTGTTGCGCTTGAAATCGACCACGCGGTAGTGGTGCTTGTGACCACCGCCTTTGTGGCGTGTGGTGATGTGACCGTTGTTGTTACGGCCCGATTTCTGATGCTGGGGTTCCAGCAACGGCGCGTAGCCTTCACCTTTGTGCAGGTGGTCACGGGTAACCTTCACCACGCCACGACGGCCTGGGGATGTTGGTTTGATCTTGATGACAGCCATGATTACGCAGCCTCCCCGGAAAGGTTCAGCTCTTGACCTGGTTGCAGCGTGACATAAGCCTTGCGAATGTTGTCGCGACGGCCAATGGTCTTGCCAAAACGCTTGGTCTTGCCCTTGGTATTCACCACAGACACGCCTTTGACCTCGACCTTGAACATCAATTCCACAGCGGCTTTGATTTCAGGCTTGGTAGCATCCTGCAGCACTTTGAATGTCACAGCGTTGGACTTTTCAGCAACCATGGTGGCCTTTTCGGACACGATGGGCGCAACCAACACCGACATCAGACGACCTTCGTCGAACTTCACGGCGCTCATGCAAACATCTCCTTGAGTTTGTCCATGGCACCCTTGGTCATGATGACTTTCTTGAAGTTCACCAAAGACACGGGATCTGCGTAACGGGGTTCAACAATCAGGATGTTGATCAGGTTGCGCGATGCCAGGTACAGGTTTTCGTCGACTTCTTCAGCGATCACCAGCACATTGTCGAGGCTCATGGCCTTGAACTTGGCAGCAAGCTGCTTTGTTTTAGGCGACTCGACCTTGAATGAATCCACTACAGCCAAGCGGCCTTCGCGGGCCAACTGGGAGAAGATCGAAGCCATACCAGCACGGTACATCTTCTTGTTGATCTTCTGTGTGAAGTTTTCGTCGGGCATGTTCGGGAAAATCCGACCACCGCCACGCCACAAAGGCGAGGAAGTCATACCCGCACGAGCGCGACCCGTACCTTTTTGTTTAAAAGGCTTTTTGGTGGAGTGGTGAACTTGTTCACGGTCCTTTTGGGCGCGGGTGCCTTGACGGGCATTGGCCTGGTAAGCCACCACGATTTGGTGGATCAGGGCTTCGTTGTATTCACGACCGAACACGGTTTCGGGCGCATCCACTTTGGAGGCGGCTTGACCTTGGTCGTTCAGGAGTTCGAGCTGCATCAGTTCGCTCCTTTAGTTTTGATGGCGGGACGCACGGTCACAAAACCACCTTTGGAACCAGGAATGGCACCCTTGACCATCAACAGGCCACGGACTTCGTCAACGCGAATGACGGCCAGGTTCTGTGTGGTGCAAGTCACATCACCACGGTGACCGGACATTTTTTTGCCTGGAAACACGCGGCCAGGATCTTGGGCCATCGAAATCGAACCCGGAACGTTGTGCGAACGGCTGTTACCGTGCGAAGCGCGCTGGGATTTGAAGTTGTGACGCTTGATGGTTCCGGTGAAGCCTTTACCAATGGAGGTGCCTTGCACGTCCACTTTTTGGCCCACAGCAAACACAGCAGCCACGGGCACAGTGGCGCCTGCGGCGTACTGGGAGGCCGTGTCGGCGGTCACGCGGAATTCTTGAATGATTTCACCGGCTTCAACACCGGCTTTGGCCAAGTGACCAGCGATAGGCTTGATCACGCGCGATGCCTTGCGGGCACCAAATGTCACTTGCAAAGCGACATAGCCATCGTTCTCTTGGGTTTTGACCTGGGATACACGGTTGTTGGACACATCCAGCACTGTGACAGGAACGGAATCCCCATCATCAGTGAACAGACGCATCATGCCCACCTTGCGACCCAGCAACCCGAGGGAGTTGCTCAGACT
>NZ_JBIKHV010000032.1:0-26651 GCF_044361985.1 Limnohabitans sp. | reverse complement strand
CGGATGGGGGTGATGTCAGTTGCTGCACGGAACTGCTCCCAGACTGGAAGAAGGTACTTCACGTCGATGGCTGCATTCATGATTTCCATGATCCTTTGTCGTATTCCCGATGGGTCAATACTGCCTTGATATACAAGATCTGCTTTTCGAACCGGATGTAAGCCATCAGGCGGTACTTGTTCCCGCCGATATCAAACACCGCTAACTCGTTCACCTTGTCAACTGCATTGAAGGCGGCTTTCAGCTCGGCCCAGTTTGCAAAACTGTTCTTTTCAATCACCCGCCGCCATCCCTGCAAGAGGGCTTCGGCCAGAGGATGATCGGCAGCGAAGGCCCGCAGGGCACTGTTGCTGATGATTTTCATGGGCTCATTTTATCTCAATATGAGATAAACACAAGCAACAGCTCATAGTCACCTTGGTCTGCAGCTCGCAGGGCTGCCAGTTACTCCGGGATGAGCCCGGCCTTCTCGTCGGTGGCCAGCGGTGTCTGGCCGTCCTGCTCATCCAGGTCTATCGCCATAGGTTTGACCAACGGCCGCGAAGCAATTCTTCGGTCCTGCGATCCACCTGTTTGCGAAGCCGTTCTGCGCCGGGGCGCTGGTCTTCAAGACCCATGGTGTGGGCCACGCTTGCAACTTCTTCCATCGCGATGGTGCGAGCGCGTTCCTGAACCACGTCCGTGAGCGGGCGCCTGGGAACCAGTGCATAGACCAGTTCGCAATCCAGTCCATCAGCAAGTTTGCGCAGCTGTCCGAGCGAGATGCGGTCATCCGCTTCGGACTGTTCGGACTTGTGCAGCGTCGCCCCCGAGACGCCCAGCCGCTGAGCCTGCTGGCGTTCCGTTCGACCTAGGGCTTCTCGGATGAGCTTCAGCCATCCCCGTGAAGGTGGCTGCCGCTTGACCAAGTCCGCGTAGCCGGAAAGGGTGGACTGCACTTGTTCAAGCCGAAGTTGGTTCAGTTCAGACGTCATTGCTAGCCTATAGGCTGTTTAAATTCATTGAATTGATAGCCTTATTGGAAGCAATAGGCAATAAATAACTTCTTCATAAGGAAGCAGAAAAACTATTCTGCTGAGCTTTGAGGAAGCTTGAACAGCCGAATCGGGCAGACCAAAGCGAGGGGCCCATAAGTTTCTCAACTCATGGGCCCCTTTTTCTCAGGTTATGGGCATATCTACAAGATTGATCAAATATCAATATTCCCCGCCCGCAGCGCGTTGCTCTCAATAAAGTGGCGGCGTGGCTCGACTTCGTCGCCCATCAGCATGGTGAACACACGATCGGCTTCGATGGCGTCGTCGATCTGCACGCGCAGCAGGCGGCGCACGGTCGGGTCCATGGTGGTTTCCCACAGTTGGGCGGGGTTCATTTCGCCCAAGCCCTTGTAGCGCTGGCGGCTGGTGGTGCGCTCGGCTTCGCTGATGAGCCAATGCATGGCCTGTCGGAAGTCGCCCACTTTTTCTTCTTTCTGCCGCTCGCCTTCGCCGCGCAGGGCTTTGGCCCCTTCGCTCAGCAAGCCACGGAAAGTTTCGGCGGCTTCGGACAGTGCGCCGTAGTCGGCACCATGCACGAAGTCTTGTGTGATGATGCTGCTCTTGATGTTGCCGTGATGGCGGCGGCTGATGCGCAGGATGGGTTTATCAGTGCGCACATCAAACTCAGCAGTCACTTCGGCGGGGATGCCGGTGGTGTTGAGTTCACGCAGTTTGGCTTGCAACGCAGGGGCGCATTCAGCGGCCAGATCCAGCGTGTCCAGGTTCAGCGACACACCATCGGCCATGGCGCGCAAGGCTTCGGCGTCCATGAAGTTGGACAGGCGTGCAATGACCGATTCGGCCACTTGGTGTTTGCGGGCCAACGCTTCGAGGGTCTCGCCGGCCAGCAATTGCGGTGCCGTGCCACCGGTGGTGATGCTGGCATCTTTGAGCGCGATGCGCAGCAAGAAGCCGTCGAGTGCCGGGCCGTCTTTCAGGTACAACTCTTCTTTGCCGGCCTTGACTTTGTAAAGCGGTGGCTGGGCAATGTAGATGTGGCCACGCTCGACCAGGTCGGGCATTTGACGGTAGAAGAAGGTCAGCAACAAGGTGCGGATGTGGGCGCCGTCCACGTCGGCATCGGTCATGATGATGATGCGGTGGTAACGCAGTTTGTCGACGTTGAAGTCGTCCGTGCCGCTCTTGCCGGATTCGGCGCTGGCCTTGCCAATGCCGGTGCCCAAGGCGGTGATGAGCGTGATGATTTCGTTGCTGGTCAGCAGCTTTTCGTAGCGGGCTTTTTCAACGTTCAGGATCTTGCCGCGCAGGGGCAGGATGGCCTGGAATTTACGGTCCCGGCCTTGCTTGGCCGAGCCGCCGGCGGAGTCGCCCTCGACGATGTAGATTTCACACAGCGCCGGGTCTTTTTCCTGGCAGTCGGCCAATTTGCCGGGCAGGCCCATGCCGTCCAGCACGCCTTTGCGGCGCGTCATTTCTCGGGCCTTGCGGGCGGCTTCGCGGGCACGGGCGGCCTCGACGATCTTGCCGCAAATGATCTTGGCGTCGTTGGGGCGCTCTTCCAGGTATTCGGTCAAAGCCTTGGCCACGATGTCTTCCACCGGTGCGCGCACTTCACTGGACACCAGTTTGTCTTTGGTCTGGCTTGAAAACTTGGGTTCGGGCACTTTCACGCTCAAGACGCAGCACAAGCCTTCGCGCATGTCGTCGCCACTGACTTCGACTTTTTGTTTTTTGGCGATCTCGTTTTTCTCAATGTATTTGCTGATGACGCGTGTCATCGCCGCGCGCAGGCCCGTCAGGTGGGTGCCGCCATCACGCTGCGGAATGTTGTTGGTAAAGCACAGCACCGACTCGTTGTAGCCGTCGTTCCACTGCATCGCCACTTCGACCCCGATGCTGGTGCCAGGGATGCCGCCGTAGCTGTCGGCTGGACGCTCGCCATTCGCATGAAATGCGTTGGGGTGCAGTACTTTCTTGTTGGCGTTGATGAAGTCCACAAAGCCCTTGACACCACCCGCGCCAGAAAAATCGTCTGACTTGCCGCTGCGCTCATCGATCAGACGAATGCGCACGCCGTTGTTCAAAAAGGACAGTTCGCGCAGGCGTTTGGCCAGAATTTCGTAATGGAAATCGGTGTTCTGGGTGAAGATTTCGGTGTCGGGCAAAAAATGCACTTCGGTGCCGCGCTTGTCGGTGGCTCCGGACACGCGCATGGGCGAAATTTCCACGCCGTTCACGGTTTCGAGCAATCGGTTTTGCACAAAGCCTCTGGCAAAGTCGATCTGGTGGACCTTGCCTTCGCGGCGCACGGTCAAGCGCAGCCATTTGCTCAAAGCGTTCACGCATGAAACGCCCACGCCGTGCAAGCCGCCCGAGACCTTGTAACTGTTCTGGTTGAACTTGCCGCCCGCGTGCAGCTCGGTCAGCGCGATTTCGGAAGCACTGCGCTTGGGCTCGTGCTTGTCGTCCATCTTCACGCCGGTGGGGATGCCACGGCCGTTGTCGGTCACCGAGATCGAGTTGTCGCTGTGGATGGTGACCACGATGTCATCGCAATGGCCCGCCAGCGCTTCATCGATGGAGTTGTCGACCACCTCAAACACCAGATGGTGCAAGCCCGTGCCATCGGACGTGTCGCCGATGTACATGCCAGGGCGTTTGCGCACGGCCTCCAGCCCTTCCAGAATCTGGATGGAGCCTTCGCCGTAGCCTTCGGATGCGCCCACTTGGTGGGCATCGATCTTGGGTTGAGCGGTGGTGAACGCTTCTTCGCTGGGGGTAATTTCGTCGGTCATGGGAGTTTTTCTCTGTCGCTTGAATGGCCGAAACCCGCGAGGGGTCGCGGGTTTCGATAAGGTCTATCGCCTGCTGACGCGGGCCTCAAATGCGCATCGGCATCACCACATATTTGAAGTTGTCGTTTTCCGGGATGGTGATCAACGCGGAACTGTTGGCATCGGCCAGATCAATGCGGACCATCTCCTGGCCCATGTTGCTGAGCACGTCGATGATGTAGGTCACGTTGAAACCAATCTCAATGCTGTCACCACCGTAGTCGATGTCGAGTTCGTCCACGGCCTCTTCCTGCTCGGCGTTGGTGGATGCCACGCGCAGGGTGCCGGGTTCGAGGTTCAGGCGAACGCCCTTGAATTTGTCGCTGGTCAGGATGGCCGTGCGCTGCAAGCAAGACAGCAGGGCTTGTCGGCCCAAGGTCAGGTTGTTGCTGTGGCCCTTGGGGATCACGCGGTTGTAGTCAGGGAACTTGCCTTCAACCAATTTGGTCACGAACTCCATGCCGTCAAAACTGAACTTGGCCTGGTTGTTGGCAAACTGCATCTCGATGGCACCATCGGCATCGCTGAGCAAGCGCTGCAATTCGAGCACGGTCTTGCGGGGCAGGATGACTTCTTGTTTGGTCGGCACTTCCACATCGAGTGTGGCTGCAGTAAACGCCAGACGGTGGCCATCGGTGGCGACCAGGCTCAGTCGGTTGCCTTCGGCCACAAACAAAATGCCATTCAGGTAATAACGGATGTCGTGTACGGCCATCGCAAAAGAAACCTGACCCAACAGTTGCTTGAGGGTTTTTTGCGGCACGCTGAACACAGGGCCGAAGCTGGCGGCTTCTTGCACCAACGGAAAGTCTTCTGCCGGCAAAGTCTGCAAGGTGAACTTGGACTTGCCACCTTTCAGGATCAGCTTGGCTTGCGAAGATTCCAGGCTCACTGTTTGGTCAGCAGGCATGGTGCGCAAGATGTCGATGAGTTTGCGGGCACCCACGGTGGTGGTGAAATCACCAGGGTCACCTTCCATCTCGGCTGTAGTGCGGATCTGGATTTCAAGATCGCTGGTGGTCAGCTGCAAGGCGTGGCCCGTTTTGCGGATCAGCACATTGGCCAGCACGGGCAATGTGTGACGGCGCTCAACAATGCCGGACACGGATTGCAGGACCGACAGCAATTTGTCTTGGGTGGCCTTCAGGACGATCATGGGTGTCTACCTTTGGTGATTTTCACGCGACAGCCCGGGGCTGCGCACAACGTTTGACAACAACGTGCATTTTCGCTGTTTTTTGACCGCAAAACGGCCTCCAGACGGCTCAAAACACTTAAAACTGGGTGCAAGCGCAAGCTCATGCCGCTTCAGCCCTTCAGGGTCTGCTCCAGCACATGCAGCTGCTGGTTGAGCTCGGTCAGTTGCAGCCGTTCAGCGTTGATCTTGCGCACGGCGTGCAACACGGTGGTGTGGTCACGCCCGCCAAACAACTCGCCAATTTCGGGCAAACTTTTTTGTGTCATTTCCTTGGCCAGGTACATGGCAATTTGCCGCGGCCGAGCAATGCTGGCGGGGCGCTTCTTGCTGTACATATCGGCGACTTTGATCTTGTAATAGTCGGCCACCGTCTTCTGGATGTTTTCCACGCTGATCTGGCGATTCTGAATCGACAGCAAGTCGCGCAGGGCGTCGCGAGCCAGCTGGATGGAGATTTCCTTCTGGTTGAAACGCGAATACGCCAGGATCTTGCGCAAAGCCCCTTCCAGCTCGCGCACGTTGGAACGCACGTTTTTGGCGACGAAAAACGCCACCTCTTCGGGCATTTCGCTGCCTTCGCTGATGGCTTTGTTGATCAGGATCGCCACCCGCATTTCCAGCTCAGGCGGCTCCATGGCCACCGTCAAACCCGAATCGAAGCGTGAAACCAGACGCTCATGGATGTCTGCCAGGCCCTTGGGATAGGTGTCGCTGGTCATCACGATGTGTGACTTTTTGGCCAGCAAGGCTTCAAACGCGTTGAAGAATTCTTCTTGGGTCCGGTCCTTGTTGGCAAAAAACTGGACGTCGTCGATCAACAGCAAATCGAGCGAATGGTAGTGGTGCTTGAACTCGTCAAATGTCTTGCGCTGGTAGGCTTTAACCACATCCGACACAAATTGTTCAGCATGGATGTAGAGCACCTTCGATTCCGGGCGATCGGCCAGCAGTTTGTTGCCGATGGCGTGCATCAGGTGGGTCTTGCCCAAACCCACGCCGCCATAGATGAAAAGGGGGTTGTACAAGTGCCCGGGCGAGCCCGACACATGCATGGCCGCTGCACGCGCCATGCGGTTGGCCGTGCCTTCCACCAGGGTGTCAAAAGTCAGGGCCGTGTTGAGCCTGCTGCGAAAGGTGTTGGTCGCTGGCTCTTCGGGCAGATCGATGGGTTCTGGACCGTTCTCCATCGACGATGGCGTGGACTGCCGTGCAGGCCTGACGAGCCCATCTCGAGGAGTGAGTACTAACTCAATTTGAACAGGATGTCCTTGCAGACTTTCGAGCATGACGGCCAAGCGACCGGCATATTGGGCTCGGATCCAGTCCAGTTTGAAGCGGTTGGCCACAAACAAAGTGAGGCGTTGTTGGTCATCCGAGATCTGCGCAGTCAGGGGCTTGATCCAGGTGTTGAACTGCTGCTCGGGCAGTTCGCGGGACAGCTCCTCCAGGCAAGCCTGCCACAGACTTTGGCTGGCGTCCATCTGAAATTCCGGGGTAAGTCCCTCTGACATTTTGTATTTATTTTTTGTGGACAGTTAAGGAAAAAACGGCATTGGAATTGAGCTTATCAAGAGCTTATCCACATGCCGCAACGCATTCGTCGAGCCATCATAAACCACATCGGTTCCGGTTCGAGTCCGGGAACACCCCATGTCTAAAAAGAGGGTGGATTTGCCGAGCGTCCGAAAGTTTGCGATAATCTTGGGTTTCGCCCAACGCTGATTCATGGCATTGGGCACAAAGGAAGAGTTATGAAACGCACCTACCAACCATCCAAGACACGTCGCGCCCGTACCCACGGCTTTCTGGTTCGCATGAAAACCCGTGGTGGCCGTGCTGTGATCAATGCACGCCGCGCCAAAGGCCGCAAGCGTCTGGCTGTCTAATGCCTTTTCGACCGTCTGGCTGTGGCCCGACGCCACGGCAGGCGGTTGATTCCAGGGTTTGGCCATCGTGCAGCGTTTGAAAACACGCCCACAGTTTCAGGCCGCCCTGGCGGGTGGAACGGTCTCACGCACATCCCATTTTGCGTTACACAGACTGACCTTGACCAACCCCACAGATACGCCTTCGGCGGCAGCCGAACAAGTTGTGCCTGCACCTTCACCGGAGCAGGCCTTGTTTGGCCTGTTTGACGTCTGGTTGGGTGCCATGGTGCCCAAACGCTGGGCACGTCGGGCCGTGACACGCAATGCCATCAAAAGACAGATCTACAACGTGAGTGAACGCTTTTGCGATCGCCTGCCTGTGGCTGCCCATGTGGTGCGCCTTCGCGCCACTTTTGACCGCCAGCAATTCATCAGTGCCACATCCGAGCCCCTGAAGCTCGCCGTAAGGCAAGAACTGGAACAATTGTTTGAGCGTGCAACCCGGTCCGAGGTTCGTCCATGATCGTCCAGCGTTTGCTCATGGGTGTGGTGCGCGGCTACCGCTTGTTGCTCAGCCCTTGGCTGGGATCGTCGTGCCGCTTTGAGCCGACATGTTCGGCTTATGCCTTGCAAGCCCTCGAGCAACATGGTGCCGCCATCGGCAGCTACCTGACAGCTCACCGCCTGGTGCGTTGTGGCCCTTGGTGCAATGGCGGCCACGACCCTGTTCCCCCACAAGCGCCGCGCTTGTTTTCTGATTTGTTTTCCCCTACTTCGTCAAAGAAGACCCCATGAACGATATCCGCCGCACCATCCTTTGGGTGATTTTTGGTTTCTCCATGGTCCTGTTGTGGGACCAGTGGCAACTCTATAACGGCCACAAGGCCACCTTTTTCCCCAAGCCCGAAGCGGCTGCACCGGCGTCCGCCGCCGCGCCCGCCGCTGTGGTCAGTGCCAATGGCGTACCTACCGCGACAGCCATCACGCCCGCCTCACCAGGCCAGGTGCCCTCTGCAGCGCCCACGGCTTCAGCCACACCACGTGAAAAGATCGAAGTGGTCACCGATGTGCTCAAACTCAGCTTTGACACCGAGGGGGGTTCCCTGGTGCGCACCGAGTTCAGCCGGCACGCCGACTTTGTGGACAGCAAAAAGCCTTTTGTCTTTTTAGACCAAAGTGCCAACCGTGTTTACATGGCCCAGACCGGCCTGATTGGCGGGGATTTTCCGACCCACAAAACGCCCATGAAATTCAGCGGCGAACGCAGCCTCAAAGATGGACAAAACGAGCTGACCTTTCGCTTCGAGTCGGAAGGCACAAGTGGCGTCAAGCTGATCAAGACCTATACCTTGCAACGCGGCAGCTATGCCATTGGCGTGAAGCACGAAGCGGTCAACACCGGCACAGCCCCCGTGTCGCCGCAGCTGTATCTGCAATTGGTACGCGATGGCAACAAGCCTGAGGGTGAATCGGCGTTTTACTCCACTTTCACTGGCCCTGCCGTTTACACAGAAGCCAAGAAATACCAAAAAGTCGAGTTCAGCGACATCGAAAAGAACAAGGCCGAAATCGACAAATCCTCTCCCAATGGCTATGTGGCCATGGTGCAGCATTATTTTGCAACCGCCTGGGTGTTGGCCGATGGCATTCAGCGCGAAAACTTCGTGCGAAAAGTGGACACCAACCTGTACGCCGTGGGCATGATCACGCCCTTGTCGGAACTGGCGCCCGGCCAGTCGAAGACCGTGAACACCCAGCTGTTCAGCGGCCCGCAAGAAGAAAAAGTCCTTGAAGCGCTGGCTCCTGGCCTGGACCTGGTCAAAGACTATGGCTGGCTGGCCATGCTGTCCAAGCCTTTGTACTGGTTGCTGGACAAGCTGTTCAGCTTCATCCAGAACTGGGGCTGGTCGATCGTGGCGTTGGTGCTGTTGCTCAAGATCGCTTTTTACTGGCTCAATGCCAAGGCCTATTCGAGCATGGCCAAGATGAAGGCCATCAACCCCAAAATCATGGAAATGCGTGAACGCTTGAAGAGCGATCCGCAAAAGATGCAACAAGAGATGATGAGGATCTACCGCGAGGAAAAAGTCAACCCGATGGGCGGTTGCTTCCCGATCATGGTCCAGATCCCCGTCTTCATCGCACTGTATTGGGTGCTGTTGTCCAGCGTCGAGATGCGCAATGCCCCTTGGGTGGGCTGGATTCACGACTTGTCCGCGCCTGACCCGTACTTTATTTTGCCCGTGGTGATGACACTGACCACCATGCTGCAAACGGCACTCAACCCCGCGCCACCGGATCCGATGCAAGCCAAGCTGATGTGGATCATGCCGCTGGTGTTCTCGGTGATGTTCTTCTTCTTCCCATCCGGCCTGGTGCTGTACTGGATCACGAACAACATCTTGTCGATAGCGCAGCAGTGGATGATCAACACCCGCATGGGCGTGCCGCCACAGTTCAATCTGCCCTCGTTCAAATAACGCCGAAAGGGCCGCGCAAGCGGCCTTTTTTTGCTTCGCAACGCGCATTAACGCCATGCTCGCCAGACATCAGGAACCCATCGTTGCCATCGCCACCGCACCCGGTCGCGGCGCTGTCGGCATCGTGCGGGTATCGGGTGGCAACCTGGCCCCGTTGATTCACGCACTGTGCGGTCGACACCTGAAACCGCGCGAGGCCACTTACCTGCCTTTTGCCGATGCCGATGGCAGCCCGATTGACCACGGGCTGGCGCTGCACTTTGTGGCGCCGCACTCGTTCACTGGCGAAGATGTGCTGGAGCTGCAAGCCCACGGTGGGCCGGTGGTGCTGCAACTGCTGGTGGCGCGCTGCCTACAAGCGGCTGCCGAGATCGACCCGGCCACCCAACTGCCCCGACTGGCCGGCTTGCGCGTGGCACAACCGGGCGAGTTTTCTGAACGCGCCTTTTTGAACGACAAGATCGACCTGGCGCAAGCCGAGGCCATTGCCGACCTGATCGACGCCAGCACCGAAGCCGCCGCTCGCAGTGCCAGCCGGTCTTTGGCGGGCGATTTTTCCAAAGAAATCCACCTGCTGCGCGATGCCCTGATCCATCTGCGCATGCTGGTCGAAGCCACCCTGGATTTCCCCGAAGAAGAGATCGACTTTTTGCAAAAAGCCGACGCCCAAGGGCAACTCGAACGCCTGCAAGCCCGCCTGATGGCGGTGCTGCAGCGAACCCGTCAAGGTGCGCTGCTGCGCGAGGGCATCAAGGTGGTGATTGCCGGGCAGCCCAATGCCGGAAAAAGCTCCTTGCTCAATGCCCTGGCCGGAGCCGAGTTGGCGATCGTCACACCGATTGCAGGAACAACCCGCGATGTGGTGCAACAAACCATCCAGATCGAGGGCGTGCCCCTGCACGTGATTGACACCGCCGGGCTGCGCGAAGGCGAAGGTGTTGGCGAGGTCGAACAAATCGGCATTGCACGGGCCTGGGGGCAAATTGAAAATGCCGACGCCGTGCTTTTTTTGCACGACCTGACGCGCGTGGGTCAGACGGGCTACGACAGCACCGACGAAGACATCGCCACCGCCCTCAAAGCCCGCTTGCCTGCGCGTGTGGCGGTGCTCGACGTGTGGAACAAAGCCGATGCGGCCAGCCATGACGTTGAGCGCGCTGGCCTGACCCTGTCGGCCCTGACAGGCGAAGGGCTGCAAGCCTTGCGCTTGCAATTGTTGCAACAAGCGGGTTGGCAACACGCCAGTGAAGGCCTGTTCATTGCCCGCGAACGCCATGTGCAGGCCCTGCAACGGGTGCGTGAGCACCTGGAAGTGGCCGATGCCCATCTGGCTGCAAAGGCGCAAAACCTGGACTTGCTGGCCGAAGAGCTGCGGCTCGGACAAAACGCCCTCAATGAAATCACGGGCGAGTTCAGCGCCGACGATCTGCTGGGCGTGATTTTTTCAAGCTTTTGCATCGGCAAATGAGCCCCCAAGAGCTTGGCTTGGCTCGGGTCGTTGCCAACACCTGACGCACGCGCCCCGGCCCTCAGTCCGGCACGCTCACCAAAAGGTCACGTCAGTGACTGTTCGGGCTGGCCATTGGGCACAAGATGTTGCGCATGCCGATTGGCTTTGACATGCCCAACCCTCCACCGACCCACGCACCCACTCTCAGCCCCGAGCAAGACGCGTATCTGCGCGAGCGCTCGGACTGGATGGGCGCTTATCTGGTCCTGCATGCCTGGGGTGTGATCGCCCTGGCGATGGCATTTTTTGTGGTCTGGCCCAACCCTTTGAGTTTTGTCGTGGCCATCGTGGTCATCGGCGGCAGGCAACTGGGCCTGGCGATTTTGATGCACGATGCGGCGCACCGCGCTTTGTTCAAAAACACCTGGCTGAACGACACGCTGGGTGCTTTTTTGTGCGGCTGGCCTGTGGGCGCAAGTCTCATGTTGTACCGCCCTTACCACCTGAGCCACCACCGCCACACACAACAGGCAGAAGACCCAGACCTGATTTTGTCGGCGCCTTTTCCCATTAGCCGGCAAAGTTTTTGGCGCAAGATGCGGCGCGACATTTTGGGCATCACCGGCTACCAGCGCCGCCTTGAATTTTTTCGCGCCGAAATGGGCACAGACCCAAGCCGCCTGCAACGCCTAAAAAATCTGATCGCAGCGGAGAAGTATTTTTTCCTGAGCAATGCGCTTGTCTTGGCCATCACAACGGCTGCCGGGGTGTGGTGGGCCTACTTTGCGCTTTGGCTCTTGCCCTTGCTGACCTGGTACCAGGTGATCACCCGCATCCGCAACATCGCCGAGCATGCGGTGGTGGGCCACAACGATGACCGTCTGCGCAATACCCGCACCACGCTGACCCACTGGGGCATGCGCATGGTGCTGGCGCCCTACTGGGTCAACTACCACCTGGAACACCATCTTTTTGTGTTCACCCCCTGCTGGAAACTGCCAGCCGCCCACCGCATGCTGATCGAACAAGGCTTTGGCCCACAGATGGAGTTGGCCAAGGGTTATCTGGAAGTGCTGCGCAAAGCCACGGCCAGCCCCCAAGATGGTCCTAAAAGTGGACAGACCGGTGGCCAGGCAAGGCACCAGCGCAAGGGTGCAACGCTGATTTGACGTCCCAAAAATCAGGCCCATGCCGACACTTCGCAAGCGCAACGCGCAAGCCGAGTCTTGTGCGGCGGGCACGGCCTTGCAAATTCGTCACGCAAGAGACAGGACCACGGGATAACCATGTACCCGCGAAAATTTTCTCGCTACAGAATACCTTTGCAATTTTTCATTTTTTGCCCCGGTACAAAACTCAATGGCTGACGAAATTATTCTCGAAACCCGCGGACTCATCAAGGAGTTCAAGGGTTTTGTCGCTGTCAATGGCGTGGACCTGCGCGTCCAACGTGGTCAGATCCACGCGCTGATCGGTCCCAACGGCGCGGGCAAAACCACGGTATTCAACCTGCTCACCAAATTTCTGATCCCTACCCAGGGACAGATCCTGTTCAATGGCCACGACATCACCGACGAAAAACCCTCCCAGGTGGCGCGGCGCGGCATCGTGCGGTCGTTTCAGATTTCGGCCACTTTTCCCAACCTGACCGTGCTTGAAAATGTGCGAATTGGTTTGCAAAGAAGCACCGGCACATCGCTGCATTTCTGGCGCTCCGAGCGCAGCCTGAACCAGCTCAACGACAAAGCCATGGCCTTGCTCGAGCAAGTTGATCTGGGCCCCATGGCGGGCCTGACCGCTGTCGAGCTGCCTTATGGCCGCAAGCGCGCACTTGAAATCGCCACCACATTGGCCATGGAGCCCGAACTGATGCTGCTCGACGAGCCGACCCAGGGCATGGGCCACGAAGACGTGGACCGCGTCACCCAATTGATCAAAAAAGTCAGTGCCAACCGCACCATCCTGATGGTGGAACACAACATGAATGTGGTCTCCAGCATTGCCGACACCATCAGCGTGTTGCAACGCGGACAAGTGATTGCAGAAGGGCCCTACGCCGTGGTTTCGCAAAATCCCCAAGTGCTCGAAGCCTACATGGGCACCACCGACAACGAACTGGAGGGGGCCCATGGCTGATGCTACTGAATTCCTGCGCATCAGCAATCTGCACTCCTGGTACGGCGAGTCGCACATCCTGCATGGGGTTAACCTGACCGTCAACGAAGGCGAAGTGGTGACCCTGCTGGGGCGCAATGGTGCTGGCCGCACCACCACCGTCAAATCCATCCTCGGTCTGGTGGGTCGGCGCACCGGCTCCATCACCATAAGAGGCCAGGAAACCGTGAACTGGGCACCCCACCAGATTGCCAAACTGGGCTTGGGTTATTGCCCTGAAGAGCGGGGTATTTTTTCTGCCCTCACTTGCGAAGAAAACCTGTTGCTGCCGCCCGTCATTGGCCCCAATGGCATGTCGGTCGAAGAAATTTACGACATGTTCCCCAACTTGCTGGAGCGCCGCGAAAGCCCGGGCACCAGACTTTCTGGTGGCGAACAACAAATGCTTGCGGTGGGTCGCATCTTGCGTACCGGGGCGCGCTTTTTGTTGCTGGACGAAATTTCCGAAGGCTTGGCGCCGGTCATCGTGCAAGCCCTTGCCCGCATGATCAAAGCCCTGAAGGCCAAAGGCTTCACGATCATCATGGTTGAACAGAACTTCCGGTTTGCCGCACCCCTGGCAGACCGGTTTTACGTGATGGAGCATGGCCAAATTGTGGAGGGCTTTTCATCGCAAGAGCTGTCCAGCAAGATGGGCATGTTGCATGAGTACCTGGGCGTCTGATACCCATTTTTTAACTGGAGATACATCGATGAAACGCAAACTTCTTTCTTTGGCCGCAATGGCCGCCTGCGCTTTCGCGGGCCAAGCACAGGCACAAATCTCTGACGGTATCGTCAAGATCGGTGTGCTCAACGACATGTCGGGTCTTTACTCTGACATCACCGGCCCCGGCTCTTTGAGCGCCGCCAAAATGGCTGTGGAGGACTACATCAAGGCCACCAAGAGCACGCTGAAGGTGGAAGTTGTCGGTGCTGATCACCAGAACAAGCCCGACGTGGGCTCCAACATTGCACGCCAGTGGTACGACACCGACAAGGTCGACATGATCGCTGACGTGCCCACCTCGTCGGTCGGTCTGGCCATTGCCAAGCTTTCCAGCGACAAGGGCAAACTGCACGTCAACTCCGGCTCAGCCACTGCCGACCTGAGCGGCAAGGCCTGCAACGCCAACACCATCCACTGGGCTTATGACACCTGGATGCTGGCCAACGGCACTGGCAAAGCGATTGTCAAAAGCGGTGGTGACACTTGGTTCTTCTTGACCGCTGACTACGCTTTCGGCCACGCACTCGAGCGCGACACCGAAGCCGTGGTGCTCAAAAACGGCGGCAAGGTGGTGGGCAAAGTGCGCACCCCCTTCCCAACGCAAGACTTCTCTTCCTTCTTGTTGCAGGCTCAAGCCTCCAAAGCCAAGATCATTGGTCTGGCCAATGCCGGTGGTGACACCACCAACTCGATCAAGCAAGCGGCCGAATTTGGCATCACCAAAGGCGGCCAAAACCTGGCCGGCATGCTGGTCTTCTTGCCCGACGTGCATTCCTTGGGCCTGAACATCGCCCAAGGCCTGATGTTGACCGAAACCTTCTACTGGGACTTGAACGACAACACACGCGCCTTCACCAAGCGTTTTGCGGCAGCCAACGGCGGTAAATATCCGTCCATGGTGCAAGCCGGTGTGTACTCCAGCGTGATTCATTACCTCAAAGCCGTGGACGCGGCCAAGACCGATGACGGCACCAAGGTCGCTGCCAAGATGAAAGAGCTGCCCACAGATGACCCATTGTTCGGCAAAGGTTCTGTACGCCCTGACGGTCGCAAACTCCACCCTGCCTACCTGTTCCAGGTCAAAAAGCCTTCAGAGTCCAAAGGCCCTTACGACTACTACAAGTTAGTGGCCACCATTCCAGCCAACGAGGCTTTCCGCCCCCTGGCTGAGAGCGAGTGCCCGCTGGTCAAGAAGTAATTTCAACCCTCTGTTCAAGCAAGTCGAAAAATCACAATGGAAATCTTTGGCGTTCCCTCCCAAGCCCTGTTCGGGCAATTGCTGATCGGGCTGATCAACGGCTCTTTTTACGCACTGCTTTCGCTGGGTCTGGCCGTGATTTTCGGCTTGCTGAACATCATCAACTTCACCCACGGCGCCCAGTACATGCTGGGCGCTTTTGTGGCGTATCTGTCCCTGACCAAATTGGGGATCAATTACTGGGCCTCGCTCGTCATCACACCGATCTTGGTGGGAGCGACCGGCATGCTGATTGAGCGCACCATGCTCAAACAGCTCTATAAATTGGACCATCTGTATGGTCTGCTGCTGACGTTTGGTTTGGCACTGATCATCCAGGGCTTGTTCCGCCACGAATTCGGTTCATCCGGCATGCCTTACCCGGTGCCAGAGGTTTTCCGGGGCGCCTACGACACCGGCTTCATGTTCTTGCCGAAATACCGCGCCTGGGTCATCGTGGCCTCCTTGGTGGTGTGCCTGTCCACCTGGTATGTGATCGAACGAACCAAGCTTGGCGCTTATTTGCGTGCTGCCACCGAGAACCCCAGCCTGGTGCAGGCGTTCGGCATCAACGTCCCCCGCATGATTACCCTGACCTATGGCTTTGGCGTGGGCCTGGCTGCGTTTGCAGGCGTCATGGCGGCCCCGATTTACCAGGTCAACCCCACCATGGGTGCCGACATCATCATCGTGGTGTTCGCGGTGGTGGTGATTGGCGGCATGGGCTCCATCATGGGCGCCATCCTGACCGGTTTTGGTCTGGGCCTGATCGAAGGCCTGACCAAGGTCTTCTACCCCGAGGCTTCCAGCACGGTGATTTTCATCATCATGACCATCGTTCTCCTGATCAAGCCTGCCGGGTTGTTCGGTACCCAGAAGTAAGACCATGACCACTGTCACGACCCCCTCCTTCAAGACCCAGTCTTTCACGCACCAATGGGTGGCATTTGCCTTCATGGTGATGGTGCTGGTCATCGCCCCCATCTGGGTCTACCCGATCTTCCTGATGAAGGTCATGTGCTTTGCCTTGTTTGCCTGTGCCTTCAACCTCTTGATCGGTTTTGGCGGCCTGCTGTCCTTTGGGCACGCCATGTTTTTAGGCACAGCCGGTTATGCGGCATCGCATGCCGCCAAAGTCTGGGGCTGGAACCCTGAACTGGCGGTGCTTTTTGCCACGGGCTGCTCAGCCGTTTTGGCCTTGCTCACCGGCATGCTGGCCATTCGCAGACAAGGTATTTACTTCGCCATGATCACCCTGGCTTTCTCCCAGATGGTGTTCTTCTTTTACCTTCAGACCCCGTTCACAGGGGGCGAAGACGGCATTCAAAGTGTGCCCAGAGGCAAGCTCTTCGGCCTGTTCGATCTGGAACAAAACAGTGCCATGTACATGTTTGTCTTGACCATTTTCCTCATGGGCTTTGCATTGATCTGGCGCATCGTGCACTCGCCTTTCGGTCAGATCCTCAAGGCCATTCGCGAAAACCAGGACCGTGCCATCTCGCTGGGCTACGACACCGACCAGTACAAGCTGATCGCATTTGTCATCTCGGGCGCCTTGGCGGGCACGGCAGGCGCCACCAAATCGCTGGTGTTCCAGTTGGCGTCGTTGACCGATGTGCACTGGTCCATGTCGGGTGAGGTGGTGCTGATGACGCTGGTCGGTGGTTTGGGCACTTTGTTCGGCCCGGTGGTGGGCGCTGCCGTGATCGTGAGCATGCAAAACTACCTGTCGCAACTGGGCGCCTGGGTCACCATCATCCAAGGCGTCATCTTTGTGGTCTGTGTGCTGGCTTTCCGACGCGGCATCATTGGCGAGATCGCCAACTGGATCAAAAAGCCTCTGTGACGCCTGTTCAGGCGCGCAGCGCCTCCAAGCAAAAGGCCTGCTCAAGAGCAGGCCTTTTTGTTGCCATACGGGCTGTGCTCAACGCATGAATGTTTTCACATAATCTGCGCCCAAACCCACCGCTTCAAAGTGCGCCCGGTATTTGTCAATGCGGGTAAAAACATCGTCATACCCGGTCGAGTTGCCTTGCGTGTCCACGTACATCAACGCGCCATGAACAGTGAACATGGTGACCATGTCCTGGCAATCATCGGGCACCACCAAGGTATGTGTTTCACCCGGTGGCTCGAACACATAGCTGCCCTCTTCGGCCACCCAGTCGTGCTCGAGGTAATACCACTTGCCGCGCAGCACATGGGCATGCACCTGTCCTGAGTGGCGGTGGCGCTGCAGCAAGCCCGAGCGCTTGACCTTGAGCAGGTGCACGTAAAAGCCGCCCGTCACATTCAGGTGCAGCGGCCGTGACCAGATGCCCGGCGCCACCGGCGCCCAGAGGCGCTCGTCTTCAGTTTGTACGTCGTGCACCACCATGTCGGGCGCCATGCCCCAGGGCTGGGGCTTGGCGTAAGGAACGCGGTCATCTACCGCAGCGGGGGGGGTATTGGATTGGGTCATCGTATGGGCACGGACTGGGAAAAATGCCAGTCTAAAACGGCCTGCAACAGCTGTCAGCGCCAAACGCGACAGCGGCTCTCTGAGGCTGCAGCTGGAATGGCCCAAATTACGGCGCCATCCTGGGTGCTTTCAACCGCGTAACAATTTTTCTTCGGCCACCGCCAATGTTTGTGATTTACCGGACAAGACCAGGGTGTCACCCGATTGCAGTTCGGTTTCATCGTGCACATGTTCAGGCTGACCGTTGGCTCTGCGCAAGTTCACGACACGCACCCCCATGGCATGAAAGGCCAGGTCTTTGACCTGCTTGCCCAGCCAAGGCGATGCCAGGGGCAAGCCTACAGTGCTCAGCCGCTCGTGCTCAATTTCGTCCAGCGTATCGTCGTCCGCGCCGTGGAAATAGCCCCGCAGCAAGTTGTAGCGGGCATCGCGCTGCTCCTGGACAAGGCGGATCACGCGCCGCATGGGCACGCCCACCAGCGCCAGCGCATGGCTGGCCAGCATGAGCGAACCTTCCAGCGCCTCGGGTACGACCGCAGTGGCCCCCGCCAACTGCAGTTTTTCCAGATCCAGGTCGTCCTGTGTGCGCACAATCACCGGCACCTGCGGCGCATGGCCGTGGGCGTGGTCGAGCACCTTCATGGCAGCGGGCACGTCCAGGTAGGTGATCACCACCGCGCTGGCGCGGGCCAAGCCAGCAGCCATCAGCGATTGCAGCCGCCCTGCATCGCCAAACACCACCGAATCACCGGCAGCGGCCGCTTGGCGCACACGGTCCGGGTCAAGGTCCAGCGCCATGTAAGGGATGTTTTCTTTGTCCAGCATGCGCGCCAGGTTCTGGCCGCAGCGGCCATAACCGCAAATAATCACATGCTTGCTGGTATTGATCGACTTGCGGGCGATGGTGGTCATCTGCAAGGACTGCTGCAACCATTCGCTGGCCACGACTTTCATCACCAAGGTGTTGCTGTGCATGATGATGAAGGGGGTCGCCATCATCGACAGCACCATGCTGGCCAGTACCGGGTTCAACAAGGCGGGTGGAATCAGGTTGCTTTGTGAACCCAGTGTGAGCAGCACAAAACCAAATTCACCTGCCTGTGCAAGGTACAAACCCGTACGCAGTGCAACCCCGTTCGGTGCACCCGTCATTTTGGCCAACGCGGCCACCAACACCAGCTTGAACAAGACCGGCAAGGTGGTGAGCAACAGCACCAGAGGCCAGCGCTCAACCACAATGTGCCAGTCCAGCATCATGCCAATCGTGATGAAGAACAAGCCCAGCAACACATCGTGAAAAGGACGGATGTCCAACTCCACCTGGTGCTTGTATTCGGTCTCGGAAATCAGCATGCCCGCGATAAAAGCGCCCAGCGCCAGACTCAGGCCCGCCATTTCGGTGACCCAGGCCAAGCCCAGTGTGACCAAGAGCAGGTTCAGCACAAACAGCTCTTCGCTTTTGCGACGCGCCACCAAAGTCAACCACCAGCGCATGACGCGCTGGCCGCCGGTCATCAGCAGAGTGATCAATACCGTGGCCTTGGCCGCGGCCAGCAACAAGGCCGAAAACATTTCGTCGGCCGGTGCACCCAAAGCCGGGATCATCACAATCAAGGGCACGACTGCCAAATCCTGGAACAACAACACACCGACCACCCGCTTGCCGTGCTCGGACTCGAGCTCCAGGCGATCTGCCACCAGCTTGATGACGATGGCGGTGCTGCTCATGGCCATGGCGCTGGACAATGCCAACGCGGTTTGCCACTCCATGCGCCAAAGCGTGGGCGCCAAAGTGGCCACGAACAAAGAGAAAACCGTCACGATCACCAGGGTCAACAGCACCTGCAGCAAGCCCAGACCAAATACATGCTTGCGCATGGAGCGCAGTTTCGGCAGATTGAACTCCAGGCCGATCACAAACATCAGAAAGACCACGCCAAACTCGGCCAGGTGATTGACCCCGTCGGAGTTTTGCGCCAGCGCCAGCGCATTGGGGCCAATGACCACGCCCACCACCAAATAACCCAGCATGGGTGGCAGCTTGAGCATGCGGCAACCGACCACACCCAATACGGCGGCCAAAAGATACAACAGGGTCAGCTCCAAAGCACTCATGCCATCATGGTAACAAGCGCTTATGACAGCGTGACTTTTCGGCCGACTCAGACAAGCGCTGATGTGGGCTTGAACACCGACACCAGGGCGGATCAACCGCTGCCCGATAAAATGCCCGACATGCTCGCCCTTTCAGACCACACGCTGCAACTCGCCCGCCAGACTCTGGACATCGAGGCGGCCGCATTGCTTGAACTCAAAGCCCGACTCGACGGGCGATTTGTCGATGCCGTGAACAGGGTGCTCGGCGCGCAAGGCCGCGTGGTCGTGATGGGCATGGGCAAAAGCGGGCACATCGGCCGAAAAATTGCGGCCACTTTGGCCTCCACCGGCACCCCGGCCATGTTCGTACACCCCGGCGAAGCCAGCCATGGTGACTTGGGCATGATCCAGGCCATTGATGTTGTGCTGGCCATCTCCAACAGCGGTGAAAGCGATGAGTTGCTGGCCATCCTGCCGGTGCTCAAACGCCAGGGCGTGCCCCTGATTGCCATGACCGGCGGTTTGTCCTCTTCACTCGCCCGCCACGCGGATGTCTTGCTGGACTGCTCTGTGGCCAAAGAAGCTTGCCCCATGAACCTGGCCCCAACCGCCAGCACCACCGCCCAACTCGCCATGGGAGATGCCCTGGCCGTGGCCTTGCTCGATGCGCGCGGCTTCAAACCAGAAGACTTCGCCCGTTCTCACCCCGGTGGCTCTCTGGGCCGCAGGCTGCTGACCCATGTGGCTGACGTGATGCGCAAGGGCGCCGAGGTCCCGCAAGTGGGGCCCGATGCCGAGTTCACCGCCCTCATGCGCGAGATGAGCAGTAAGGGCTTGGGCGCCACGTCGGTCACCGATGCCCAGGGCCACGTGCTGGGGGTGTTCACCGACGGTGACCTGCGCCGACTGATTGAAAAAGGCGCCGACCTGCGCAGCCTCAAAGCACGCGATGTGATGCGGATCAATCCCCGCACCATCCCCATGGAGGCACTGGCCGCCGAAGCTGCTGACATGATGGAGCAATACCGCATCACCAGCATTTTGGTTGTCGATAAGAACGGCTGCCTGTGCGGCGCCATCAACACCAACGACCTGATGCGCGCCAAGGTGATCTGACATGCAAACACTGACGCCCGCTTTGCACTATCCACCCGAGTTGCTGTTGCAAGCCCAGGGCATTCGCGTTGCTTTTTTTGACGTCGATGGGGTACTCACCGACGGCGGGCTGTATTTTTCAGAAAGCGGTGAAAGCCTGAAGCGTTTCAACTCGCTGGATGGGCAAGGACTGAAATTGCTGCAGCAAGCCGGGATCACACCCGTGGTCATCACCGGGCGCGACTCGCCAGCGCTGCGCTTGCGCCTGAAGGCTTTGGGCATCACGCATGCGCGTTTTGGCACAGAAGACAAGCGTCCAGCCGCCGAAGAATTCTTGCAAATCCTGGGTTTCAATTGGTCCCAAAGTGCCGCCATGGGCGATGACTGGCCCGACTTGCCCGTCATGCAACGGGCTGCTTTTGTCGGCGCGCCCGCCAATGCGCACGCCCAAGCCAAAGCCTTGGCGCACCTCATCACATCGGAACGCGGCGGAGAGGGTGCGGCTCGGGCTTTTTGTGATGTTTTGCTAGTGGCCAGCGGTCATTACGCCCAGCTTCTCGCCCAGGTTGGCGTTGCCGTCCACACAGGGCCATCCGCATGAACTTTGCACGCCGCTTGCTCGACAAGTTGAGTGTTTACCTGCCCTTGATCGTGATGGCCTTGCTGGCATCGGGCAGTTGGTTGCTGGTCAGAAGCGTGCCGGAACTGCTGACGCCTTCGGCCAACAAAGTTGTGCGCGAGGACCCGGATTACCGCTTGGCAAATTTCTCTGTGAAATCGTTTGACCTGCGCGGGCGCATGACGCGCGAAATTTCAGGCGACAAAGCCCAACATTACCCCGCCAGCGAGACACTGGACATCGAACAAATTCGCATTTACGCCGAAAGCGAGACCGGCAAAGTCTTGAATGCGCGATCCAGGCAGGGCATTGCCACAGACGACGGCAAACAGGTCACATTGATTGGCGATGCCTACGCTATACGGCAAGCCTTCGACACCAGCCCCAAGCTTGAACTGCGGGGTGAACGCCTGCTGGCGCTGCCTGACGAAGACCGGTTGGTCTCCTCAGACCCGGTTCAAATTACCCGTGGCCGCGATGTATTTACCGCACAGACCATGGACTTCAACACCAACACGGGTGAGTACTTGCTGAAAGGCCGTGTGCAGGGAACCCTGACCCGCCAACCCTGATGCGCCCGCTTTTGCAGCGGGGCCCTATGACAGCCCATGACTTCAAGGTGAAGCCAACATGAAAAAGCCCTGCGGTGCAGGGCTTTGCTGGGGTTAATTGGGCTTAGTTGGGCTTAGTTGGGCAACGGTCCGTCCGCCCGAGGCTTGAATCAATAACCGCCGCCGTAGCCGCCGCCACCGCCGCCACCTTCACGGCGACCACCCCCGCCGCCGCCTTCACGGCGCCCGCCACCGCCGCCACCTTCACGGCGATCGCCTCCACCGCGGGGTCCGGCACCGTAGGGACTGCGGAAACCGCCACCTTCGCCGCCACCGCCTCCGGCGCCGCCGCCGTAGCCACCGCCGCCTTCGCGACGACCACCACCACCACCACCGCCACTACCGCCGCCGCCATAGCCGCCGCCTCCACCGCCACTACCGCCGCCGCCATAGCCGCCGCCTCCACCGCCAGCGTAGCCACCGCCGCCTTCACGACGACCCCCACCGCCACCACCACCAAAACCGCCACCGCCCGTTCGGGGTGGGCGTGCTTCCATCGGGCGGGCTTCATTGACCACCACATTACGACCGCCCAAAGGCTGACCGTTCATGCCATGGATGGCGGCTTGGGCCTCATCGTCGTTGCCCATTTCTACAAAGCCGAAGCCTTTGGAGCGGCCCGTGTCACGTTCCATCATGACCTTGGCGCTGGTGACCACACCGAATTCACCGAAAGCTTGCTCCAGATCGCCATCACGAACTGAATAAGGCAGGTTACCGACGTAAAGTTTGTTGCCCATGAAAGGGACTCCTCAAAACACAGAGATAAAAGCGATGGAGCTCTGAAAACGCATTCAACAAACCTGAGAACATCGGAAGGAAAGCGAAACTGACCTGGTCACCGCAGACATGACTTCTCTGCTTCATACAGTGAAGTTAAATAATTATGCGGGATAAAACAAAAAAAAGTGCAAGGGATATTCACCCAAAAAACACCGGAGTGTGTTTTAAAAC
Source organism: Limnohabitans sp. (assembly GCF_044361985.1). Classification (GTDB taxonomy): domain Bacteria; phylum Pseudomonadota; class Gammaproteobacteria; order Burkholderiales; family Burkholderiaceae_C; genus Limnohabitans_A. The sequence continues at coordinate 3,865 of NZ_JBIKHV010000032.1, read as the reverse complement.
ACACAGCTGTTGTTTTACCAACTCACTTCCCGATCCGGGGTAGCACTGATTTTGTGGATGCTTAAATCAGCACCATCAAATTCCTCTTCAGGGCTCAGCTTCAAGCCCATGGTCCATTTCAAGATGCCATAGACCAGCAAGCCATTCAGCAAGGCCCAGGTCACGCCCAAGGCGGTGCCGATCAATTGCGCTGACAAATTCACCCCACCCAAACCCCCCAGCGTCTGGGTACCAAACAGGCCCGCAGCAATGCCGCCCCACGCACCGCAAATGCCATGCAGGGGCCAAACACCCAGCACATCGTCAATCTTCCATTTGTTCTGGGTCCAAGTGAACATGACCACAAACAAACCGCCCGCCACAGCGCCAACCACCAAGGCGCCAAATGGGTGCATCAAGTCCGATCCGGCGCACACCGCGACCAAACCTGCCAAAGGGCCGTTGTGGACAAAGCCCGGGTCATTTTTGCCAAGCACCAAAGCGACCAGGGTGCCGCCCACCATGGCCATCAGGGAATTGACTGCGACCAGGCCCGAAATTTTGTCGAGCGTCTGTGCGCTCATCACGTTGAAGCCAAACCAGCCCACAATCAAAATCCAGGAGCCCAGTGCCAAAAACGGGATGCTGGATGGTGGGTGGGCCGAGACCACGCCGTCTTTGCGATAACGGTTGTAACGGGCGCCCAGCAGCAGCACCGCCGGCAATGCGATCCATCCGCCCATGGCGTGGACCACGACCGAGCCTGCAAAATCATGAAACTCATCGCCCGTGGCCGCCTTGATCCAGGCCTGCACGCCGAAGTGCTGGTTCCAGGCGATGCCCTCAAAAAAGGGGTAAGTGAAGCCCACGATCACCGCTGTGGCGATCAATTGCGGCCAGAACTTGGCCCGTTCGGCAATGCCCCCTGAAATGATGGCGGGAATGGCCGCTGCAAAAGTCAGCAAGAAGAAAAACTTGACCAGGTCATAGCCATTTTTTGCCGCCAATTGTTCAGCGCCCACAAAAAAAGTGGTGCCGTAGGCGACGCTGTAACCCACGGCAAAATAAACCACCGTGGACACGGAAAAGTCGACCAGTATCTTGACCAGTGCATTGACCTGGTTCTTTTTGCGAACCGTACCCAGTTCCAGAAAAGCAAACCCGGCGTGCATGGCCAAAACCATGATGCCGCCCAATAAGATAAAAAGCGCATCAGCGCCCTGTTTCAGTGCATCCATGGCTGTCTTTAAAGATTATTTGAATTGAATTGGTGCATAAAGAGCCCAAAAACCCTTAACGCACCAATTCAAAGCAAGAAGCAGGCCCAAATTGATGCGCCCCCCGTTTTGGCTTGCGGTCTGTCGCTTAAGATCCTCGTTTTAACCACGGTACAGCGCATTCAAATGGAAGCTTTTTTCGTCTCTACAGGCATCGTGGCCCTGGCCGAAATGGGTGACAAAACCCAACTTTTGTCTTTGGTGCTGGCCGCGCGTTTTCGCAAGCCCTGGCCCATCGTGCTGGGCATTTTGGTGGCCACGCTGGCCAACCATGGCCTCGCTGGCGCAGTGGGCAGCTGGGTCACCACCATGGTGGGGCCGACTGCGCTGCGCTGGGTGCTGGGCGCTTCTTTCCTCGCCATGGCGGTGTGGATGTTGATCCCCGACAAGTTCGACGACGAAGAAGGTGACAGCGCCCCGCGCATGGGGGTGTTCCTGACCACCGTGGTGGCCTTCTTTCTGGCCGAGATGGGCGACAAGACCCAGATCGCCACGGTGATGCTGGCCGCCCAGTACAACGCCTGGTTTGCTGTCGTAGCGGGCACCACGCTGGGCATGATGCTGGCCAACGCGCCCGTGGTGTGGCTGGGCGACGCCATCACCAAGCGCGTGCCACTGCGCATGGTGCACATAGTGTCGGCCGTGATTTTTGCCACTTTGGGCCTGATCGCCCTGTCAGGCTGGGGCAGTTAAAGCCGGCTGCGACCTGCACACCGCAATCAAGCCTGCGCGGCAGGGTCAAGCCTTCACGGCAGGTTACACGGCAGGTTCAAGCCTTCGGCGTGCGGCGGTAAATGACGTGGTAGACCCCTGCCACCAACACCGCCCCACCCAAAATATTGCCCAAAATCACGGGCAGCAGATTGCCCAGCATGCCACTCCAGGTGACTGCCGGAAAGCCCGTCAAGCCCCCGTGTTGCAACAACATCGCCAAAGGCATGAGGTACATGTTGGCGATGCTGTGCTCAAAGCCGGCCGCCACAAACGCCATCACCGGCAGCATCACGGCCACCGCCTTGTCGACCACGCTGCGCCCGGCCATGGCCATCCACACGGCCATGCAGACCAGCACATTGCACAACACCCCGCGCAGCAAGGCAGTGCCAAAAGGCAGCTCTTGCTTGGCCACGGCGATCTTGACCACCTGCTGGCCAATGGCGCCGCCGTTCAGCCCTGCATGGCCACTGGCAAACACCAGCACCGCCAGCCCGGCAGCACCCGCAAAATTGGCCAGGCACACGATGCCCCAGTTGCGCAGCACCTGCGCCCCGCTGACCCGCCCATCGGCCCAAGCCATCACGATCAAGTTGTTGCCGGTGAACAGCTCGGCCCCGGCCACCACCACCATGAGCAACCCCATGGCGAACACCAGACCGCCCAGCAGCGCACTGGTGGCAAAGCCCAGCGTCGCATCAGACTTGACGAGCACGAAGAGCATGGCCCCCAAACCGATGAAGGCCCCGGCCAACACCCCCAGCAAAGCCAGCGGCAGCGTGGCCATGCGGGCCTTGACCTCGCCCACCGACTCGATGCGCCGGGCAATTTCGACGGGACTGTAGGCGTCTGAGCCATAAAGGTCTGACATGGGTGCTCCTGAAATGGGTTCAATCTCTTCGTCTTATACTTGCCCGATGCGCCGATTTGAACCCGATTGCGGGCGCCGGGACCTGAAGGGTTCCGAAATTCAGCTAAATGGCGTGTGTTTCAACTCACTGAAGCCCGGCCCAGCTGACTGCGAAGCCGGGTTTTTTTTGACACCTGAACCATTTCGATGCTGATCGCCGAGTCCAAAAGCATGTTGTTTGAAGCCCCTTTGCCCTTGCAAAGCGGCGCTTCCATCCGTGGCTATTCACTGAGCTACGAAACCTACGGCACGCTCAACGCCGACAAGTCGAATGCCGTACTGGTCTGCCATGCCCTGAACGCCTCGCACCATGTGGCGGGTGTCTATGCCGACCAAGCCGGCAACGTGGGTTGGTGGGACAACATGATCGGCCCTGGCAAATCCCTGGACACCGAAAAATTCTTTGTGATCGGCGTGAACAACCTGGGGTCGTGCTTTGGCTCCACAGGCCCCATGCACACCCACCCCGACACCGGTCGCGTTTACGGCGCTGACTTCCCGGTCATCACCGTGGAAGACTGGGTCAACGCCCAGGCCCGCTTGCTGGATGCCTTGGGCATTGAACAACTGGCCGCCGTCATGGGCGGCAGCCTGGGCGGCATGCAGGCGCTCTCGTGGACGCTGCAATACCCCGAACGCATCCAGCACGCTGTGGTGGTGGCGAGCGCCCCCAACCTGAACGCCGAGAACATCGCCTTCAACGAAGTAGCCCGCCGCGCCATCGTGACCGACCCGGACTTTCACGACGGCCACTTTTACGAGCACGGCGTGGTGCCCAAGCGCGGCCTGCGCATCGCCCGCATGATCGGGCACATCACTTACCTGAGCGATGACGTGATGAACGAAAAATTCGGTCGCCAGTTGCGCCAGGCCGTGACCGACAACGCTACCGGCTACAAATACTCCACGCAGGAAGTCGAATTCCAGATCGAGAGTTATCTGCGTTACCAGGGCGACAAGTTCAGCGAATACTTTGACGCCAACA
>NZ_JBIKHV010000031.1:0-26837 GCF_044361985.1 Limnohabitans sp. | reverse complement strand
ACAACAACAACACCACCTTTGCTGATGTGGCCGGTTGTGATGAAGCCAAAGAAGAAGTCAAAGAAGTGGTTGACTTTCTGAAAGACCCGCAACGTTTCCAAAAATTGGGCGGTCGCATTCCCCGCGGTTTGCTTTTGGTGGGTCCACCTGGCACAGGTAAAACACTGCTTGCGAAAGGCATCGCTGGCGAAGCCAAAGTGCCATTTTTCAGCATCTCTGGGTCTGACTTTGTCGAGATGTTCGTGGGCGTGGGCGCTTCGCGTGTTCGCGATATGTTCGAGAACGCCAAAAAGAACGCGCCTTGCATCATTTTCATTGACGAAATTGACGCGGTCGGTCGCCAGCGTGGCGCAGGCCTGGGTGGTGGCAACGACGAACGTGAACAGACCCTCAACCAGATGCTGGTCGAGATGGACGGCTTTGAGACCAACTTGGGTGTGATCGTGGTGGCCGCCACCAACCGTCCGGACATTCTGGACGCCGCCTTGCTGCGTCCCGGCCGCTTTGACCGTCAGGTCTATGTGACCTTGCCCGATATCCGTGGTCGCGAGCAGATTCTGAATGTGCACATGCGCAAAGTGCCGATTGGGCAGGACGTGAATGCGGGCGTGATCGCCCGTGGTACGCCCGGCATGAGCGGTGCCGATCTGGCCAACCTGTGCAACGAAGCGGCCTTGATGGCAGCCCGACGCAACGCCCGCGTGGTGGAGATGGTTGACTTCGAGAAAGCCAAGGACAAGATCTTGATGGGCCCTGAGCGCAAGAGCATGGTCATGCCAGAAGAAGAGCGTCGCAACACGGCCTATCACGAGGCAGGTCACGCATTGATTGGCAAGCTTTTGCCCAAGTGCGATCCGATTCACAAGGTGACGATCATTCCACGCGGCCGCGCCTTGGGCGTCACCATGAGCCTGCCCGAAAAGGACCGCTACAGCTACGACAAGGAATTCATGCTGAACCAGATCAGCATGCTGTTCGGTGGCCGCATTGCTGAAGAAGTGTTCATGCATCAGATGACGACTGGCGCCAGCAACGACTTTGAGCGTGCCACGACCATCGCCCGTGACATGGTCATGCGTTACGGTATGAGCGATGCACTGGGCCCCATGGTCTACGCTGAAAATGAGGGTGAAGTGTTTCTGGGTCGTTCAGTCACCAAGACCACCAACATGAGCGAGTCCACCATGCAAAAGGTCGACGTAGAGGTGCGTCGGATCATTGATGAGCAATACCGTGTTGCGCGTCAACTGATTGAAGAGCACAGCGCTCAGATGCACAACATGGCCAAAGCATTGCTCGAATGGGAAACCATCGACAAAGAGCAAATCGATGACATCATGGCTGGGCGTGAGCCTTTGCCTCCCAAAGACTGGACACCTCGTACGCCTCCCTCCGGAGGTGGCAGTAACGGTGGTGGTACACCTGTTGTTCAACCAGAGCCGGCAACCACGGCCGCTTGATTGAGCCACAGCAGCGGAACAAAAACGGGGCCTTAGGGCTCCGTTTTTCATGGAGTCACCCACATGGCACGTCCACAAACAGGACTGAATCTTGCAAAGCGCTGGCAGACTGCGCGCTTTGTCTTGGACCTTTCTCGCCCCTGTGTCATGGGCATTGTGAACATCACGCCCGATTCTTTTTCGGATGGCGGTCAGCACTTGTTGACAGCACAGGCCTTGCGCCATGCGGAAAAATTGTTGGGTGAAGGCGCTCAAATTTTAGACATTGGTGGCGAGTCCACGCGGCCAGGGGCAGCGGCTGTGCCTTTGTCGCAGGAGTTGGCTCGCCTCATGCCCTTTTTGCGCGAAGCGGTACGTTGGCAAGTGCCGATTTCTGTCGACACTTACAAACCTGAGGTGATGCAGGCTGCATTGGATTGCGGTGTCGACATCATCAATGATATTTGGGCCTTGCGACAACCAGGCGCAGAGCAAGTGATTGCAGCCCATCCGGGGTGTGGTGTCTGTTTGATGCACATGCACCGTGACCCCCAAACCATGCAAATGGAGCCCATGACCGGCGATGTGATCGCGCAGGTGGAGGCGTTTTTGCAAGACCGCACCCGTGCGCTTCTAGAGCAGGGGATCGCTGCGCACAGACTGGTGCTTGACCCAGGCATCGGTTTTGGCAAAACCGTGGCCCAAAATTTTCAATTGTTGGCCAGGCAGGCTGACTTGCTGCGTTTGGGGTACCCCATTCTGGCGGGTTGGTCACGCAAATCGGCTTTGGGGGCTGTGTTGTTTCAAGAGGGTCAGGCAGTTGAACCTGCCCAGCGCATATCAGCCAGTGTGGCCGCAGCCTTGTTGGCTGTGGAGCGGGGGGCCTCTGTGCTCAGAGTGCACGATGTCAAGGAGACGGTGGACGCGCTCAAAGTCTGGCAAGCGATTCAAACATAGCCTGGGTTAGCAGACGCCCGTCAACTCAGATCGTTGTCAGGTTCAGTGCTCGCCTTGGCAGCTAAAATTTCAGAACTTATTACAAAAATCAGGATTGTTTTCATGGCACGCCAATATTTCGGAACAGACGGCATCCGGGGCACAGTCGGGCAAAGCCCCATCACACCCGATTTCATTTTGCGTTTGGCACATGCCGTGGGCCGTGTCTTGAAGTCTCATGAGGCTCACCCGACCGTACTGATCGGCAAAGACACCCGTATTTCTGGCTACATGCTCGAAAGTGCGCTGGAGTCGGGTTTCAATTCAGCTGGGGTCGATGTGGTTTTGCTGGGTCCTGTACCTACGCCCGCTGTGGCTTACCTGACGCGTGCGCAGCGTGCATCGCTGGGTGTGGTGATCAGCGCAAGCCACAACCCGTTTGCGGATAACGGCATCAAATTTTTCAGTGCGCAAGGCAAGAAACTATCAGATGCCTGGGAAGAAACGGTGGAGGCCATGGTTCTCGAGGACCCAGCCTGGGTGGATTCAGCCGCTCTGGGCAAAACCCGTCGCCTCAACGATGCTGCGGGGCGTTACATCGAGTTTTGCAAGAGCACCTTTTCAAATGATTTGACACTCAAAGGCTTGAAGATCGTGGTGGACGCAGCCCACGGTGCGGCCTATCAAATTGCCCCCAAAGTTTTTCACGAACTGGGTGCCGAGGTGGTCGCCATCGGTTGTTCGCCCGATGGCCTGAACATCAACAAAGCAGTGGGGGCCACGCACCCCGAGGCCTTGGTGCAGGCCGTTCAGGACCAGGGTGCCCATTACGGCATTGCGCTGGACGGTGATGCCGACCGTTTGCAATTTGTGGATGCCACAGGCCGGCTGTTCAACGGCGATGAGCTGTTGTATTTGATGGTCGCTGATCGCCTGGCCCGTGATGAAGCCGTGCCGGGGGTGGTGGGTACCCTGATGACTAACTTGGCGGTCGAGTTGGCCTTCAAGCGACGCGGTGTTCAATTTGTGCGCGCGAAAGTGGGCGACCGTTATGTGCTGGAAGTCTTGCACGACAAAGGCTGGCTGCTGGGTGGTGAAGGTTCTGGCCATTTATTGGCCTTGGATAAGCACACCACGGGCGATGGCTTAGTGAGCGCTTTGCAGGTACTGCAAGCCTGCGTGGGCAGTGGTCAAAGCATGGCCCAATTGCTTGAGGGCATCACGCTCTTTCCGCAAACCCTGATCAATGTGCGTTTGGCACCAGGCTTTGATTGGGAGGGTCACCAGCCTTTGTGGGATGCCAAGCGGGCTGCGGAGTCCGAGTTGGGTGATTCCGGGCGTGTTTTGATCCGAGCCAGTGGCACCGAGCCCTTGGTGCGTGTGATGGTGGAAGCCAGCGACGCCTTGATGGCTCGCCAGTGTGCCGAAAGTATCGCGGCAACACTCGCTTGAAGCATGGTCTTATCGTTGCATCGGCCGTAGCCTGAGGCTCAATAAATCAAACGCTCAGGCTTGATTTCTTGCAGGATGGTGGTGGCTATTTCTTCGATCGATTTGGTGGTGGTGGACAGCCAGCGGATGCTGGAGCGGCGCATCATGGCTTCTGCCTCAGAGACTTCCATGCGGCAATTTTCCAGACTGGCGTAACGTGAGTTAGGTCGACGTTCAGCGCGAATTTCAGCCAGCCGATCGGGGTGAATGCTCAAACCGAAGATTTTTTTGCGGTGCGGCACCAAGGCCGGTGGCAGTTGCTTGCGGTCAAAGTCTTCAGGGATCAAGGGGTAGTTAGCAGCCTTCAGCCCATGCTGCATGGCCAAATACAGGCTGGTCGGGGTTTTGCCGCTGCGGCTCACCCCCACCAAAATCACTTCTGCAGAGTCAAGATCGCGGTTGGATTGCCCATCGTCATGGGCGAGCGAGAAGTTGATGGCCTCGATGCGGTCATGGTATTCCTTGCTTTTGCTCACGTCCGAAAATCGACCCACCCGGTGATGCGACTTGATGCCCAACTCGTTTTCCAGTGGATTTACAAAGGTGCCAAACATGTCCAGCAGCATGCCCTGGCAATGCTCTTGCAGGACTTTGAGCACATCCATGTTCACCAGGGTGGTGAACACGATGGGCTTGTTGCCTTCGGTATCGGCGGTGTGGTTGATCTGGCGTACCGCCTGGTGGGCTTTGTCGATGGTGTCGGTAAAGGGCAGACGCACATGCCTGGTTTTAATGTCGAACTGGGCCAGGATGGCGTTGCCAAAAGTCTCGGCAGTGATGCCAGTGCCATCGGAAACGAAAAAGACAGTGCGTTTGGACATGGGCTTGAAAAATTAAAATGGCGGGGCGCCAAGCGCCCTAGAATGATCAGATTATCCATGGCACCCCGGACGGCAGGGAACAACAAGAACAACAAACTCCCGTCCTGCGCCATGGAACCAGGTTTTAACTTTGGAGCTTTGCATGTCTGATCTATTCAGTGAGACCGCCCTGGTCGTCCCTTTCGAGCATTTGCGCATGACCGATGTGGAGTCGGTCGGTGGGAAAAATGCCAGCTTGGGGGAGATGATTTCCCAGTTGCCTTCTGGTGTACGTGTGCCAACGGGTTTTGCCACGACCGCCCACGGTTTTCGTCAGTTTCTGGCCTTTGCTGGCTTGACCGAGCGCATCAACACCCGTCTGGATGCCCTGGACACCGAAGATGTCCGTGCTTTGGCGGCGGCGGGCGCCGAAATTCGTGCCATGGTCGAAGCACAGCCCTTCCCGACCGATCTTGAACATGCCATTCGTGAAGAATTCATTCGCATGCAGGGCGGCAACCCCGATGCCTCGTTTGCGGTTCGCTCCTCGGCCACCGCCGAAGACCTGCCCGACGCTTCCTTTGCAGGCCAGCAGGAGACCTTTTTGAACGTGGTCGGCATCGAAGATGTGTTGCACAAGATGAAAGAAGTCTTTGCTTCCCTTTACAACGACCGGGCCATCAGTTACCGGGTGCACAAGGGTTTTGCGCACGCCGATGTGGCTTTGTCAGCGGGTGTTCAGCGCATGGTGCGCTCCGACCTGGGCGCTGCAGGCGTCATGTTCACCATCGACACCGAATCGGGTTTTGAAGATGTGGTGTTCATCACTTCCAGCTACGGTTTGGGCGAGACAGTGGTGCAGGGCGCGGTCAATCCCGATGAGTTTTATGTTCACAAGCCCATGCTGGCTGCCGGCAAGCGTTGCGTCATTCGGCGTAACCTGGGCTCCAAGCTGATCGAAATGGTGTTTGCCACCCCAGAAGAAAAAGCGGCTTCTGGCAAGCTGGTCAAAACCACTGATGTGCCTGCTGAATTGCGCAACCGTTACAGCCTGACGGATGATGAAGTCGAGCAGCTGGCCCGCTACGCGGTGATCATTGAGCAGCACTACGGCCGCCCGATGGACATCGAGTGGGGCAAAGATGGCACGGATGGATTGATCTATATCTTGCAAGCCCGCCCGGAAACCGTGAAAAGCCAGGCCAAAGGCACACCCGAGCTTCGCTACAAGCTCAAGGGAAAAAGCGCCATTCTGGCTGAGGGCAGGGCGATTGGGCAGAAGATTGGCACAGGCCCGGTTCGTCTTGTGCACAACATCAGCGAGATGGACCAAGTGCAACCCGGGGACGTGCTGGTGACCGATATGACCGACCCCAATTGGGAGCCTGTGATGAAACGGGCAAGCGCCATAGTGACCAATCGTGGCGGGCGCACCTGTCACGCCGCCATCATTGCCCGCGAGTTGGGCATCCCAGCGGTCGTGGGCTGCGGCGATGCCACGCAGGCACTGAGCGATGGCACCTTGGTCACTGTCAGCTGTGCCGAAGGCGATACCGGTCACATTTATGACGGCTTGCTCGAAACTGAAATCAGTGAAATTCAGCGCGGCGTGTTGCCCGAGATCAAAACCAAAATCATGATGAACGTGGGCAACCCCCAGTTGGCTTTTGATTTTGCCCAGTTGCCCAACGCCGGCGTCGGACTTGCGCGTTTGGAGTTCATCATCAACAACAACATTGGCGTGCACCCCAAAGCCATTCTGGACTATCCGGCGATCGATGCCGACCTGAAGAAGGCTGTGGAATCTGTGGCCCGTGGTCACGCGTCTCCACGTGCTTTTTATGTGGACAAAGTGGCCGAAGGCGTTGCGAGCATTGCTGCGGCTTTCTGGCCCAAGCCTGTGATCGTGCGTCTTTCCGACTTCAAGAGCAACGAATACCGCAAGTTGATTGGAGGCAGTCGCTACGAGCCTGAAGAGGAAAATCCCATGCTGGGTTTTCGGGGCGCAGCACGCTACCTTAGCGAAGACTTTGGCGAAGCTTTTGCCATGGAATGCGAAGCACTCCGACGTGTGCGTGGCGAGATGGGCCTGACCAACGTGCAGATCATGGTGCCGTTTGTTCGCACGTTGGGGCAGGCTGAAAAGGTGACCCGTTTGCTGGCCACCCAGGGTTTGCGTCGTGGCGAAGACGACCTGAAGCTCATCATGATGTGCGAAGTGCCCAGCAACGCCATTCTGGCCAAGCAGTTTCTGGCGTTTTTCGATGGTTTTTCGATCGGATCAAACGACCTGACGCAATTGACCCTGGGCCTTGACCGTGACTCCGGCATGCCGCTGCTGGCGATGGACTTTGATGAGCGCGACCCTGCCGTGACCGCGCTTATTTCACAAGCGATCGAGGCGTGCTTGTCACAAGGCAAATACATCGGCATTTGCGGGCAAGGTCCCAGTGACCATCCCGACTTCGCACGTTGGTTGATGGACCAGGGGATCAGCTCCATTTCGCTCAATCCGGATACGGTCATCGAAACCTGGACCCAACTGGGCCGCTGATTTTTTTCAAAAATCGTCAGGCATTCAAAACATGGCAGCCAGTCAAACAGCGGCATACCATCGGCGCCTTCATCGCAATGTGCTGATTTATATCGCCATTCTTGTGAGCTTGATTGGGGTCATGGCTTGGGCAGAACAATGGGGTTTGTCGCGCAACTTGATTGGCCCCATCTTTTTGTTCAGCACAGTCATGATTTATGCCTTGATTGGCATTTCGAGCCGGACCTCTGACGAAGACGAGTATTACGTCGCCGGACGACGCATTCCCGCCATGTACAACGGCATGGCGACAGCGGCAGACTGGATGAGCGCTGCCTCTTTCATCAGTTTGGCGGGTGCGCTTTATTTGCAGGGGTTTTCAGGCAGTGGTCAACAGCCTGGCGGTTTGGCTTACGTGATGGGCTGGACAGGTGGGTTTTGTTTGGTCGCGTTGTTGATCGCTCCCCATTTGCGAGCCATGAACCTTTACACCTTGCCAGACTACTTTGACCGCCGTTATGGCGGTCGCTGGCCTCGCATCATCGCGGCTTTGGCATCGGTTTTGTGCTCGTTCACCTACGTGGTTGCCCAGATCTATGGCATCGGGCTGATCGCATCCCGTTTAACCGGTGTTCAGTTCGAGATTGGTATTTTGCTCGGCCTCGGTGGCGTTTTACTGTGCTCCTTTTTGGGGGGCATGCGTGCCATCACCTGGACGCAGGTGGCCCAATACATCATGTTGTTGATGGCCTTCATGATTCCCGTTTCCTGGCTGGCGTACAAGCAATTGGGCACACCCTTGGCGCCCTTGGTCTATGGGCAGCAACTGGCCAAAATCGACGCCATTGAAAAAAAATTGGTCAATGATCCAGCTGAAATCGAGGTGCGACAAGAGTTCGCACGTCGGGCAAAAGTGTTTGAGTCGCGTCTTGAAAATGTCGAACAGTCAATGATCGAATTGCGTCAGGAGTTGGAAGAAAAAATCCGAACGCTCAAGGCCCAATCTGCTGATTACGCTGCCATTGCACAAGCCCGGCGTGAACTGTTGTCGGTGCCACGCGATGTGGGTGCAGCGCGGGATCAGTGGACACGCGCCATGCATGAGAACCGGGAGCGCGCCAAACCTTTGGGGGGCATGCCAGCGCACGCTCAGGCCTTCGCAGGGCGACCGGATGGCAATCCTGAGGAGGTCAAGTTGTTTGGCGAATCGCGCCTCAATTTTCTGGCCTTGGTGTTTTGTCTCATGGTCGGAACAGCGGGCTTACCCCATTTGCTGACACGTTTTTACACCTTGCCCTCGGTGGCTGAGACGCGCAGTTCGGTGGCCTGGTCCTTGTTCTTCATTGGTTTGCTGTATTTGAGCGTCCCCGCTTTGGCCGTATTGGTGAAGTTTGAGGTGCTGAACAACCTGGTAGGCAGCAGTTTTGAGGATTTGCCCAGCTGGATGGCCCAATGGGCGCGTCTTGATTCTGCATTGCTGGAATTTTCCGATGTCAATGGTGACCGGGTTTTGCAATTGGGTGAATTGAAGTTGGGGGCTGACATGATCATGCTGGCCACGCCGGAACTTGGTGGCATGCCTTTTGTGGTCTCAGGCTTGGTCGCCGCAGGGGGCTTGGCGGCTGCTTTGTCAACAGCCGACGGTTTGCTGCTGACCATCAGCAATGCTTTGGTGCACGACATTGGGCCCGGCCGAGAGCACAAACCCAAATCTGCGGAAGGGCGGGTCATCCTGTCCAAATTTGCACTGTTGGCCTTGGCCATGCTGGCCGCTGTCGTGGCTGCTTTCAAGCCAGCAGAGATCCTGGCGCTTGTATCAACCTCCTTTTCATTGGCCGCGGCTGCATTTTTCCCCGGCATGGTTTTGGGCATGCTGTGGCCCAAAGTCCATCGGCCTGCCGTGGTCGCGGGCATGTTGACGGGCCTGGGTGTCACGCTTTATTACATGCTGATCAATGCACCCGGTTTTCGCAAAATATGGGGTCTCGATCCGATTGGCGGCCTGTGGTTGGGTATTCAGCCATTGTCTGCAGGTGTTTTCGGCGTGCCCGCGGGCCTGTTGGTGATGGTTTTACTCACCTTGTTGGTGCCCACGCATTGGATAAGCCCTCGCAAAGAGCTCGTGGCTTCTGAACCGGGCTACCCTGGGCTCTGAATTAAAGCTATAATTTGAGGCTTCGCCTTGCCGCACCCCGACAGACGCTGGGGGCGGCTCTTCCAACCTTTTAGGTTAACCGTAAGGAGTCTCAATGCGTCACTATGAAATCATTTTGCTGATCCATCCCGATCAGTCCGAACAAGTTCCGGCCATGCTGGAACGCTACAAAGGCATGATCACAGCCGGCGGTGGCAGCATCCACCGTGTTGAAGACTGGGGTCGCCGTCAATTGGCGTACCAGATCAATAAATTGGGCAAAGCCCACTACCTGTGCGTGAACATCGAAGCCGACCAAGCCGTCATGGCTGAGTTGGAGCATGCCTTCAAATTCAACGATGCTGTTTTGCGTCACCTGACTGTGCTCAAGAAGAAAGCAGACAGCGGTCCTTCTTCCATGATGAAGACGGTCGAACGCGAAGAAGCCCGCAAATCACAACAAGCCGAATTCGCAGCTTGATGCTGGCCTGTTGAGGAGTGAACTGTACAAAATTGACTGCCTGTATTGCTGAGCAAAATGCTCTGCGTTACACCCCCGCTGGTTTGCCTGCCCTGGATTTGATTCTGGAGCACGCCTCTGAAATACAAGAGGCAGGACAAGCCCGAAAAGTCCAACTCAAACTTCGCGCCTTGGCCTTCGGGTCTCTGGCAGAAATGTTGGTCAAGCAAGCGGTAGGCAGCGCCTGGACGTTCAAAGGCTTTTTGGCCACCCCTCGACAAGGCAAAAGTGTCGTGTTGCACATTCAAGAGTTTCAGCAAGATTAATTTCAGGAGGCCCTATGGCCACGTTCAAAAAATTTAACAAAGACAAGCGCCCAAAGCGCAACACCCAGTCGCTGCTTTTCAAGCGCAAGCGCTTTTGCCGATTCACGGTCACCGGCGTCGAGGAAATCGACTACAAAGATGTGGACACATTGCGTGACTTCATCGCCGAAAACGGCAAGATCATTCCAGCACGCCTGACTGGCACTCGCGCCATTTTCCAGCGTCAGCTCAACACTGCCATCAAGCGTGCGCGCTTTCTGGCCATGTTGCCCTACACCGACCAGCACAAAGTCTAAGGAGCTCAAGCATGCAAATCATTCTGCTCGAAAAGGTTGTGAACCTTGGTAATTTGGGCGATATCGTCAAAGTCAAAGACGGTTACGCTCGCAATTTTTTGATCCCACAAGGCCGTGCTCGCCGTGCGACTGAAAACAACAAGGCTGAATTCGAAGCTCGCCGTGTTGAACTCGAAAAAGCCGCTGCTGCCAAATTGGCCGAAGCTCAAGCCCAAGGTGAGAAGCTGTCTGGCCTGGTGGTCAAGCTGTCACAAAAGGCTGGCGTTGATGGTCGTTTGTTTGGTTCCGTGACCAACCAAGACATTGCCGAAGAACTGAACAAGCAAGGCTACAAGCTGCTTAAGTCACAGATTCGCATGCCTCACGGCCCCATCAAGACCGTGAGCGAATCCACTGTCGCAGTGGCCTTGCACACAGACGTGGTGGTCGACGTGACGGTGACGGTTTTGGGCGAGACAGCCTGATACGGTCGTCAACCCACTGAAAAAACCGCCTGATCAGGATCAGGCGGTTTTTTTTCGGATAGACATCACCGGCGGCGACTTGAACCGAGCAGGCTGCCCAGCACGCCGCGCACAATTTCACGGCCAATGGCAGATCCAACCGTGCGCACTGCACTCTTGACCACCATCTGGGCCACGCCATCTCGCAGGCCACCACGCGGGCCTCTGGATCCAAAGATGAGATTCGACAGGTCGTTCACCATGCCGCCTTCTTTTTCTGCTGAAGCTGTGGTCTGAGTCGGCAAAGTCTGTGCCGTGCTCCCTGTGCTCCCAGTGCTTTGCGTCGCTTGTCCCTTGATCTTCTCGTAGGCCGAATCCCGGTCGTGGGCGGTCTCGTAAACGCCAGTCACCAAAGAATTCTGGACCAAATTTTGCCGTTGGGCCGCAGCAATGGGGCCTAGCTGACTGGCTGGGGGCAGCACAAACACGCGTTCTGTCTCACAAGGGCGCCCCTTGACATCCAGAAAACTCACCAAGGCTTCACCCACAGCAAGCTCGGTGATGGCCGCTTCGATGTTCAGCCCCGCCTTAGGCCGCATGGTCTGGGCCGTTGCAGCCACGGCCTTTTGATCGCGCGGGGTGTAGGCGCGCAAGGCGTGTTGCACGCGGTTGCCCAGTTGGCCCAGCACGCCGTCGGGTATGTCCAAGGGGTTCTGGGTGACGAAATAAATACCCACGCCTTTGGATCGAACCAGGCGGACCACGAGTTCAATGCGTTCGACCAAAGCCGCTGGCGCGTCCTTGAACAGCAAATGTGCTTCATCAAAGAAGAAAACCAGCTTGGGCTTGTCGGCATCGCCGATCTCGGGCAGGACTTCAAACAGTTCAGACAGTAGCCACAGCAAAAAGGTGGCGTACAAACGAGGAGAGTTCATCAGCTTGTCAGCGGCCAGGATGTTCACCACCCCCATGCCTTGGGCATCGGTTTGCATGAAGTCTTCAATGTTGAGCATGGGCTCACCAAAGAACTGGTCACCGCCCTGGCTTTCGATTTGCAGCAAACCGCGCTGAATGGCACCAATGCTGGCCGCACTGATGTTGCCGTATTCAGTGGTGAAGTTTTTGGCGTTGTCCCCGACATACTGCAACATGGCCCGCAGGTCTTTCATGTCCAAAAGCAGCAAGCCATGGTCATCGGCGATCTTGAAAACCAGATTCAGCACACCCGCCTGGGTGTCGTTCAGGCCCAACATGCGGGTCAACAACAAGGGCCCCATGTCCGAGATCGTGGCGCGCACGGGATGCCCTTGTTCGCCAAAGACATCCCACAACGTCGTAGGGCAAGCGGCCGGATCGGGCAGGGTGATACCGCGGTCTTTCAGCACAGCGGCCAGTTTCTCGCCAATTTGCCCAGGCTGGCTGATGCCGGTCAGATCGCCTTTCACATCGGCCATGAAGACCGGTACACCTGAGCGAGAAAACTGCTCGGCCAGGGTCTGCAGGGTCACGGTTTTGCCCGTGCCTGTGGCGCCAGTGATCAGGCCATGGCGGTTGGCAAGGCCGGGTAACAGGTGGCATTGGACCTGCGCATTTTGAGCAATCAGCATTGGTTCGGCCATGTTTGGTTTTCTCCTGCTTGTGAAAAGTAAAATTCAGCCTCTAGGTTAAATCAACATTCAAGGAATTCCCGATGGCTGGCCACAGTAAATGGGCAAATATTCAGCACCGCAAAGGTCGGCAGGACGAAAAACGCCAACGCATCTGGACCCGGGTGGTCCGTGAAATCATGGTGGCAGCCCGAACCGGCGGTGGTGATGTCAGCGCCAATCCGCGTTTGCGCCTGGCCATTGAGAAGGCCAAGGCGGCCAATATGCCCGCGGACACCATCAAACGCAACGTGGACAAAGCCACCGGCAACCTCGAAGGGGTGAGCTACGAAGAAATCCGCTACGAAGGCTATGGGATTGGAGGCGCGGCCATCATTTTGGACACCATGACCGACAACCGCGTGCGCACGGTGGCCGAAGTGCGCCACGCCCTGAACAAACATGGCGGCAACCTGGGCACCGAAGGCTCGGTGGCCTTTCAGTTTCAAAATTGTGGCCAGTTGGTATTTGCGCCAGGAAGCAACGAAGACAAAGTCATGGAGGTGGCCCTGGAAGCCGGCGCTGAGGACGTGATTACCGATGAGGAGGGGGCCATCGAAGTGTTGACTGCCCCTGCTGATTTTGAAACTGTCAAAAACGCATTGGAAGCGGCCGGACTTCTGGCTGGCATGGCCGAGGTCACGATGCGGGCTGAAAACACCGTGACACTTTCGGGGGAAGATGCTGCCAAAATGCAAAAGTTACTGGATGTTTTGGAAGACTTGGACGATGTGCAAAACGTTTTCCACAATGCCGAATTTGAAGATTAAGGAAGTTTGATGAAAGTTTTGGTAGTTGGCAGTGGTGGCCGGGAGCACGCCATGGCCTGGAAATTGGCGCAGTCGCCACGCATTCAGCAGGTTTATGTGGCTCCTGGTAATGGCGGTACGGGCAAAGATACGGG
This sequence comes from Limnohabitans sp., assembly GCF_044361985.1. GTDB lineage: Bacteria > Pseudomonadota > Gammaproteobacteria > Burkholderiales > Burkholderiaceae_C > Limnohabitans_A. The sequence goes on along the minus strand of NZ_JBIKHV010000031.1, from coordinate 13,429 downwards.
TCTCATCAATGTGCCCATCACCGATTTGGCCCAATTGCGGGATTGGGTCCTTGCGCAGAACATAGACTTGACCTTGGTCGGTGCCGAAGCGCCCTTGGCCGCTGGGATTGTGGATGATTTTCGCGCCCATGGTTTGCGCATCTTCGGCCCTACCCAGGCGGCAGCCCAGCTAGAAAGCTCCAAGGCCTTTTCCAAGGCTTTCATGCAGCGCCATGGCATTCCCACGGCCGAGTTTGAAACATTCACCGACACAGCCCTGGCCCATGCCTATGTGGACCGCAAGGGCGCCCCCATCGTGGTCAAGGCCGACGGTTTGGCCGCTGGCAAAGGTGTTGTCGTGGCAATGACGCTGGCACAAGCCCACGATGCCATTGATTTCATGCTGACAGACACCACCCTGGGTGTGGCCCACAACCTGGGGGGCGCCCGGGTGGTGATCGAGGAGTTTTTGCAAGGCGAGGAAGCCAGTTTCATGGTGCTGTGCGATGGCAAACACGTTGCAGCCCTGGCCACCAGCCAGGACCACAAGCGCTTGCTCGATGCTGACGAAGGCCCCAATACGGGGGGCATGGGTGCGTATTCGCCTGCACCTGTGGTCACGGCCGAGGTGCACGCCCGCGCCATGCGCGAAGTGATCCTGCCGACCATTCGGGGCATGGAAAAAGACGGCATCGTCTATACGGGTTTTTTGTACGCGGGCCTCATGATCGACCCTCAGGGCCGCATCAAAACCCTGGAGTTCAATTGCCGCATGGGCGACCCTGAGACTCAACCCATTTTGATGCGCCTGAAATCAGACTTTCTCGAGGTGCTTTTAGCGGCCACATCAGAAGGGCTGGATAACTATGAAATGGCTTGGGACCGTCGGGTGGCCTTGGGTGTCGTGATGGCCGCTGCTGGCTACCCCATGAATCCGCGAAAGGGTGACCCCATCAGCGGCTTGCCCAAAGACAGCGACGAGGCCATGGTGTTTCATGCCGGGACCATCGAAAAAGACGGGCAGATGCTGACCTCGGGGGGGCGCGTGCTTTGCGTGACTGCCCTGGCGGATTCTTTGCGTCAGGCGCAGCAAAAGGCCTACCAGACGGCCAGCCCCATTGCCTTTGACGGCATGCAGATGCGCAAGGACATTGGATTCCGCGCGCTGAAAAATTGAACCTCGAGACACCCCATGAGCGCATTACAGACCCAGCCCGTTAGTTTTCAAGGTTCCCGCTTGGCCCGATGGGTTTTGAAGTTACTGGGTTGGCGTCTGGAGTTCGTGGGCCTCCCAAAACGACAGGGGATAGCTGTCATCTACCCGCACACCAGCAACTGGGATTTTCCGATTGGCTTACTGGCCAAATGGGCCATGGGTTTCCCGGCGCATTTTTGGGGCAAGGCATCGCTGTTCAAGTTGCCCTTGATCGGTTCCTGGATGCGGTGGGTGGGCGGCATACCCATTGACCGTAGCTCTTCGCGGGGTGTGGTGGGTCAGATGGTGCACGTCTTCGAGGAGCAAAAACAACAAAATGAATTGCTGTGGCTGGGCCTGACCCCGGAGGGCACGCGCAGCCTTACGCCCGGTTGGCGCAGTGGCTTTTACCAGTTGGCAACCGGTGCACAGGTGCCTTTGGCCTTGGTCAAACTCGATTGGGGTAAGCGCTGCTTGAGTATGGTGGATTTTTATGAACTGACAGGGCGAGTAGAAGAAGACTATGCCCACATGGCCAGTGTGTTCGAGGGCGTCAAGGGCTTTCATGAGCACCAAATGGCCCCCATCGTGCCTTGGAGTCCCAGTCCAACTGGGTCTATGCTCCCTCCAGGTGCTCCCAAAAATTAATGGCTGTTTTCCGTCAAAAAATTCTTCTCATGAAACCCTCGTTTGAACTCGACACGGTCAAAAATTACCTCCTGGGCTTGCAGTCCCGCATCACCGGGGCCTTGGCTGACATGGATGACACACCTTTTCTGGTGGATGCTTGGCAAAAAGATCCAGGTGAAAAACTTCAAGGCAATGGCATCACCAAAATAATGGAAGGCGGGGGCATTTTTGAGCGTGCAGGGTGTGGTTTCTCTCATGTCACCGGACCGCAATTGCCGCCCTCGGCCACGCAGCACCGTCCTGAGCTGGCTGGTTCAGCCTTTGAGGCGATGGGCGTTTCTTTGGTCTTCCACCCTCGCAATCCCTATGTGCCCACGGTGCACATGAATGTGCGCATGATCGCTGCAAAGCCCCATGGCGGGCCACCTGTGGCCTGGTTTGGGGGTGGCATGGACTTGACGCCGTATTACGGCTTTGATGAAGACGCTGTGCACTTCCACCAAACCTGCAAGGACGCGTTGATGCCTTTTGGTGAGGCACTTCACCCACGTTTCAAGGCCTGGTGCGACGACTATTTTTGCAACAAACACCGCCATGAGCAGCGCGGTGTGGGGGGTGTTTTCTTTGATGACTTTTCGGAGTTGGGTATGCACCAAAGCTTTGCCATGCTGCAAAGCGTAGGGGATGCCTTGTTGCTTGCGTACCTTCCGATTGTCCAGCGCCGCAAAGACACCCCTTATGGTGAACGGGAGAGGGATTTCCAACTCTACCGCCGCGGTCGCTACGTCGAGTTCAATCTGGTCTGGGACCGGGGCACCCATTTTGGCTTGCAATCGGGAGGCCGCACCGAGTCGATATTGCTGTCCATGCCGCCCGAGGTGCGCTGGTCGTACCAGCGCAAGGACGAAGCAGGCTCGCCAGAGGCCCGCCTGCTCAGCCACTTCCTGGTGCCCAGGAATTGGGTTTGAGCCTTTCCCCACTCACCCGATTGGGTGTCTTTGGCGGGGCATTTGATCCGCCCCACCTGGCCCACGTGGCGCTGGTTCAGGCCGCCATTGACCAGTTGCAACTTGACCAGGTCCGTGTGGTGCCCACCGGTAATGCCTGGCACAAGCCTCAGCCGTTGACCGATGCCGAGCACAGACTGGCCATGACACGCCTGGCCTTTGGGCATTTGCCCCAGGTGGTGGTGGACGAGCGGGAAGTCATTCGCACGGGCCCCAGTTACACGGTAGACACCTTGCATGAACTGCAGGGCGAGTTTCCCCTGGCACAGTTGTACTTGTTGATCGGAGACGACCAACGCAAGGCCTTGCCATCGTGGCACCAGATCGCTGAAATCGGGCGCATCGCTATAATCTGCGCCGCAGGGCGTGATGTTGCCGTGCGTGCCTGGAATGAAGGGTCGCCTGGTCTTCAGGCGCTTCCACCCATTTCTGACACGCTGCAAGCGCGCATTCGGACTCTGCAGATGCCCCTCATGCCCCACAGGGCCACGGACATCCGCGGGCTGGCAGCCACAGAGCAGTCCATGACTGGCCTAGTGCCCCCCGCTGTTGAGCGCTATATTCACGAACACCACCTTTACAGGCCCCATTGATGACCGAAACCGCTGCCAAAAAAGACATTCAAAAACTCCAGCGGGCCATTGTGGATGCCCTGGAGGACGTCAAGGCCCATGAGATCCAGGTGTTTGACACCGAGCACCTTTCCTCTTTATTCGAGCGGGTCATCATTGCATCCGGCACATCGAACCGCCAGACCAAGGCGCTGGCGGCCAGCGTGCGCGACAAAGTTCGCAATGCCGGTTTTGGTAAGCCACGCATGGAAGGTGAGGACAATGGCGAATGGATCATCGTGGACTGTGGTCAGGCCGTGGTGCACGTCATGCAGCCGACCATCCGCAGTTATTACAACCTCGAAGAAATTTGGGGTGGCACCCCTGTGCGCTTGAAGTTTGGTGCGCCCAAACCTGAGGCAACTGCCGAAGTCAAAGGCCACATCCGCAATTCAGTCGCAAAAAAAACGACCACTAAAACACCTGCAGCCAAAACACCCGTAGCCAAAAAACCTGCCGCGAAAAAGACAGCACCGAGCAGCGCAGCCAAGGCCAAGCCAGCCCTGAAGGCCCCTGCCAAATCGGCCAAGCCTGCAGCCAAAACGCCCACCAAAACAGCTGCCAAGGCCTCGGCGAAAAAAGCCCCTTCAGCAGTTGCCAAGCCTAAAACCAGCAGCAAGCCCACTCTCAAAACCGTGGGCAAACCCAGCGCAAAACCGCCAGCCAAATCAGCGGCCAAAACCACTGCCAAAAAAGCACCTGCGCGCAAGGCCGTGCAAGCTGCTATCCGCCGCAAAGCCGATTGATTCTGAATGAAGCTGCTGATCGTTGCGGTCGGCCTGCGTGTGCCCGATTGGGCGCAAACCGCCTGGGATGACTACGCCAAGCGTTTCCCACCTGAGCTCAAGGTCGAGCTCAAGGCGGTGAAAACCGAACCCCGGGGCTCCAAAACCTTGCCCAGTTTGTACGCAGCCGAGCGCCAGCGGATTGAAGCTGCGATTCCACGCGGCACCCGAATCGTGGTGCTCGATGAGCGTGGCACCCACCTGACCACCCAAGCCCTTGCCGTGCGCCTCACCCAATGGCAGCTTGGGGGGGACGATGTGGCTTTGGTGATCGGTGGTCCTGACGGCCTGGCGCCTGAGTTCAGGCAAGCCGCGCATGAGCGAATCCGCCTGTCTGACCTGACCTTGCCCCATGCCATGGCCCGTGTGCTGTTGATTGAGCAGCTCTACCGTGCTTGGTCGATCAACGCCAACCACCCCTACCACCGCGAATGAGTCACTTCATCTACCTGGCCTCCCAAAGCCCAAGGCGCAGCCAGTTATTGGACCAAATTGGCGTGGCGCATACCTTGCTGCTGGCGGGCCCTGAAGAGGACGCCGAGTCTTTGGAAGCCGTGCTTGGGGCTGAAGCGCCAGCACGTTATGTGGCCAGGGTCACAGGCTTGAAGCTGGATGCTGCAGTTCAGCGCATGGCTCGCCAAGGCTTGCCAACAGCGCCTGTTTTGTGTGCAGACACCACCGTGTGTCTGGGTCGAGACATTTTGGGCAAACCGCTTCATGAAGCCGACGCCCAAAGGATTCTGAAGCTTTTGGCGGGTCAAACACACCGGGTTTTAACGGCGGTGGCGGTTCAAAAAGGTCGCAAACGCTTATCGGCTGTATCGACTTCCTGGGTCCGGTTTGCGCCCATGACCCCTGCACAGATCAAGGCTTATGTGGCAAGCGGTGAGCCCATGGGCAAAGCCGGGGCCTATGGTGTGCAGGGCAGGGCAGCTGCCTATATTGAACAAATTCGAGGCAGTTATTCAGGCATCATGGGTTTGCCGCTTTTCGAGACGGCCTGTTTACTGCGATCGCTGGGCGTGCGTTGTTGAGCTTTGTGCTTTGGCGGTGTGCTTGTGCGAGTTGAGCCGATTTCATTTTCCCCAACCTGAGCCACTTCATGCAACAAGATATCTTGGTCAATTGGTCGCCCCAGGAAACCCGGGTCGCAGTGGTCGAATTTGGTGCGGTGCAAGAGTTGCATGTCGAGCGCACGCTGGAGCGTGGTCTGGTGGGCAACGTTTACCTGGGTAAAGTCGCGCGCGTCTTGCCCGGCATGCAGTCGGCTTTCATCGACATCGGGCTGGACAAAGCTGCTTTTTTGCATGTGGCCGACGTCTGGCAAAAGCATGCCGAAGGCGAGGCGGCAGCGGCCCGGACGGGCCAGCCCTTGGTGCCGATTGAAAAGCAGGTTTTTGAAGGGCGCGCCCTCATGGTGCAGGTCATCAAGGACCCCATGGGCACCAAGGGCGCACGCCTGTCCACTCAGATCAGCATTGCCGGCCGCCATCTGGTGTTCTTGCCGCAAGACGACCACATCGGTGTTTCGCAAAAAATACCTTCCGACCAGCGCGATGCCTTGCGCCAAAGGCTGCAGGCCTTGGTGGGACCTGCTGGTGGCGGCTTTATTTTGCGCACCAATGCCGAAGACTCTAGCGATGAAGAGCTTCAAGAAGATGTGGCGTATTTGCGCAAGACCTGGGCCCGCATCAAAGACGCTTCGATGCGTTTGCCGCCGGCCTCTTTGCTGCACCAGGACCTGACACTGCTGCAGCGCGTTTTGCGCGATTTGGTCGGCGAGGCCACCCAAAGCATTCGGATCGACTCACAAGAGCAGTTTGCCAAGTTGGAAGCCTTTGGCAGCGAGTTCATGCCCAAAGCAGCTGAACGCTTGCAACTTTACAAAGGAGAGCGCCCGATTTTTGATTTGTATTCGATCGATGAAGAAATCGCCAAAGCGCTTGGGCGTCGTGTTGAGCTGAAATCGGGCGGCTATCTGATCATCGACCAGACCGAAGCACTGACCACTGTGGATGTGAACACCGGTGCTTATGTGGGTGCGCGCAATTTTGAAGACACCATTTTCAAGACAAATCTGGAAGCGGCACAGGCTATTGCGCGCCAATTGCGTCTGCGCAATTTGGGGGGCATCATCATTGCCGACTTCATTGACATGAGCCGCCCAGAGCATCAAGAGGCGGTGCTGGCAGAGTTTCGCAAGCAATTGGCCCGTGATCGCGTTAAAACCATGGCGGGTGGTTTTTCATCCCTGGGGCTGCTTGAGATGACGCGCAAACGCACCCGTGAATCTTTGGCTCACATGCTGTGCGAGCCCTGTCCCAGTTGCCAAGGCAAGGGCATCGTCAAGACGCCACGATCCGTGGTGTACGACATTCTGCGAGAAATCTTGCGCGAGGCGCGTCAATTCAACCCGCGCGAATTTCGCATCCTGGCCACCTCAGCAGTGATTGATTTGCTGCTGGACGAAGAAAGTCAGCACCTGGCCGGGCTGTCGGACTTCATTGCCAAACCGATCTCACTGCAGGTCGAAACGTCCATGGGGCCAGAACAATACGACGTTGTCTTGCTGTGAGGGCCTGCTCAGCTGGCTGGGCTGGCCCAATCACCTCGGTGGTGCAAGCGAGCGTAGGCGCCACCTTTGGCCAACAACTCATCGGGCGCGCCTTGTTCGACAATGCGGCCTTGCGCCATCACGACGACCCGGTCTGCGTGCTCGATGGTGGACAGTCGGTGCGCCACGATCAAGGTGGTGCGCCCTTGCATGAGCTTTTGCAAGGCGTCCTGAACCAGCCGTTCCGACTCGTTGTCCAGGGCCGAGGTGGCCTCGTCCAGAATCAAAATAGGCGCATCTTTGTACAAGGCCCGCGCAATCGCCAGGCGCTGTCGCTGTCCTCCGGAGAGCTGGTTGGCGTTGTGGCCCAAAAGCGTGTCCACGCCCAAGGGCATTTGCAACACGTGGTCCCACAAGTTGGCCGCTTTCAGGCTGGCCTCAATGCGCTCTTGGTTGGCTTCATGCCCCAGGCACACATTGGCGGCGACTGTGTCATTGAGCATCACCACATCCTGGCTGACCATGGCGATTTGCTGGCGCAAGCTGCCCAGGTTCCAATCCTGTACGGCAACGCCATCAATGGAGACTTCGCCAGAGCTGGCTTGTACAAACCGCGGGAGCAACTGAACGAGGGTGGTTTTGCCGGCACCAGAGGTGCCCACCAGGGCCACGGTTTCCCCGGGGTTGACTTTCAGGGTGACCCCGGACAAGGCGGGCTGGCCATCCGGGCTGAACTGCAAATGCACATCTTTCCAGGCCACGGTTCCTTGGGCGCGCGAAACCGTGTGCGTGCCCTGAGTCTCCTCCTGGGCCTCGTGCAACAAGGCCAGGCCCCGTTCTAGGGCGGCCAGCCCTCGGGTGATCGGGCTGGATATTTCGGCCAGGCGCTTGATGGGCGCGATCAGCATCAGCATGGCCGTGATGAAAGCAACAAACCCGCCCACGGTTGCGCCCGAAGCGCCGTTCTGACTTTGGTAAAGCGCAATCACCAGCACCATGGACAGGGACAAAGCCGCCATGATTTGCGTCAGCGGCGTCATCGCAGCCGATGCCACGGTGGTCTTCAGGGCCAGTCGGCGCAGCACTTTGGCAAGGTGGCCAAAACGTGCGGTTTGGTGGGCTTGGCCACCCTGCAGGCGCACAACCCGATGCGCCAGCACGTTTTCTTCGACCACATAGGCCAGATCGTCGGTGGCACTTTGGCTTTCCTTGGTCAATTTGTAAAGCCGGCGCGACAAGGCCTTGATGATCCAGCTCAGGCCCGGGGCCACCGTGAAAACCACCAGGGTGAGCTTCCAGTTCAGCCACATCAGATAGCCCAGCAGGGCGATCAGCGTGAAGCCGTCACGTGCCAGTGAAATCACCGCAGACACCAATTGCGAGGCGCCTGTCTGGACTTCGTAAACGATGGTGTTGGACAGTGCGCTGGCCGATTGCTTTGAAAAAAGCGACAGGTCTGCCTTCATGAGTTGAGCAAAAAGCTGCGATCTGAGTTTTTCCATCCCGTCATTGGTCAGCCTGGAAAGTGCATATTGGGCGATGAAATTGGCGATGCCGCGCACTGTGAAAAGGCCCACAACGGCAGCGGGAATGGTCCACAAGGGCAGTTTGTTTTCTGCAAAGCCTTTGTCCAGCAAGGGCTGAAACAAGGCTGGAATCATCGGTTCGGTCAAGGCCGCTATCAGGGTGGCGAAGATCGCCACGGCCCAGATACCCTTTTGGCCACCAAAATAGGGGACCAAGCGCTGCAACCTTCCCCGGATGCTGGAGGGCGAAATGGAAGGGGGTGGGGTCTGGCTCATGCGCCAGATTGTAATTAGGGCCACTGGGCATGGGGCTGAAAAGTCATTTTCAAGGTGTACGATCACGGTTTCTGCGAATTCAATCCCCTGCACTCGACATGAATCTTGATTTTTTACGCATGGCCCTTTTGCCTGGGCTTCTGAAGCTGCTGCTTTTGAGCGTGCTGAGCCTGCCCGCCTGGGCCCAATTTCGGGTCGAAGTGACGGGTGTGGGCATGACCCAGTTGCCTGTGGTGATTGCACCCTTCAAGGGTGAAGCGGCGGCACCACAAAAGCTGGCGGCCATTGTGCAAGCCGATTTAGAGCGCAGCGGTCAGTTCAAGGGGCTGGCAGCCGGTACCGCTTTGCTCGACGAGAGCAGTCGGCCCGACTGGTCACCATGGCGCCAGTTGTCTGCTGAAGCGCTGGTGGCGGGCTCAGTGACCCGACTGGCCGATGGCCGTTTTGACGTGCGTGCCCGCTTGTGGGATGTGGTCAAAGGTCAGGAAAAAGGTGATTTCAAGGACACCGTGACGGCCGGCGATTTGCGCTTGTCCGCACACCGCATCGCTGACTGGGTTTACCAGCAACTCACGGGCACCCCGGGTGCATTTGCATCACGCATCAGTTATGTCACCAAGTCGGGGGGGCGTTATGCCTTGTGGATCGCAGACTCTGACGGAGAAAACGCCAAGTCGGCCTTGAGCAGCCCAGAGCCCATCATTTCTCCTTCATGGTCGCCCAATGGCGCCCAGCTGGCCTATGTCTCGTTTGAACTGCGCAAGCCCGTGGTCTATGTTCACGAATTGGCCACAGGACAACGCCGGGCGGTGGCCAACTTCAAGGGCTCCAACAGTGCGCCGGCCTGGAGTGCCGATGGCAACGGATTGGCCGCAACCCTCAGCCGAGACGGTGGCTCGCAGCTTTACCGCATCGACCTGAACGGCGGCGAGCCTCGCCGTTTGACCCAGTCGGGCAGCATCAACACCGAGCCTGCTTTCTCGCCCGATGGCAGTGCCCTGTTTTTTGTCAGTGATCGTGGGGGAAGCCCACAAATTTACCGCATGCCAGCCCAGGGTGGGCCTGCCGAGCGTGTGACTTTTTCAGGCACCTACAACATCTCTCCTGCGGTCAGCCCGGATGGCCGTTGGCTGGCCTATGTTTCACGAATGGGGGGGGCATTCCGTTTGCATTTGATGGAGTTGTCCTCTGGCCAGGTGACCGCATTGACAGATACATCCGCAGACGAACGCCCCAGCTTTGCACCCAACAGTCGCTTGTTGGTTTATGCAACGGTTTTTCAAGGGCGTGAATCCTTGATGACCACCACACTGGACGGCCGCATCAAAGCACGCCTTGCAGGGCAAGGCGGCGATATCCGGGAACCCCATTGGGGCCCGGTCCGCAAATGAAATTTTGAACAATCACTTTTTATAATTGACGAGGAAAATCATGACGAAGAAATTATTGGCCAGTTTGTTGTTTGTGGCGCTGTTGGCGGGCTGTGCGTCTGGCGTGAAACTGGACGATGTCCCGGTGGAAGACAAATCCGCCACTTCTTCGGGTGTTTCGACACAAGGCATTGCTGAGCCGCAAGGGGTTGCTCAAACCGGTGTTGCTTCGGTGGTGGTCGACAAGTCGGGCTCGGGCATTGGCCCTGTGGGCGTGGCGCATGTGGTTTATTTTGACTACGACAGTTTTGTTGTCCGAGCAGAAGCCCGCCCTGTGCTCGAAAACCATGCCCGTTTCTTGCAGGCGAACAAACAACGCAAGGCCAACCTCGAAGGGCACACCGATGAGCGCGGTGGCCGTGAATACAACCTGGCACTGGGTCAAAAGCGCGCCGAAGCGGTGCGTCAGGCTTTGAGCCTGCTGGGTGTACCAGAGAGCCAGATGGAGGCTGTCAGCTACGGCAAGGAAAAGCCTGCGGTGCAAGGCGCTGCCGAAGCCGAGCTGGCTAAAAACCGTCGCGTCGAAATCCGGTACTGAAGACCATGAGCGCGCGTCTGATTTCAGGGCTGGCATGGCCCAGGGGTGTTCTGCTTTGGGCGCTGTGCACTTTGTTGGGCACGGCGCATGCGGGTCTTTTTGAAGACGATGAAGCCCGCAAGGCCATTCTGGATTTGCGTCAGCGTGTCGAGCAGGCCAACATGGCGATCAAGGGTCTGGGTGTCGAAAACGCCCAGTTGCGCCGATCCTTGCTGGATTTCCAAGGGCAGATCGAGGGCCTGAAGGCTGAACTGTCTCAAAGTCGTGGTGCCCACGAACAACTGGCTCGCGAGTTATCAGAAGTCCAAATGCGCCAAAAAGACGTGGTCACCGTCGTGGACCAGCGACTGCGCCGTTTTGAACCCCTGAAGGTCGCGGTCGACGGCAATGAATTCATGGCCGAGCCACTTGAAAAGCGCGACTACGAAGCCGCCATGGACATCTTTCGCAAGGGTGACTTTGCTGTGGCGCAAGAGGCCCTCGGGCAATTCGTTCAGCGTTATCGCCTTGGCGGTTATGCGCCTTCGGCGATGTTCTGGCTAGGCAATGCCCAATACGCCAACAAGGATTACAAAGAGGCCATGGCGACTTTCCAGCAAATGCTGAAGTCGGCGCCTGCTCACCCGCGTGCGCCTGAGGCCATGCTGGCGATCTCCAATGTCCAGATCGAACTGAAGGACCTCAAGGGGGCGCGCAAAACGATGGACGATTTGATCAAGTCTTACCCAGCTTCAGAAACTGCGGCAACAGCCCGTGAGCGCCTGACGCGTTTGCGCTGACCCCTGGGATACGGGTGATCACGCTAGAGCAGCTTCAGCTCCAGACACACACAGTTCTGGGGCTGACTTTTTTACTGGCCACGGCCGCGGGTGTGCTGTTTCATCGCAGCCATTTCTGCACCATGGGCGCCATCAGTGACTGGGTCATCATGGGTGACAAAACCCGTGCCAAACAGTGGGGTTTGGCGATGGCTGTGGCTATTTTGGGTTTTGGCCTGATGGCCTGGCGCGGCTGGGTCAGCCCGCTCAACACCATTTATGCCAACAGCCAATTGATGTGGCTCTCCTTGTTGTTGGGCGGTGTTCTCTTTGGTATCGGTATGGTGTTGGGATCCGGCTGCGCCAGCAAGTCGCTGATTCGTTTGGGCGGCGGTAACTTGAAGTCGCTGGTGGTCTTGATGGCCATGGGCATTGCTGCTTTGGCCACCCTGAGAGGGTTGACTGCCGTGTGGCGGGTCAATTCAATTGATCAAGTGACCGTGGGCACGGGGCCTGGCCCATTTGTGGGGCAATGGCTGGCCGCTGCAACCGGTTGGGTTTTGCCCATGGCCTGGCTGATCGCAGCCTGTGTGTTTTCGGGCCTGCTGTTTCTTTGGGTTTTCAAGGATCGCCAGCCCATTGCGCGCTCCATCATCGTGTCTGGTGCAGGCATAGGGGCCTTTGTGGTGGCACTTTGGTGGGTCAGCGGTGTCATGGGCTTTGTGCCCGAGCACCCCGAAACACTGGAGTCGGTGTTCTTGGCCACTTCGAGCGGCCGCATGGAATCCATGAGTTTCACCGCGCCTGTGGCGTACTGGTGGGACGCCCTCATGTATTTCAGCGATGGCAGCAAACGCCTGACACTGGGCATGGCCGTGGTGGCAGGCTTGCTCCTTGGTTCTTTTGGCAGCGCTCAATGGCAAGGTACGTTCCGTTGGGAGGGTTTTACACAGACTTCCGATCTGGGCATGCATTTACTGGGAGGGGCCTTGATGGGTGCGGGGGGTGTCATGGCGATGGGCTGCACGGTGGGGCAGGGCCTGTCGGGCTTGTCCACTCTGAGTCTGGGCAGTTTTGTGGCGGTGCTCGGCATTGCCTTGGGGGCCGTTTTGGCCCTGCAGTGGCAATTGCGCCGCATGGAGTCTTCCCTGTGACGGATTTGTTGTTGCAAGCGTCCGTTGAAGAGCGCCGATTTGGCGGCTTGCAACGGCTGTACGGTTTACAGGGCGCCATGAACATACGGCAGGCGCATGTGGCGGTGGTGGGCATCGGTGGTGTGGGTTCTTGGGTGGCTGAGGCCCTGGCTCGCAGCGGTGTGGCCCGATTGAGCTTGATCGACATGGACCACATTGCCGAGTCGAACATCAACCGCCAAATTCACGCGTTGACCAGCACCACAGGGCAGTCCAAGGTGGAGGCGATGCGTGAGCGCATTGCCTTGATCCATCCTGAGTGCCAGGTCGATGCGTTGGATGAATTTGTCACCCCTGAAAACTGGCCTGCCGTTTTGCCTTGTCTTCCCGATGCGGTCATTGATGCCTGTGACCAGGTCAAGGCCAAGGTGGCCATGGCCTTGTGGGCCATGCAAAACAAGGTGGGGTTCATCACGGTGGGGGCGGCGGGTGGCAAGCGTTTGGCCCACAAAGTGGATGTGGATGATTTGTCCAAGATCACGCATGACCCTTTGCTGTCACAGATGCGCTACAGATTGCGAAAGCACCACGGTGCAGCCAAAGCGGGCAAACGTATCGGCGTTCAAGGCGTCTTCAGTCGGGAGGCTGTGGCCCCACCAGATGCGTCTTGCGCCATCGAAAGCGATGGTTCGCTCAATTGCCATGGCTATGGATCTGTGGTCAGCGTCACGGCAACCTTCGGCATGTGTGCTGCATCGGAGATTTTGAATTTTTTGGCTGCCTCGAATTTGAGGGCTGGAAAATAACGCTATAATTCAAGGCTTGCTGCAGTGGCTAAAACTGCAGCAAAGGGACCATAGCTCAGTTGGTAGAGCAGCGGACTTTTAATCCGTTTGTCGTGGGTTCGACCCCCGCTGGTCCCACCAGTAATCAAGTAAAAACACCCTGTACGAAAGTATTGGGTGTTTTTTTTCGTGGTCAAAAGGGAGTTCAGTTTGCCCAGCCTT
>NZ_JBIKHV010000030.1:0-26927 GCF_044361985.1 Limnohabitans sp. | reverse complement strand
GGCGCGATCACCACATCAATGTGGCCACCCGCCGTGAAAGGCGGCAAATCACGACCATCGGGCGCTTTGAACTCGTAACGCGCCAAGCCCTCGGCCATTTCTTCGCGTTTGTGCAGCACCACCGGGAACACCGGCGGCTCGCCCACCAAGGGCTGCGGCCCCGGGGTCAGGCCTTCGGTCTGGCCTGCCGCCAGCCGCGCCTGGTATTGCACGGGCGTGAGCAGGGTCTGGTAGCGGGCAATGCCTTCTTCTCGGTTGACGGGGTAAGTCACCGGGTAAGGCGGCGGCATTTTGTCGGCCGGGTAAACGGCCAAGGTCTGGTCTTCGTAACGCAGCTTCAGGTCTTTTTGCAGGCCGCGGCGATGCGTTTGCTGCGCCTGCACATAGCGCCCGCTGCGCTGGTCCAACTCGATGTCCCACCACCATTTTTTGACCGGGTTGATGCTGCCCCGGTCCAGCAGATCGTCCAGGCGGGCCAGGGCCGGTGCAGCAGCGGGCAACTTCATGGCCACCTGTCGCCACAGGCTGTCGGCCAGCAGGCCTTCCAGGTTCCAGGGGCAGGTTTTCATGCAGCGCCCGCACATGCCGCCAGCGGCGTTGGTGATGCGGTAACGGGCGCATTTTTCAGCGTCGCTTTTCCAGATCTCGTAGCCGTTGTACATCAGCTTGGGGCCAGCGGTGATGGCCCCTGACGGGCACTCGCGCGCGCACTTGTTGCAGCTTTCGCAAAAGCTTTGCAGGCCGAAGTCGATGGGCCGGTCGGGGGCCATGGGCAGGTCGGTGGTCACGCTGCCACTTTTCAGGCGCGGCCCCAAAAACGGGTTGAGGATCACCTCGCCAATGCGGCTGACTTCGCCCAGGCCCGAGAGCAACAACAAGGGCGGCTGCAGCACATCGCCGTCGAGCACCGAATGCACCCGAGCCGAATAACCCAGACGCCGAATTTGCTCGGCCAAGATGCCGCCCATCAGCGAAAAGCGCAGATAAGCCCGCATGCTCTGCGCCACCGAAATCCAGTCGTCTCCGCTGGCGCCTTCCATGGTCTCGTGGCCTTGGTCGATCAGCAGGTTCACAGCGTTGGCGTGGTAAGCGGGCATGGGGTTGCCACCCGCGTCGTGCGAGTAATAAGCCCACTCGGGCACAGCGCACAAGCCCACCGCGTCCACCCCCAGGTAATACGAGGCGGCCTTCAGGTTATCGGCATTGCGCAGCGGGTCGGCGGTGCTGGCCGCCACCGGGCCACGCGCCGGGCCAAACTGCAAAAGCAGCAACGCCCCCAGCGCCCGGCGTGCGCAGGCCCCGATGGGGCTTTTCATCACGTAGTGCGCGTTCTTGGCGCTGTCTTGCACGGTCTTGCCCAAATCACCAAACAGGGCCCGTGCAAAAAAATCGGCCCGCTTGGGAAAACGCGGCACCCGGTCGTGGTCGATGAAAGTGGTGGGTGTGTCGCGGCGCTTGAGCGTCTCAAACGGGTGCGCCCCTTGGCGAAACTCGCGCTGGGCAAACGCATCGCGGTGAAAGGCGCCCTTGAGCGTGCCCTGGCCCAGCCACCAGGCCGGGCCGTGGCTTTGCCAACGGTTTTGTTGTGGGTGCAGCGCTTGATCGGGGGCCAGTGCCAGCGTGGTGCTGACGGCGGCCAAGGCATAGCGCTGGCCCACATAAGGGTTTTCGCCATCGGGCAGCGTCAGGCCTGCGGCCAGGGCCAGGCGGGCCAGATCGACATCGCTGCAGCTGGCACTGTGAGCGCGGGCCTCGTGCCCCAGCATGCGCAAATAGCTCGACAGCAACACGGCCGTTTGCGCCGCCAGCACGGCGGCGCGTTGTGCTTGTGTGCCGGCCAGCCAGTCACAGCCGGGCTCGCCAGGTTTCGGGTCCCGCGCAAACTCCACCAAGATCACGATGGCGTGGCCATGGTGCGTGATGGGGCCGTGCACGGTGCGGGCCGAGTCCAGCACATCGGCCAAGATCATGTCCATGCCCGCTGCAAAACTGGCCGGTTGGCTTTGCGCCAGCTCTTCGCCCAAGGCGGGTACGGCGGGGTTGCGGATCGGCTCGGCCAGCCAAGCGCTGGCAGGCAGGGCACACACGCCCATCATCGACGCGTCAAAGTAATGGCCCGCAGCCTTCAGGTGGTGGGCGCGCTCGTGGGTGTCTTGAGGAATTTCCCCGATTTGCGGGTTGACGGCACCATCACGCACCAGGTCAAACATGGCCATGTAACGGGCCATGGCGTGCGACAAGGATTCGGGGTCAGCGTGCGCAAAGCGCAGCGCCTGCATGGGCGGCAGGCCGCTGTCGTCTGGCGCGGCGCTTGTGCGCCGCAAGCGCTCCATTGGGTAGGGCCCCAGGTGAACGGGGCGGTCACGGTAAGAAAACAGACGCATGACAAGCCTTGTGAACGGGGTCAACCCCAGTCATCGAGCTTACAGGCAAGAGAGGTGCCACGCTGTCACGCACACACACCCGAACCCACATCACGGCTGACAAACTGAAGGAGTGAATGCTGAAGCACCATCAGGTCTGCAAATCAACCAAGCCCCGCACCTTTGCAGGTGTGGGGCTTGGGCTAAGTGAACACAGGCTCTGATTCAACTCAGGCTGAGATCACCTGAAACTGCTGATCAATCCAGACCTGATGCGCGGTGCCCGTGTGTTCCCACACGCTGTACGCCGCTCCCGCCGCTACGCTGGTGCCCATTTGCTGCCAGCCTTCGGTTTGGGTTAGGGTCAAGCGGTCATCGCTGCCGCCATCCACCATCAAGACCGCTGGGCCAGACGCCGCCGGCTGACTCAGCACGTCGGACAAACTCAGCTTCAGGCTGTTGGTGCCCGTGCCATTCAGGTCAATCGCGCTGACCTGGCCGTGCACCGCCACGAAGCTGGAAAAGTCCAGGTCCATGCCCGCGCCCAACAAGGCCAGCTGCGTGCCGTTGCTGCCCACTTGCGCGCTGTAGGCCAAGCTGCTGTAGGCAAAGGCCACATCGCCCACCAACACAGACGTGCCATCTGTGGCCGTGGCCGTGGTCTGGCCCGCTTCCCTGACGCCTGGGGCCGGTGTGCGCACCACGCCATCGCTGGTCAGGTTGATCTCGGTCAGGCCCCAGTCGGCCAAGCTGCGCACCTCGCCTGCGTCACTCACACCGTCTTGGTCTGCGTCTTGCCAGACCTTGAACTCGCCAAACTTCGCATCCAGCGCGTTGAACTTGCCGTCGCCGTTGCTGTCAAATCCCATCGCCAAGCCCTCCAAGTCGGTGTTGCCACCGAACTGCGTGAAGGCGTATTGGCTGCTGTCGCGCACCAAGCCGTCGGCGTATTTGTCCCAGACCAGCACACCGTCTTGGGCACCAGCCCAGGCGGTTTGGTCCAACCTGCCATCACCGTCCACGTCCATCACCACTTGGCTGTAGCCCAAACTTCCGTCGCGGTTGAGGTCGATCACCACGGGGGGACTGGTCATGGGCAAGGTCGCTGGATCGCTGAAACGGGAGCTGCCACCGGTCACCGACGCGTCGAGCACATCGCCCGTGGTGGGCACACCCGCCGAGCTGTCCACCGCCACGATGCGCAGCTCAGTGATGGGGAACACACTGGTAGTACCAATCGACCAACGCACTTTGGTGTCTGCTGCCAAAAAGATGGCGTTGGTGTCTGAAGCACCGGACAGCGCCGTCCAGGTGCTGGTGCCAGCGGCTTGGTACTGCCAAACACCGCTGTTGGAGGACTCTGGCGCCGCGCTGGTTACTGCGTAACCCACCAAGGTGTCGCCAATGTCCTCGTCGGTGGCGGTGGGCATGAGGGCAGAAAGCGCCACGCCGGCGGATGGCCCAGAAGAAGGGTACAAACCAGCGTGACCGGAGATTAGGTTTGAGCCCAGCACCGGCGCGTCGTTCACCAAGGTCGTTGCCGGAACCGTGGCGGTCTCGGTGTCGGTGGCCGTGCCGTCGGTCACGCTGACCTGGACCGCAGGCAAGTCGTTGCCCGCATTGACATGCGCCGCACCGGCTGCCGTCAGGGTGACGACGCCTGGGGTGGTGACGTTGATGGCGTAGTAGTCGTTAGGGTTGCTGCCTGCGACCAGGCTGTAGGTTAGTGTGTCGCCTTCTTCGTCGGTGGCCGTGGCCGTGGTGATCACGTCGTCCGCAGCGGCAGCGTTTTCCGACGGTGCGACCGGGGTGCTCAGGCTCAGCACTGGCGCGTCGTTGACCGCGATCACATTGTTGATCGTCACGGTCGCTGGTGCTGAATTCAAGCCTTGGTTGTCAGTGGCGAAGAAACTGATGGGGGCCACCGCGCCGTTGTAATTGAGCGTGGGCACAAACTGGACAGTGGCCGCTTGCGCGGGGGTCAATGGGCTGTCGAGCGTGACCGCCACGGCGGGCGTGCCTGGGGCGCCGTCATGGTCATAGACCAAGGTGCCCTGCGCGGGCGTTGGGCCTGCGGTCAGGGTGAACGAGGCGATGGTGCCATCAACGTCGGTGGCCGCCAGAGGCACGGCCAGCGGGGTGTCTTCGGTGGGCGTGATCGTCGCAGGGCTGGCCACTGGCGCGTCGTTGACATCGACAGTGACCGGGACCGTGACAGATTCGGTATCGATAGCGTTGAATGCGTCAATCACTCTGACCTGCACGGCAGGCAGGTCGTTGCCCGCATGGACATGCGCGGCACCTGCTGCCGTCAGGGTGACGACGCCGGTAAACAAGTCAATCGCATAGTAGCCGTTGGGGTTGCTGCCAGTGACCAGACTGAAGAGCATCAGATGGCCTTCTTCGTCTGTGGCCGTGGCGGTGGTCATCACATCACCTGCGGTGGCCGCATTTTCCTGCGGTGCGGTGGGTGTGGTCAGGGCCAGCACCGGTGCGTCGTTCACGTCGGTGGTGGCCGAAATCGTGGCGGTCTCGGTGTCGGTGGCCGTGCCGTCGCTCACGCTGACCTGGACCGCAGGCAAGTCGTTGCCCGCATTGACATGCGCCGCACCGGCTGCCGTCAGGGTGACAACACCGGTGGTGGCGTTGATGGCGTAGTAGCCGTCGGGGTTGCTGCCTGCTACCAAGCTGTACGTCAGTGTCTCGCCATCTGCATCGGTGGCAGTCGCTGTGAGGATGGTTTGGCCCGCAGCGGCGGCGTTCTCAAGCGGAGACACGGGCGTGGAGAGGCTCAACACCGGTCTAGCATTTTCTTGTGTTTCGCCACCCGTGGCCGCCAAGCCAACAGCAGCGCCCGTAGCAAGAATACCGCCCGCAGCCCCACCGCCCAAACCGACAAGCGCGCTGCCGGTAACAGCTGATGCGTCTTCAGCCACAAACATGACTCCATCATTGACGTTTTTTAACTGACTACCATCTGCCATTGACCACTCTTCGCCTGTTAAAAGAGCGTCCTCTTGGCCATAAAAATCAGTCAACTCGATGATTTGCTCGTTGCCATCTTCGGTTTCAATGATCAAATTTTCTTCAGATTTATTTAGTTTGAGTTTCTTGGCACCCAAAAGCTGACTACCCTTCCAAATTACACCATCCACTATGACGGTGATCTTTTGTCCGGGAAGCACGAGATGCTTGATGACGGGTTGCCCAGCTTTGAAGTCAACAACTGTCGAACGGCTAAGGTTATTGGGATTTGTTGTGTTAATTTGAATTCGCATGACTTATAAGTATTTGTAAATAATTACATGATTGTACTTATAAATAATTACTTTTAAGTTAATTTAAAACTATATAAATATTTAATGAATTTAAATATTTCGCTACAAAACAGTTTTTCCTTGACCGCAGGCAAAACAACATGGCTGGCTCTGGCCATGACATCGGCTTGCCTTTGACCTCGTTTTGTAGCGCCCAGTCAAAGGCGATTGGCAATCAACAAACTTGGATGCTGGACTTTGAAGTGTTAAAGCTGGTTTACAAAGCCACTTGAACTTCGAATCATGCTGTTTGCAAACGAAATGCCTTGAAGCAAAGGACCTGCAGCTCAGTCCCCTGCGCGTTGGCCGGAGACCTTCACCACCTCGGGCTGAATCTCGACCATGCCGTAAGGCCCGACCAGCTCGCCAGCCAGGGTCTGGCCCTGCAACTGCAGCTTGGCGGCCTGCAGCTGGCCGTCGGCGTTGATGAAACTGAAATGCAGTTGGGCACCGTCGATGCGCGCACCCAACAAAGGCTGCACTTGCAAGCCCCAGGCCAGGCTGCCACCCAAACGCTGGTGCCGCTGCGTCAGCTGCAGCAGCGCCGGGCCTCGGCGGTCCAGGCCTTGCAACGCCCACTGGCCAGCCACCACGGCGGGCACGGTCCACAAATAGCCGGTGTGGCTGCCCACGCGGATCACTTGGTCGGGCTCCCAGTCACCCATCGAAAACGAGTTGGACACCACCCGCGTGCCAGGGCGCATTTTCAAAAGCGTGGGGCGCAGCTGCGCGTTCAGCTCTTCCAGCAGGTACAGGGTGACCACACTGGCTTTTGAAAAGTCTTCCTTGAAGATGTCGCCATGCACGATGCGCACACGCTCTGCCACCCCCGCCCGTTGCGCGTTGCGCTGGGCCAGCGCAGCCAGGTCTTTGTTGTACTCAATGCCCCAAGCCCGTGCCCCGAACTGCCGCGCCGCCGCGATCGGAATCTTGCCGTCGCCCGCACCCAGGTCCACCACCTCGTCTTCAGGCGTAACGCGCGCCGCCGCCAGCATCTGCGTCACCAGTTCATCGCGCGTGGGCAGCCACATCACGTCCTTGCCCATTTGCCCCAGCTTGGGGGCGTAGTTTTCGGGCGGCAGGCTGCTGCAGGCTTGCAACAGCAACAAGGCCACAAGGGGCCAAAGGCGAGTGAGCTTGGGCATGAACTGAACCAGACAGGACAAGGGTGATGCGAAGTTTTGGAGGTTAACCGGATTTAGGGGCAACGGAGCCAGTTACCAAACAACCGACGTGCCATGCGTGCGCCGCAGTGTCGAAAAATTCCAACACCACGATGACTCATGGCACCAACCAGGCCAGTAAGCCATCTGACGTGAGTCTGGCTCGGCGATGCCCGTCTTGACCCAATGCCAACCAGTCCATTGAGGACACTTTAAAGCTCAAAATCGCCAAATGGTGACCGCGCAGAGCATCTTTGGCGCCTTCCGCCACGGGTTCTCTCGAAGTTTGGATGTGACCGGGTGGCAACGCACTCAGATAGTCGGCGCGAGCAGGTGATTGCCTCACGTGTTCCCAGGCAGCATCAACCTGCTCGCCCTCAAAATCAACCGTGGCCAGAGCAGAAACACGCAACTGCCAATGAAGGCGCTTGCTCCAAAAAGTCAATTGCGCCAGCGGCTGCGCCACAAGTTCTGAGCATTTTGCAGAGCGCGCATCGGTGTAGACACGCAAGGTCCACAAGGGTGCATCGGCATGCCTGAGGACCACGGTCCGCGCTTGAGGGCCACTTTGGTCAATGCCCTGTGTGGCCAAAATGGGTGTACGCCAATCATGGTGCCTGTCGTGCGGTGCACGCGTCAGCTCTTGCCATAAGCGCGTAGGCAAGTGGTCGGGAGGAATTTCTAAGTTGTCTTGCTGCATAAAAATTGAAGTGGATGTTGGCGGCGCTGTGGCACAGGCAACGCTCTGGAAAATTAAAACTGGCCTTTGCTCCGGCTGCGTCTGGTCGGGGGATTGAAGTCGCTGGGTTTGTCTTGAACCCAGTGGATGAATCTTGCCATTTCAGGGTGTGCGCGCAGCGCCTGTGTGCTGGGGTAATGGCGTGCCAACTCGGTTTCTGTGAACAAAGCATGAACTTGCTTGTGGCACGCGCGGTGCATGAAAACGGTGATGACACCGCCTCGTGATTTTGGAATCAAATGGTGTGCGTCTCGCAGCGCTGCTGGGATAGCTCGATCACAGAGGGCGCAGACCGCAGGCGCTGCCACCTTGAATGGCTGCGATTGCGAGCGCGCCGCAGACTGCAGACGTTTGATACGACCTTGAGCCATTGCCTTTGCTTCGATGTTTACGGGTTTTCAATGCGCCAGGTGAACCAAAACCACGGCTTGATCGGGTGCATCTACACACTGGCCTTTGGCTGATCCGATCGAAGTGCATTGGTTGCGGCCTCATCAAGCGTCAGGCCAACGCCCAGCGATCCGCTGCCCGATCGAACGGGTGACTTCTTCAGGTGAATCTCCATGCGCTGAATGGCCGGGTGTGCTGCACATGCACTTGCAATCCGCGTGATGAGCCGTTCTTGCGTTTCATAGTGACCGTCCGCTGCGAGTCGGTCAATTTCCACAATCAGTGGGTCGTAGTCAAACACATGCGCCATGCCATCGTGGGCAATGACGACCTGATTGACCGAAATCCCAAGTGTCAAATCGAGGATGTGGACGTCTGGCCTGGTGTCGTTGGGACCATAGGTTCCGATGTCTGTTTTAAGCTGTAAATCTCGCAACTCAATGACTGCCGAACTGACTTGCTTCATGCCCGCACCTTTTGAAGGGTGAATTTCATGAGGCCATCGCTGGCTTCTTCGATCAAATCCAACACATGCTCAAACCCCTGCTCCCCACCGTGGTAGGGATCAGGTATGACAGAGGCCTGGGTTGTTTGCAAAAATTCAGCCAAGCCCCGGATCTTGTGAAGATGCAGTGCGGGGCATCTTTCCTCCAGCAGCGCGCGGTTGTCCCAATCCATCGTCAACAACAAATCGAATTGCTCAAAGTCACTTTCAACAACCGGTCTGGCCCTCAGGTTGGACAGGTCATAGCCTCTTTTTAGCGCATGCATCTGACTGCGTTCATCGGGGGGCGCGTCGGGATGGAAGTTGTGTGTGCCCGCTGAGTCAATTTGGACCTGGTGCAAGAGATTTTGATCCGCCAGCCTTTTGAAAAAAACAGCCTCTGCTGTGGGGCTTCGGCAGATGTTGCCCATGCAGACAAACAGAATTTTGAAATTCACTTCATTCATTGCGATCTTTGTGGAGTGGCTGCTGTCTGTGATCTAAAAAAGAAAACCACCGATTATTTTTTACCCGGTTTTTGGGTGAAGACCCGACAAGGATCTTCACGTTCAACTTCGGGGACTGTGACCACGTGGTCAAACCAATTTGCGTCATTTGTGTCTGCGCGTTCGACCACCCCATGCACTTGGGTTAGCCCCTGCTTGTCGGGCGATAACCATTGGTAGACGCCTGCATCCTTTCTGACATGGCCATTGCCAGCGATCAGCACGACCATTTGATTCGTGACGCCATTGACCACGCTGGCCATCCAAACATCACGGGCAATTTGGCCCTGAACCATGGGCCCAATGGCTTGGGCGGGCAACATGTTGCAGTGCCCTTCTTGGATGGCTTTGTTTTGAGCGCTGAGCAGTGGAAGTGGGATCTGATGGAGCTTGTAAGTGTCGATCGCTTGCGGGCTGAAAACAGCCGAAAAGCCATCTTTCATGACTTTTCGCACATCCACATGGGATAAATTAGCCGCCAACAGTTTGACTTTTTTATCCAAGGCCAACTGCACAAAGGGCTTGTAAAAGTGCCACTCCCATCCTGGGGTTGCCGCTTTGGCCAGCACACAATCTACATCTTGACATCGGGACAGTGCAAGATCCAAAACGGCCTGGTTTTCACGGTCAAACTGCTCCATCAGCACAACGGGCTGGTGTCCTTGTCCGACCCATTGCATGACACGTTCAAGTCTCAGTCGGTGGCCGTGTGCGTTGTCGTGGATCTCGCCCAGAAGGAAGATTTTTGCACTGCCTGGCCGGGGTGGTGAATCCAGGCTTTGCGCTGTGGAGGTGAAGGACAAACCGATGGCTGCCAACATGAAAAACCGGATACAGGACGCATCAGCGTTTCGTTGGTGGGTGAATGGCCACATCAGCGTTACCCAATTATTTAAAAATTCAGACTCGGCGGGCCAAAACTACGGCAGCAGCAGACCCGAAACCGACCATCCAGCACCAGGCGCGTAAGAACACACCCCTTTTGCTTCCGGCCAAAGCGGCGGACTCATCGCGGTGATGCTGCTCATCCGCTTGGCACCGAATCAACAGCGGCAGCAAACCTGGGGGACCACCCCACTCACGGAGATGGTCTATTTGCTGCTGGTAATGCTGGTCTACAAATGTCTCCACCGCAGCAATCGTGGCGTAAACTGCGCGCCGCCCCAACAGGGCAGGTAATGCGCCGGTCATCCATCCAGCCAAGCGCCAAGGCCCCAACAACAGGCTTTTTTGTGACGCAGGCAACCAAAGCGCCACTTCGGTCAAGTGGTCGGCTTCGGTGGCCCCGTGCGCCCTGGCAAATGAGAGCAGCTCAAGGTCGCCACGCCACTGCGCAACAGCCTCAATGCCTTTGTAAATATAGACAGCACCCGTCTCACCCGCATGATCAGAGCGCAGTTCGCGCAAAAGGTGCGGAGACAGGTGCTGAGTCAAAAGCGGCTTTGGCTCAGACACCCAGCAGCTTCTTGGCTTCAGCCAGCGCTTTCATCGACTCGGTGTGCTTGCCTTCCTTGTGCAATTTTTCACCCTCTTCGCGCAAGGCTTTGACTTTGGACAGGTCTGCAGCAGGCAAGTTCGCGGTGGGCACTTTGGCGTCGATGGCACGCATCTCACCAGGGCAACCATGTGCTGAAGCCATGGCCGCAAAGCACATGATCACTGAACCCATAACAAGTTGTTTCATTAAGCGCTCCGTTTGTTGAATGTTTAGGATATTGCAAGCGGCTAGAGCGCAGGCCCTTGCCGTGGGCTTTACCCCCAATCGATGCTGGGGAATTGGCTTTTGGCGTCACACTTCACACTTAGCCACTTTGTGGGTGGTGACTTCAAGCCTTTTTTTTCCAGGAGCAGCGCCGTGGAGGCCACATTTTCCAAACGCCTTTCAAGTCTTTCAGCAGGGGACATTTCGGCCATTGTTCAGATGGCTTGGGAAGACCGGACTGCCTTCGAGACCATTCAGGAGCGCATGGGATGGTCAGAATCGGATGTCATTCGCCTGATGCGGCACGAACTCCATCCCAATTCATTTCGCATGTGGCGCAAGCGCATGAAAGGGCGCACCACCAAACATCGGGCCCTGAGAAGTTCGACAATGAAATTTGAGGACCGCTTGGTAGCGGACCATCGCCGCGCCAATTGTTGACACAACTCGCATGGGTCATGCCGCTCCTGCTTGATGCGATCTCACGCCACCGTGGGCCTTGAATCCAAGGCATTTTCGGCAAGTATGATGACCTGATCAATTCACTACAGGAAACACCCCATGCAACGCAGAAACTGGATCGCGGCAGCCGCCGCCTTGCTCGCCGCAACACCCTTTTTGGCCACCACCGCTTTGGCGCAGGCCTGGCCCACACGGCCCATCAAGCTGGTGGTGCCGTTTCCGCCCGGCGGCCTGATTGACAACATGGCCCGTTTGGTTGCGCCCAAACTGGCTCTTGAGCTGGGGCAATCCATCGTGATTGACAACAAGCCCGGCGCCGGTGGCAACCTGGGCGCAGCCGAGGCGGCCCGTGCAGCGGCCGATGGCTACACCTTGCTGATGGCATCGCCCCCGCTCACCATCAGCCCCGCGCTTTACAGCAAGCTGCCCTACAAACCTGAGCAAATTGCCCCGGTGGCCCTGCTGGGCCGTGTGCCCAACGTGCTGATGGTCAACCCGGCGTCTGGCATCAACACCGTGGCCGAACTCACCGCGCTGGCCAAGTCCAAGCCGGGGCAGCTCAACTACGCGTCCAACGGGCAGGGCACGTCGCTGCACCTGAGCGCCGAGCTGTACAAAAGCCAATCGGGTGCGTTCGTCACGCACATCCCTTACAGGGGCGCAGCAGCGGGCCTGACAGGTCTGATGGCGGGCGAAGTGAACATGATGTTTGACAACCTGCCTTCGGCCCTCGGCTTGATCAATGGCGGCAAGCTCAAGGCCCTGGCGGTCACCACCCCCCAACGCAGCAGCGCCTTGCCCAATGTGCCCACCATGGAAGAGGCGGGCATGAAGGGTTACCAGGTGTTTGCCTGGTTTGGCGTGGCCGCGCCTGCCGGTTTGCCTGGCCCGGTACAGCAAAAGCTGGAACAAGCGCTGGAGCGCGTGGCCAACCAGCCCGAGGTGAAAGCCGCCATGCTGAAAGCCGGCGCCGAGCCCACCTGGGCCAATGCCCAAGGCCTGGCCAGCTTTATGCAAACCGACATGGCGCAGTGGAAAAAAGTGGCGGCTTTCGCCAAGATCACATTGGACTAAGGAGTCAAAGCATGACAACAGTTGGATTGATCGGGTTGGGGGCCATGGGTTCGGGCATGGCGGCTTCCCTGCGCCGGGCCGGGCACAGCGTCCAGGTGTTTGATGTGCGGCGCGAGGTGGCCGAGGCTTTTACCCACGCCGGGGGCACAGCGCACGACACGCTGGCCTCACTGGGTACTGCGTGTGATGTGGTGGTTTCGGTGGTGGTGAATGCCGCGCAGACCGAAGCCGTGTTGTTTGGCGATGGCAGCACGCCGGGTTGCGCCGCCAGCATGAAGCGCGGCAGCGTGTTTGTGATGTGCTCCACCGTCGACCCGAACTGGTCGGTGGCTTTGGAGACCCGCCTGGAAGCCATGGGCCTGCGCTATGTGGATGCACCGATTTCGGGCGGCGCAGCCAAAGCCGCCAGCGGTCAAATGACCATGATGACGGCGGCCAAACCCGAGGCTTATGCGCTGGCCGAGCCATTTTTGAACGCGATGGCCGCCAAGGTCTACAAGCTGGGCGACAGCGCGGGCGCGGGCAGCAAGGTCAAGATCATCAACCAGTTGCTGGCGGGCGTGCACATTGCCGCCGCTGCCGAAGCCATGGCCCTGGGCCTGCGCGAAGGCGTGGACCCTGCGGCGCTTTACGAGGTGATCACGAACAGCGCAGGCAACAGTTGGATGTTTGAAAACCGCATGGCCCATGTGCTGGCGGCCGACTACACGCCGCTCTCCGCGGTGGACATTTTTGTGAAGGACTTGGGGCTGGTGCTCGACATGGCCCGCGCCAGCAAGTTCCCGCTGCCGCTGTCCAGCACTGCGCACCAGATGTTCATGCAAGCCAGCACGGCGGGCTTTGCCAAGGAAGACGACAGCGCAGTGATCAAGATTTTCCCGGGCATTGAATTGCCTAAGCCCGCGCAGTGAGCCAGTTTATGAATGCCACAAACAAGGGTTTGAAACTGGGCTGCATCGCTGACGACTTCACCGGTGCCACCGACCTGGCCAACAACCTGGTGCGCGCAGGCATGCGGGTGGTGCAGACCATTGGCGTGCCCGATGCGCCGCTGGCCGCAGAGGTGGACGCGGTGGTGGTGGCGCTCAAATCGCGCACCCTGCCGGCAGCCGAGGCCATCGCGCAATCTCTGGCAGCCTTGCAGTGGTTGCAGGCGCAGGGTGCCCAACAAATCTATTTCAAATACTGCTCAACCTTTGACAGCACGCCCGAGGGCAACATCGGCCCAGTGACCGAGGCTTTGATGGACGCGCTGAAGTGCGACTTCACCATCGCCACGCCGGCCTTCCCCGACAACGGGCGCACCGTGTTCAAGGGCTATTTGTTTGCAGGTAACGTGCTGCTCAACGAGAGCGGCATGCAGAACCACCCGCTCACGCCGATGACCGACGCGAACTTGGTGCGCGTCATGCAAGCGCAGACAAAACGTCAGGTCGGCCTGATCGATTACAAAACCGTGGCCCAAGGCGAAGCGGCCATCCGCGAACGCATCCAGGCGCTGCGCAGCGAGGGCGTGGGCGTGGCGATTGTGGACGCGACCAGCAACGCCGACTTGCTCTTGCTGGGTCCGGCTTTGAAAGACATGGCTTTGGTCACCGCCGGCTCGGGTGTGGCCATCGGCCTGCCCGCCAACTTTGGCCTGACGCCTTCGCTGCAAGCCAGCCAATTGCCCGCCGCCATGGGCTTGCAGGCGGTGGTGTCTGGCAGCTGCTCGGTGGCCACCAACGCGCAAGTGGCGCACTTCAAAGCCAGCGGTCGACCCGCCATGGCGATCAACCCTGCGAGTTTGATGAACGGACAAAGTGATGCGCTGGTGCAGCAGGTGCTGGCCTGGGCTGCGCCGCTTTTGAAGGATGGCCCGGTGCTGGTCTATTCGACCGCCGAGCCCGAAGCCGTCAAGCAAGTGCAGGCGCAACTGGGCGTGGCCGAAGCCGGTGCTCTGGTCGAGCACGCGCTGGCCGCTGTAGCTCAGGGCCTGGTGGACTTGGGTGTGAAACAACTGGTGGTCGCAGGTGGCGAAACCTCAGGCGCTTGTGTGCAGGCACTGGGCATCGCGCAGCTGCAAATCGGCCCGCAGATCGACCCGGGTGTGCCATGGTGCCATGCGCCTTCCGCCGCAGGCGGCGTGCACATCACGCTCAAGTCGGGCAACTTTGGCACCGAGGACTTCTTCACCAAAGCCTTTACAGTGTTGGCATGAACCTCCTCGAGAACCAGGCCCGCGAAGAAATTTGCCGTGTGGGCCGCAGCCTGTTTGAGCGCGGCTACGTGCACGCCACGGCAGGCAATGTCAGTGTGCGGCTGGACGATGGTTTTTTGATCACGCCCACCGATGCCTGCCTGGGCTTTCTGGACCCGGCACGCCTGGCCAAGCTGGACCTGCAGGGCCAACAGCTGAGCGGCGACAAGGGCAGCAAGACCCTTGCCTTGCACCGCCAGATTTACGAGGCCGCTTGTGAGCACAACCCCGCAACACGCTGCGTGATTCACACCCACAGCACGCATTGCGTGGCCCTCAGCCTGAACGCCCACGGCCCTGAATTGCTGCCGCCCATCACGCCTTATTTCGTGATGAAAGTGGGCCATGTGCCCCTGGTGCGCTACCACCGCCCGGGCAGCCCCGATACCGCCAGAGAAGTCGCCGCCCTGATCCGCCAGCATGCAGCGCAGGGCATCCCGATCCGCGCTGTGATGCTGCCGCGCCTGGGGCCCAACGTGTGGCACGACTCACCCGCAGCGGCCATGGCCACGCTCGAGGAACTGGAAGAAACCGCACGGCTCATGCTGTTGCAACCCGACACCCCACCCCTTCTGGCCACCGACCTGGACGATTTGCGCCAGACCTTTGGCGCCCGCTGGTAAGACCTGAAAGACCCCCATGCCCCGCTTTGCTGCCAATCTGTCCATGATGTACCCCGACCTGCCTTTTCTGGCGCGCTTTGAGGCGGCCGCAAAGGACGGTTTCAAAGCCGTGGAATACCTGTTCCCGTATGCATTTGCCGCTGATGAGTTGTCCGCCCGATTGCGTGGCAATGGCTTGCAACAGGTGTTGTTCAACACGCCCTCTGGCGGCCTTGACAGCGCCAGCTTCACCCAGGCTTGGGAAACGGGCAGCCGGGGCACTGCCTGCGTGCCCGGGCGCGAGGCCGAGTTCCGCATCGGCTTTGAGCAAGCCCTGATTTATGCCGAGGCCCTGAACTGCCCGCGTATCCATGCCATGGTGGGTTTGCGCGCCGATGGCGCAAGCCCCGATGCGGCCGCCGTCGCAGATGCCACGCTCATCAGCAACCTGCAATGGGCCGCAGCACAGGCCGCCAAAGCCGGACGCGATGTGCTGGTCGAGCCCATCAACACCCGCAGCGTGCCGGGCTTTCACCTCAACCGGCAGGACCACGCGCACCGCATCGTGCAGGCGGTGGGGGCCACCAATGTCAAAGTGCAGATGGATTTGTTTCACTGCCAGATCGTCGAAGGCGACTTGACGGCCAAGATCGCACAGTACCTGCCCACCGGGCGCGTAGGGCACTTCCAGATCGCCGAGGTGCCCGACCGCCACGAACCCGGCACGGGCGAGGTGAACTGGACGCACATCTTCCAGACCATTGACAAAGTCAGTGCCGAATGCGGCTGGGACGGCTGGATCGGCTGCGAATACAACCCGGCCGATGCCTCGGCAGGCGGCACCTCGCGCGGCCTGGGCTGGCTGCAAAGCTATTTGTAAGCCTCGACTTGCGCTGCCCCCAAACCGCATTCCCATCCGCATAACACCATGCCCTGGTTCCAAGACGGCCTTGCGCCGGACTTGCAATGAATGACCCGCATTACCTGATGTGGGCGGCACTGGCTGCAGCCATGGTCGGCTTGTCCAAAGGGGGCTTGCCGACCGTCGGCATGCTGTCAGTGCCGATTCTTTCTCTGTTCATGTCGCCGATCAACGCGGTGGTGATGCTGCTGCCGATTTACATCATCTCCGACATGGTGGGCTTGTGGCTTTACCGAAAAAACTTCAGCGCCATCAATTTGAAAATCCTCATCCCTGCCGGTGTGGGCGGTGTGCTGGTCGGTTGGTTGACGGCATCGCTGGTGTCGGATGCCGCTGTCAAGATGATGATCGGGCTGATGGGTGTGGGTTTTGTCCTGAATGCCTGGATCAAACGCAAAAGCGAACAAGCCGCAAGCCCGGCCAGTTGGGGGCGAGGTTCGTTGTGGGGCGTGATCGCAGGTTTTGCCAGCTTCATTTCGCACGCTGGAGGCCCCCCTTTTCAGGTTTATTTGCTGCCCCAAAAGCTGCCGAAAATCGTGTTTGCGGGCACATCGACGCTGTTTTTTACAGCCATCAACCTGGTCAAACTGGCGCCTTACCATCAGTTGCGGCCCTACGACACGGAGCAAATGATGGGCACCTTGGTGCTGATCCCGTTTGCCCTGATGGGCACTGTCGTGGGGGCCTACCTGACCCGAAAAATCGCCGACGAATGGTTTTTTAAAGGGGTGCAAATCGGCTTGCTGCTGATTTCCCTCAAGCTGATCGCCGACGCACTTCAGGCTTGAAAGCCCTTCAGGCCGAGGACCGCACAGGGCCTTGGCGCTTTTACAGCGTGGGCACCGGTGGGCCTGAATCGGCTGGCCAGCGCAGGCTTTGCCCTGTGCGCGCTTCAATCGCCAAGCGGTCTTCTTCGCTGTCCACATCTGTGCGGTAGTGGCTGTTGGCCGTGGGCCAGCGGCACACACTGTCGGGCTGTGCGGCTTGCCATTGCCGCACGCCGATGTGCGCATCACCCGCCAAAATCTGCTGGCCCACAGCCCTGGTGAACATGACTGGGTTTCCGGGCAAGCCCTGCACGGCAGGCTGCAGCATGTGTGTGCCATCGGGGCGATTGGCAAAGGCGCGCACCACATCGGCCACATCCTGTGTATTGATGAGCGGCTGGTCTGCCAGGGCCACCAGCACGGCATCAAAAGAGGCGGGCAAAGCCTGCAAGCCCACGCGCAAGGAGCTCACGTGACCGGTATCGGGCTGGAGATTGAGCACTGTGCGCGCAGCAAATTGAGCCAAGCAGGCCTCTTGCTGAATGCGTTCGGCGTGGTGGCCCAACACCACCACCACGTCATTGATGCCGGCATTTGACAAGGCTTGCAATTGACGCGCCAGCAAACTCACGCCGTCCAGTTGCAGCAAGCATTTGGGGCGATGGCCCATGCGGGCACCGGCCCCTGCGGCCAGCACAATGCCACCCACACGGGTTGCAGGCACTCGGCTGGGCCTTGGCGCTTGCTTTGCAAACTCACTCAATTGACTTCTCCATCGAACTTGTCTTGTGCACCACTGCGATCATCCCCTCCGGCAACAGCACATGTCGGCCCGCCATTGTGCCGCGGCCCACAGTCAGGTGGCTCAAAAATCGGCCAAGCTGTCCCGGCAGCGAATGCCGGCCATGGCCAGTCTTTCGCAAAACCGCTAAAGTAATTTCTTTTATGTCGCCCTCAGGAGCCCTGCCCCATGAACGCACCTTTGCACCGTGAAATGCCCGCTGGTCATCTGGACACCGCCAGGGCCTTGAATGAGGTCTCCCAAGCGTGGGACAGCCGCATCCTGCCCGAGCTGAAAAAGTACATTGAAATCCCGGCCAAGTCGCCCGCATTCGACGCAGAGTGGGCCGCCCATGGCCACATCGAGACGGTGTTGCGCCATGCCGCGCAATGGGTCGAAGCCCAAAAGGTCGAGGGCCTGAAGCTGGAAATCATCCGCCTGCCGGGCCGCACACCGGTGATGTTTTTTGAGGTGGACGCCACCCGCGCTGCCAACGAGGGCTCCGGCGAGACCGTGCTGATGTACGGCCACATGGACAAACAGCCCGAATTCAACGGCTGGCGCAACGACCTGGGGCCTTGGACCCCGGTCTACGAAGACGGCAAGCTGTATGGCCGCGGCGGCGCCGACGATGGCTATGCGGTGTACGCCAGCATCGCGGCATTGCAGGCCCTTAAAAGCCAAAAGACCCCGCACCCGCGCATCGTGGGCCTGATCGAGACTTGCGAAGAATCAGGCTCGTATGACCTGATGCCTTATGTCGACGCCCTGCGCACCCGCCTGGGGGATGTGGGTCTGGTGATTTGCCTGGACAGTGGCGCGGGCAACTACGAGCAGCTGTGGTTGACCACCAGCCTGCGCGGCATGGCCAGCGGCACGCTCAAAGTCGAGGTGCTGACCGAAGGCATCCACTCGGGCGATGCTTCGGGTCTGGTGCCCTCGAGTTTTCGGATCATGCGCCAGGTGCTCGATCGCCTGGAAGACAGCGCCACCGGGCGCTTGTTGCCCGCCAGCTTTCATTGCGAAGTGCCTGCCGAACGCCTGGCGCAAGCGCGCGCCACCGCCGCCATATTGGGCGATGAGGTTTACAAGCGCTTCCCCTGGGCACACTACGATTGCGGCGGCTCGACCAGCTTTGCCTTGCCCACCACCACCGACCCGACCCAGGCCCTGCTCAACCGCACCTGGACGCCCACTTTGAGCGTGACCGGCGCGGAAGGTTTTCCGGCCCTGAAAGACGCTGGCAACGTGCTGCGGCCTTACACCGCCTTCAAGCTCAGCTTGCGCCTGCCCCCGCTGGTGGACGCCGCGCAAGCCGTGGCCGAAATGAAGGCCCTGCTGGAAGACAACGCGCCGTACCAGGCCAAAGTCACTTTTGAAAGCGGCGGCGGCGCCACCGGATGGAACGCCCCTGGCACCCAGCCCTGGTTCGAACACGCCCTGAACAGCGCCAGCCAGGCGCACTATGGCGCGCCCGTGGGTTACATCGGCCAGGGTGGCACGATCCCGCTCATGAACATGCTGAGCGCCGGCTTCCCGAAGGCCCAGATGATGGTGTGCGGTGTGCTTGGCCCCAAGAGCAACGCGCACGGGCCGAATGAGTTTTTGCATGTGCCCTACGCCAAGAAGCTCACTGCCGCCGTGGCCGAAGTCATGGCCCGCATGCCTTGATGGCGATGCAACGGCTGTCGATCTCACGGCCCACGCTTGCCGCCTTGCCAGGCGAAGCGGGCCAGCTGGCGGTTTTTGACTGGGCTTTGCCTGCTGCTCGGCCCCTG
The DNA here is from genome assembly GCF_044361985.1 of Limnohabitans sp. Lineage (GTDB taxonomy): Bacteria > Pseudomonadota > Gammaproteobacteria > Burkholderiales > Burkholderiaceae_C > Limnohabitans_A. The sequence continues at coordinate 7,638 of NZ_JBIKHV010000030.1, read as the reverse complement.
GGCACGGTGCTCTTGGTGCACGGCCTGGGCGAGCATGCCGGACGCTACGGCGAATTGGCCGCACATTTGCACAATTGGGGTTTTGCCATTCGGGCTTACGACCAACAAGGCCATGGCCTGTCTGAGGGCGCACGCGGCGACATGCTGCGGCCCGGCAGTTTGCAAGCTGATTTGTGCCGCGTGATGGACGACACACGGCAACGCCCGGCCTTGGCCGATGCGCCACTCATTTTGTTGGGCCACAGCATGGGGGGCCTGGTGGTGGCGCGAACGCTGGCCGAACAAAGGCACTCGGCAGAGGCAGCGGTGTTGTCTTCTCCGGCGCTGGGGGGGTTTCCCAATTTGCTGCAGAGGATGCTGCTGGCCACCTTGCCCCGCTTTGTGCCGCATCTGCGCGTGGACAACGGGCTCAAAACCGAGTTTGTGGCGCGTGACCCCGAAGCCGTCAAAGCCTACAAGGCCGACCCGCTGGTGCACCGGCGCATTTCAACAGGCCTAGCCGCCTGGATTTTGGAGAACGGCGCCCAGACATTGGCCGACGCGCCGCAATGGTCGATGCCCACTTTGCTGCTATATGCGGGGCAGGACCGCCTGGTCAACGCCCAGGCCAGCGCAGCATTTGCCGAAGCCGCACCGGCTGGCGTGGTGCAGGCCGAGTGCTTTGACGCCATGTACCACGAGATCTTCAATGACCTCTACCGCGTGCAGGTGTTCACCGCGCTCAAGCGCTGGCTGCTGCCACGTTTTTCTGCTTGATCGCCATCCACACCAGCGCCACACCCGTGAGGGCCACGGGCAGCAGTGAGCCGATGTTCAGCCAGGTCCAGCCTTGCGTGGTGACCAGTGCACCCGAAGCAAACGAGGTCACGGCCATGGTGCTGAACACAAAGAAGTTGATGGCGGCCTGACCGCGGTCTTTTTCAGCCGGGGTCCAGGCTTTCATGGCCAAGGTGGTGCTGCCGGTGAACAGGAAATTCCAGCCCAAGCCCAGCAAAAACAAGGCAATCAGGAACTGGTGGAACTCGACGCCTGTCAAGGCAATCGCAATGCAGGCAAAGTTGATGACCACGCCCACGCCCATGATGGGCAGCGTGCCGAATTTTTTGATCAGGTGGCCCGTGAAAAATCCGGGTGCAAACATGCCGATCACATGCCACTCCAGCACCAGCGCGGCGTCGTCAAAACTGAAGCCGCACACCTGCATGGCCAGCGGGGTGGCGGCCATCAGCAAGTTCATCACGCCATAGCTGAGCGCGGCAGCGGCCGCGGCCACGATGAACACCGGTTGGCGCATGATTTCGGACAAAGGGCGCCCGGCGCTGTCGCCGGGCTTTTTGGCGGGCACGGCCGGGAAACGAATGAAGGCCATGCACACCATGGCCAGCACCGCAACGATGCCCAGCGCCATGTAGGCACCCAGAAAAGGGGTCTCGTACACCGTGCGGGTGCGCGATGCCAGATTGGGCCCTACGATAGCGCCGATCAAGCCCCCCGCCAGCACCAGCGAAACCGCTTTTTCGCGAAAACCGTCAGCGGCCAACTCGGCCGCTGCAAAACGGTACAACTGGCCGTTGGCGCTGTAATACCCCGCAATCACCGTGGCAGCCACCAGCAGCCAGAAGTTGTGGCTCCAGGCGGCATAAGCGGCCAGCAATGCCGAAAACATCGCCACCACCAGCCCCAACTGAAAAGACACTTTGCGCCCCCAGCGCGACTGGCTCTTGGCCACCAGGCCGGTCGACAGCGCCCCGCCCACTACATAGCCCATGACGGGCAAGGTGGCCATCCAGCCCAGCGGGGCCATGCTCAAACCCACCAGCCCGTTGATGGCAATGAACGTGACATTGTTGGTGAAGAAAAGGCCCTGGCAGAGCGTGAGGAGGATCAGGTTGGCATTCATGCGGGCCAGTGTATCGCCTGACGCTTATAAAGCGGTGTCACCCCGGCTCTTCGCATTGGCTCTTCCCCTGGGCTTTTCACCTAGGCTCTTCATCCTGGGCTGCCAACCCGCTTGGCTTGGACCAGCAGCCCCTCAGGCACCCAGCGACAGCGCAGCCAGCACGGCCAGGGGCGCAGTTTCGGCTCGCAAAACACGCGGGCCCAGCGTCACAGGCCTGAAGCCTGCCGACAAAGCAGCGGCTTCTTCGGCGGGGCTCAGCCCGCCCTCAGGCCCACTGAGCACGGTCACGGCTGCCTTGCCCGCCATCTGCGAGAGGGCCTGTGGGCCTTGTTCCGAATCTTGTACCAACCCTTGTGCCAAAGACAGCACCCAACGCTCGCCGTCCGCCGCCTGTTTCAACCACTCGTTCAGGGTCACTGCGGCATGCACCACGGGGACCCGGTTGCGCCCGCATTGCTCGGCGGCGGCCACGGCCACACCTTGCCAATGGGCGAGTTTTTTGTCCGCACGCTCTCCCTTGAGCTTGAGCACGCTGCGCTCGGCGACCAACGGGGTGATGCTGGCCACGCCCAGTTCGGTGGCTTTTTCGACCAGCCAGTCCATGCGCTCATTGGCGGTGATGCCCGCCAGCAGGTGCACTGGCCGTTGTACCTCTCGTTCCACGGGGTGGTAGGTGCCGACTTCAACATCGACATCGCTGCGGCCCATGCGGGTGACGGTGGCCTCAAACTCACCGCCTTCGCCATTGAACAGCGTGATGACATCGCCCGGCTGTGTGCGCAGCACCTGCACATGGCGGGCTGCGCCAGGCGGCAGGCTCAGGGCCAGACCGGTGCGCAATGCTTCAGGGCAGTAAAAACGCGCCATGCTCACATGCGCCCGTAAGCAAAGCCGACCTGTGGGGTCGTGCCTTCGATCTCGTCGATCAGCTTGAGCAAAGGGCCCAGCTCGCGGTAGCGGTCGGCGGTGGTGCGGATGTAATGAAGAAAACGTGGCGCATCGGCCAGGTATTTGGGCTTGCCATCGCGCAAGGTCAGGCGGGCAAAAATGCCCGCCACTTTGAGGTGGCGCTGCAAGCCCATCCACTCGACCGCCCGGTAAAAAGCCCCAAAGTCGCTGTGCCAGTCTTCAAAGTCCATCAAGCCGGCTTTGCGCGCTTTTTCCCAATAGCGAATGGTGATGTCCAGCACGAAGTCTTCGTCCCAAGTCAGGAAGGCGTCGCGCATCAGGCTGGCCACGTCGTAAGTGATCGGGCCATACACCGCGTCCTGAAAGTCCAGCACCCCCAATTGCCCGCTGCGGGGGCCTGTCCCGTGGGGCATCATCAGGTTGCGCGGCATGAAATCTCGGTGCACAAACACGCTCGGGGCAGCCAGGTTGCGCTGCACGATCAGGGCAAAGGCCTTGTCAAAAACCTCCCGGTTCTTGCCTTCCAGCTGAACGCCTTTGTGGCGGGCCAGATACCAGTCCGGAAACAAGCCGAGTTCGCGGTTGAGCAAGGCTGCATCGTAGGGTGGCAAAACACTCGGTTGCGAGGCCAGTTGCCACTGAATCAGCGTGTCCACCGCTTGCATGTACAGCCCATGGTTGGCCTGGGGATGCTCAGAGTCGATGGCTGACATCATGGTGGCATCGCCCAGGTCGCTCAGCAGCATGAAGCCATGGGCTGGGTGCCAGTCGAGCACCTCGGGTGCGTGCAGGCCTGCGGCGTGCATCAAGGCCGCAATCCGGACAAAAGGCTCTGAATTTTCCTTGTCGGGCGGTGCGTCCATGACGATGCGACTTTCGCCCCGTGTGGTGTCCACCCGCAAGTACCGCCTGAAGCTGGCGTCGGCCGATGCAATGCGCAAGGTATCTGGCAAAAGCCCCTGCGCCTCACCGATGTTCACCAGCCATTGTTGGAACAAAACCTGGCGAGTGGGGTCTGCCCAGCTGACGTCGGAACCCGGCGCCGGGGAGAGGGGGGAGGGTGAGGGAAGGTGGCTCATGGATAATCACATTTTACAAAGCCTGGTGCCGCCTTCTTCGGGCAAGGACAGGCTGACTCTTTTATTACATTCCCCCCTGTGGTCACCCATTTCGCCTCGCCATCCTTGCTGCCGCCTCTTTGCGCAGGCTTTGCCCCGCGTGCGCTGGCCGTGGCAGCGGTGCTGACCATCGGCATGGGCTGGGCCCAAGCCCAGTCCGTTGGCTTGCCCCTGCGCAGCAGCCCATTGCTGGAGGAAAGAATCTCGCAGCGCCAGCAAACCGAAGGCGCTGTTTTTGTGCATGGCCAACAGATCACCGTCCGTCCGGACATGGACCTGGTGATAAAGGGGCAGGCCAGCATCCGGCGACCCGGCCTGGCTATGCGTGCGGACCGGGTGGACTACGACCAGACGCAAGATGTGGTGAACGCCTCAGGGCATGTGCGCGTCAGCCGTGCTGGCAGTGTTTTCATCGGGCCGCGCTTAAAGCTCAAGGTGGACAGCTTTCAGGGCACTTTTGAAAAACCCGATTTCGAGCTGTACAGCAGTGGGGGTTACGGGCAAGCCGCCGAAGTCGAGTTTGTGGACGACAAGCGCGCCATCATTCGCCAGGCCAGCTACACGACATGCCGCCGCAAACCGGGCCCGGAATGGCTGCCCGAGTGGCTGCTGAAAGCTACGCTGATGCGCATCGACGAGGAAGAGTCCACTGTTATGGTCGAGGGGGTGCAGTTTCGTTTTCACGACATCCCCGTTTTTGCGGCGCCTTCTGTCAGCCTGCCTTTGACCAACGAGCGCAAATCAGGCCTGCTGCCGCCCCTGTTGAGCATCGACACGGTCAACGGCTTGGAAGTGGCGCAACCTTACTACTTTGACATCGCTCCCAACCGCGACGCCACCGTGACCACCCACGTGATGAGCCAGCGCGGCATTGCTGCCGACACCGAATTCCGATATCTGGAGCAGGGTTACAGGGGCCAAGTCCGTTTGAACTTGATGCCCTCCGACAAATTGCGCAATGACCGCCGGTGGGGGTTGTCCACTCAACACAGTGGCAGCATTGACACCGGGCTCGACAGCGTCGGCAGCCTGGGTCTGGGCCTGAGCTTGAACCGGGTCAGCGACAACAATTACTGGCGGGACTTTCCGCGCTCGGGCCTGCAGCTCACGCAGCGTGTGCTGCCGTCCACGGGGGTTTTATCCTGGGGGCGCGGCGACTTCAGCATGACCGCGCAAATACAACGCTGGCAAAACCTGCAAGACGCAGCACCACCCTACGACAGGGCGCCCCAAATCACCATGCGCTATGGCCAATGGAACGCGGAAGGCCTCGATTGGTCCGTGCTGGCAGACACGACGCGCTTTGAGGCCGACTTTTCTCGTGTGCCCAGCCTGGTCAATGCCCAGCCGCGCAATGGTGAGCGCAGCTTTGTACAGGCCCAGGTGAGCCGCCCCTGGATCCGCCCCTGGGGATTCGTAACCCCCAAATTGCAGCTGCATGCCACGCGCTACCAGATGGACAGCGCCTTGGACAATGGCGCACTGTCGGTGAACCGGGTTCTGCCCACCTTCAGCCTGGATTCCGGCATGGTGTTTGAACGCGAAACCCGGTGGTTTGGCCGTAACGTGCTGCAAACACTTGAACCGCGAGCCTTTTATGCGCACACACCCTACAAAAAACAGGACATGCTGCCGGTTTATGACAGTGGCGCCACCGACTTCAATTTGTCCACCATTTACAGCGAAAACACCTACGTCGGCAATGACCGCCTAGTGGACAACAACGCGCTGACGCTGGGCGTGAGCAGCCGCTTTTTTGATGTTGGCAACGGCGCTGAAATGCTCAGGATAGGTGTGGCGCAACGCATCCGATTTGCAGACCAACAGGTGGTGCTGCCAGGGCAAGTCGCAAACGCTGCCGGACTGAGTGACATTTTGTTCGGTGCTGGCATCCGATGGGACGACCGATGGGCATTTGACGGCACCATCCAGGCCAACAACCAAACGCATGAGATCAGCCGAACCACACTGCAAGGTCGCTACAGCCCAAGCCCCTACCGCGTCATCAATGCAGCTTATCGCTCCAACAACCAGGCCACCCCCAACACCCAGTTTGTCGATGTGGGGTGGCAGTGGCCATTGAGCGACATGGTGGGCAACACCGACCGGCAAGCGGACTCGGCCTGGTCACGCGCACCTGGTCAGGGCCTTGGCCCAGACCGCTGGTACACGGTCGGCCGGCTCAATTACAGCCTGAAAGAACGCAGCCTCGTGGACACTTTATTGGGCCTGGAATACGATGCAGGTTGCTGGGTTGGACGAGTCGCCTTCCAGCGCCTTCAAACCAACATCACCAGCATCAGCGCCTCAAACGCCACCAGCCGCATCCTTTTTCAACTTGAGTTCATGGGTTTGGCACGTGTCGGCATCAGCCCCTTGAAGAGCCTTAGTGACAACATCCCCCGCTACCAATACCTGCGTGACAGCACGGTTCAACCCAGTCGGTTCCAGCACTATGAATAACCTGATCTCTCCTGCCCGCTCAGCTTTGCTGGCCTCCGTCCTGGGCACCTTCGGTTGGCTCGGCGCCTCAGGGGCTTTGGCGCAAGCCCCGACTGCGGCCATTCGACAGGCTGATTTCATCGTCGCGGTGGTGAACTCCGAGCCCATCACCAACCAGGAAGTGCAGGTGTTGCGCCAACGCCTGGCCAAGGAAGCGGCCAGCCGCGGCAACAACCCCGAACCCGGCGAGCTCGCCCGCCTGGCCCTAGAGCAACTCATCAACGAAAAAGCACAGTTGCAGCAGGCACGGGACGCCGGCATCAAAATTGAAAACGAGGCCATCGAACAAGCTGAACTGAACGTCGCTGCCAGCAACCAATTGACGCGTGAAGAAATGCACAAACGTCTGGCACAAGACGGCACCACGCTGAGCACGTTTAGAGATCAGCTGCGCACCCAGCTGACGCTCAGCCGCTTGCGCGAGCGCGAAGTTGAAGGCCGCGTGCGTGTCAGTGACCTGGAAGTCGAGCAATTTTTGCGCGAACAGCTGAAGGCGCAAGCCGCGCAAGTGCCCGCCCAATTGAACCTGGGCATGATCCTGCTCGCCGTGCCTGAAAACAGCACCGAACAAGCCATCCGGACCTTGAGCGAACGCGCCACCGAGATTGCACGGCGCGCCCGCAGCGGCGAAAATTTTGCCGAGCTGGCAAAAGCTTTTTCTCAAACTGCAGACCGGGGTGCCAATGGCGGTGACATGGGCTTGCGCCCTGCCGACCGCTACCCCGATTTGTTCATAGAAGCCACAAACAACCTGAATGCCGGCGATGTCGCCGCGCCCGTTCGCTCTGCTGCGGGTTTTCACATCCTCAAAGTCATTGAGCGGCGCCAGGTCAACACCCTGCTCGTGACGCAAACCCGGGCCCGCCACATTTTGCTGCGCCCTTCAGCGCAAATGTCGCAAGCCCAAGCTGTGGGCCGCCTGACCGAGGTTCGCCAAGCCGTGCTGTCAGGCAAGTCAGATTTCGCTGCCGTGGCCCGGGAGATGTCGCAGGATGGCAGCGCACCACAAGGCGGCGATCTGGGCTGGGCCAACCCAGGCATGTTTGTGCCCGAGTTCGAACAAGTCATGAACCGCTTGCGCCCAGGCCAAGTGGCAGAGCCGCTGGTGTCCCGCTTTGGCGTCCACCTGATCGAAGTCACCGACCGACGCAGTGCACCCATGAGCGATCAGGAGCAACGCGCCTTGGCCCGCAACGCCTTGCGCGAAAA
>NZ_JBIKHV010000093.1:0-7756 GCF_044361985.1 Limnohabitans sp. | reverse complement strand
TCGTCGGGTGCTGATCTGGACGATGGTGAAACGCCTTTGGGCCTTTATCTGCAAGATTGCCCACCCCGTGATTTGCTGGCCCGAATGTTGCGCAATCTCAAAGAGATTTTCCGGGCACAAGAAGACTGGCCACGCATGTTGAATGTGTTGGACCGGCTGGTCGTTCTTTTGCCCGAAGCCTGGTCCGAGAGGCGCGACCGTGGCCTGGTTCTGGCGGAATTGGGTGAAAAAGTTCAGGCCTTGCAAGACTTGCAGGTTTATTTGCAGGCTGAACCGCTTGCGCCCGACCATGATGCTTTGAGACACCGCATCATCGAGCTCTCAGGCGGCTGAGTTTTTCCTGACTCAGGCCACGACGACCTGTGCGCTGACGCCCTGTTCCACAATGTTGCCAATCACGTAGACCTGCTCTCCGGCTGCACGCAGAGTCCGGGCGCAATCTTCAGCGTGTGCTGCTTCAATCACCACCACCATGCCGATGCCATTGTTGAAGGTGCGGTTCATTTCGAGGTCATCTATGCCCGCCGTCTTTTGCAGCCAGGCAAACAGCTCGGTTTGCGGCCAACTGCCTTTTTTCAGGTGTGCAGCCAAGCCGTCGGGCAAGACGCGGGGAATGTTTTCGAGCAAACCGCCCCCGGTGATGTGGGCCAATGCCTTGATGGGATGTGCGGCCAACGCGGCCAGCACGTTCAACACATAAAGCCGGGTCGGCGCCATCAGGGCTTGTTTGAAGGGTTTGCCATCCAGCTTGGCAGGGACGTCGGCGCCAGCGCGCTCAATGCACTTGCGCACCAGGCTGAAACCGTTGGAATGGACACCGCTGGAAGCCAGGCCCAGCACCACGTCACCCACCTGAACGTTTTGCCCAGTCAGGATTTTGGATTTTTCGACTGCGCCGACAGCAAATCCTGCGAGGTCGTATTCGCCTGCGGGGTACATGCCAGGCATTTCAGCGGTCTCACCACCAATCAATGCGCAACCAGACAACTCGCAGCCTCTTGCAATGCCGCCAATCACTGCGGCGGCGGTGTCCACGTCGAGCTTGCCGCAGGCAAAGTAGTCAAGAAAAAACAGCGGCTCGGCGCCTTGCACCAGCACATCGTTCACGCTCATGGCGACCAGGTCAATGCCAACGGTGTCGTGCATGTTCCATTCAAAAGCCAGTTTGAGTTTGGTGCCCACGCCGTCGGTGCCACTGACCAGCACTGGCTCCTTGTAGCGCTTGGGCACTTCAAATAAAGCACCAAACCCGCCGATGCCCGCCAGCACACCTTCGCGCATGGTTTTTTTGGCCAAAGGCTTGATCCGCTCGACCAAGGCGTCGCCTGCAACGATGTCGACGCCGGCGTCTTTGTAGGAAAGTGGAGCTTGACTCATGGGTTTTGGCCCGCATGGGGCAGTTAAATGGGGAACTGAGGGCCAATCATTGGACTGGCAGACTAAAATCAGTGCTTATTTTAAGGGTTAGCCCTGACCGATCAGGGCCATCCCAAGCAAACCACGAGATCAACTTGCAAGCACCCCTGCCATTTTTGATGTCCCGCTTGGCCGCCTGGTTGGGTGTGGCCTTGGCTGCAGTCCTGGTTTTCTGGCTGCTTGCGCCGGTGTTGGCCCCATTTGTGATCGCAGCTGTCATGGCGTATGTCTTGCACCCTTTGGTGCTGCGTCTGGAAAGTTTGACCCAAACTCGCTTGCCACGCGTGCTGCTTGTGCTGCTGGTTGAGGCATTGGCCATCCTGGCGCTTCTGGGGCTCTTCTTGCTTTTGGTGCCCATATTGATCCGGGAGTGGCCATTGCTCCAGCAGCAGTTGCCCTTGCTGCTGGACCGTTTGGGTGATGCCATCAACCCCTTGTTGAGTCAGTTGGGTTTGAATGTATCGCTCGACTTGCGTGATTTGAAAACCCAGCTGGTGGCTTACCTCAGTGCTAATCGCGAAGACTGGTGGGCGCCACTGATGTCATCACTCAAGCTGGGGGGCAGTGCTGCCCTGGCCCTGATGGGTTATGTGGTGCTGGTTCCAGTGGTCTTGTTTTATCTGTTGCACGATTGGATGCGTCTTGTCAGCATCGTGACCGAGTTGGTGCCGCCCGCCTGGCGTGGCACTTTTGACAGCTTCATGCTTGAAAGTCACTCGGTGTTGGGCGAGTATTTGCGGGGACAGTTACTGGTCATGCTGGCTTTGTCGGTTTTTTATGCGGTCGGCTTGGGGCTGTTTGGCCTCGACTTGGCGTTGCCCATCGGTGTGTTCACCGGCCTGGCTGTGTTCGTGCCTTATCTGGGCTTTGGCTTGGGTCTGGTGCTGGCCTTGCTGGCAGGCTTGTTGCAGTTCGCATCGGCGCAGGCCTTGGTGATGGTGGCCGTGGTGTTTGGCCTGGGGCAACTGATCGAAAGTTTTGTGCTCACGCCCCGCTTGGTGGGAGAGCGAATTGGCTTGCACCCATTGGCCGTTATTTTGGCCTTGATGGCCTTTGGTCACCTGTTGGGTTTTGTCGGCGTGCTGATGGCCTTGCCCGCCAGCGCCGTCTTGCTGGTGGGCCTTCGCCGCTTGCGCCTGCAGTATTTGCAAAGCGATCTGTACCAAAAAAGTGGCGCTGAACAGGGCCGCGACAAGGGATGAAGCAACTGGCTCTGGACATCGGCCTGGCGTCATCCCCGACGCTGGACAACTTCTTTGCCGGTCCTAATTTGGCGGCCTTGAGTCATTTGCGCCTTTGGACTGCATCGGCCAGCCGGTCGCCTGTGCCCTCTTACCTGTGGGGCGAAAGCGGTTCGGGGAAAACCCATTTGTTGCATGCGGTCCAACATGCCTTGAAAGAGCAGGGTGCCCAGGTTGGCTGGTTGGACGCCCACACGATGCACCCTCCCGAATTCAACGACGCTTGGGCGGCGGTACTGATGGACGATGTGCACCTCTACAACTCAGCGCAGCAAAACACCGCCTTCAACTGGTTTGTGAATGCGCTCACGCCCCGCACAGGCTCACCGCGGTGGGTGCTCGCGGCGGGCGCATTGCCGCCGGCTGACTTGAAACTGCGCGACGACCTGCGCACCCGTTTTGGCTGGGGCCATGTGGACGCATTGCAAGTTCTGGATGAGCCTGAGCGGCGTGCGGTTCTGCGGCAAGAGGCCGATGCCCGAGGTCTGTTTTTGAGCGATGAAGTCATGTCCTACATGCTCAACCGCTTTTCGCGTGACCTGGGCAGTTTGATGCAGTTGCTCAATCACCTGGATCAATACGCTTTGCAAACGCAGCGCGCCCTGACCATTCCCTTGGTCCGCGCCATGCTGGAGAACGAATGAAACTCGCGTTGTTCGACCTGGACCACACGCTGCTACCGCTGGACTCTGACCACACCTGGGGGGTATTCACCACTGAACTGGGTTGGAACGATCCTCTCGTGTTCAGCCAGCGCAATGACGCGTTTTATGCCCATTACCAAGCAGGCACGCTCGACATCCACGATTACGTCCGATTTGCCACACGTGCAGCGCGTGAGCGCGGAGCGACCGAGGCCGCACACGCCCATGCGCGCTACATGGACGAAGTCATCCTTCCCCGTGTCATGCCTGAGGCGCTGGCGCTGGTACGATCTCACCAGCATGCGGGTGATACGGCCATCATCGTGACCGCCACCAACGAGTTTGTAACCCGCCCGATTGCCCAGGCTTTTGGGGTCAGCGAGCTGATCGCGGTGGAACTGGAGCGCGATGCCAGCGGCTGGATCACCGGTGAAATCCGCGGCACGCCATCCTTCAGGGAGGGTAAAGTGACTCGTGTTGCGCAGTGGCTGGGTCAAAACGGCTTGGGATGGGGTGATGTCGAGATGACCTTTTACACTGACTCCATAAACGACTTGCCTCTTTTGGAAAAAGTCCACCATCCGGTGGCAACGAACCCTGACGCTCGGTTGCGTCAATTGGCCACTCAACGTGGCTGGCGCATCCTCGAACTCTTTCAAGAATGATCAAACAATTCATCGACAAGCTGATGGGTAAATCACCCAAAAGCAACAAACCTCACTTTGGTCGTCGCACCGAAGTGCCCGCATCTGTTCATGGCATCGACCCGAATCTGGTAGACGAGCGCGCCGTGAACGTGGTGAGAACCTTGCAGCAGGCTGGCTTTGAAGCCTACATCGTCGGTGGTGCAGTGCGCGATTTGCTGTTGGGCTTGCGTCCCAAAGACTTTGACGTGGCCACCGATGCCACGCCCGAGCAGGTCAAGGGACTGTTTCGCCGGGCCTTCATCATTGGGCGTCGCTTTCGCATCGTGCATGTGGTCTACGGCCGCGGTCGCGACAACGAAGTGATTGAGGTCTCGACCTTCCGCGCCCACCTTGACAATGCTGCGGCCGAACAGGTCAAGGGCAATGAGCGCACCAGCAAGAGCGAGTTGGCGGGCATGAAACACGCGGTTGACTCGACAGGCCGCGTGTTGCGTGACAACGTTTGGGGTCCGCAGGATGAAGACGCCACGCGCCGCGATTTCACGGTCAATGCCCTGTATTACGACCCCGAATCGCAGTTGGTGGTGGACTATCACGGCGGCATCCAGGATTCCAAAAAGCGTGTGTTGCGCATGATTGGTGACCCGGTCGCGCGTTACCGTGAAGACCCAGTGCGCATCATCCGCGCTGTGCGTTTTGCCGCCAAGCTTGGCCCCTTGGGGTTCAAGCTGGAAGCCAAAACCGCCAAACCATTGGCGGCGTCAACCGCCTTGTTGGCCGATGTGCCGCAAAGCCGATTGTTCGATGAAATGCTCAAGCTGTTGCAAACCGGGCACGCTTTGGCCTCTATTGCGCAGCTGAAAAACCTGGGTTTGGCCACCGGCATTTACCCGCTTCTGGATGTTGTGGTGGAGCGGGTCGACAGCGCTTTTGTGCAAGTGGCCTTGGCCGACACTGACCGACGCGTGGGTGAAGGAAAGCCCGTGGCGCCCAGTTTTTTGCTGGCCTGCGTGTTGTGGGCCGATGTACGAGAGGGCTGGGCCAAACGCCTGGCCCGTAAAGACCACCCTTATCCGGCTTTGCAAGACGCGATCGATGAGGTCTTTGACGCCCGAATTGGCGACGTTTCAGGGCGCGGCAAGCTGGCAGCCGACATGCGAGAAATCTGGATGATGCAACCGCGCTTTGAAAAGCGGGTGGGCAGCACGCCATTCGGTTTGGTGGAGCAGCCCCGCTTTCGTGCCGGCTTTGACTTTTTGCGACTGCGTGCTGATATCTCTGAAGTGGATGAGCGTCTGGCCGATTGGTGGCAAGAATTCAGCATGGCCAGTGATTCGGAGCGTGAAGACCTGGTGCAGGCGGCCAAGGCCGAGCAGGCCTCGCAAACGCCCAAGCCCCGTGTGCGCCGTGCGCCCAGGCCGGAAGGCGATGCGGCGCCCCGGGCAAGCGCAGGCCAAGGTGAAACAATAAACGCAGCCCCTCCATCCGATGCGGGTGATGAAGGCGCTGTCAAAAAGCGCCGTCGCCGCCGTCGCAAGCCTGGCTCCGCCTCAGACGCTGCGGGCAGCAGCGAATAAGCCTGCTGTCGCAAAACGATGTTGCCGATCTGGCGAGACCCCGTGACCGCTTATGTGGCGATCGGGGCCAATTTGGGCGATGCCCTACAAACTGTGCTGCAGGCTTTCGATGCGCTGGCACTGTTGCCCGACTCTCTGGTCACAGCCCGATCCCGGCTTTACCGCACCGCCCCCCACGAAGCCCGGGGGCCGGACTTTGTCAACGCTGTGGCCCGGCTTGAGACTCGTTTGTCTGCCCCCGACTTGCTTGACGCCTTGCAATCACTTGAAAACCAGGCTGGGCGACAGCGCTCCTACCTGAATGCCCCTCGTACCCTCGATCTGGATATCCTCATGTATGGCGATGCCCACATGAGCAGCCCACGCCTGACATTGCCCCATCCTCGATGGCGCGAACGGGCGTTTGTGTTGTACCCCCTGGCCGATGTGTCGTCGGACTGCCTGGGTGCTGAAGATTTCGCCCGCGTTTCTGAGCAGGCCATCGAACGCTTGCCGATTTTGTAGCAGCGGTCACTTATTGGTTCAGCTTGTCGGTGCTTATTGGCTGATGTGACGGGCCGCTTCAATCTGGTACTCAAAATACCGCTGAAAGCTGAAGGCGAGACTTGACATCAACACCGCAGTACCCATCAGCAGCGCAATGGCCAGTCCGATCACTGTGCCCCAATGGGTTTTCCCTGCGGGGGCCTCTGAATCCGCACTGGGGTTGAACTTGGCGTTCCATTTTTCGATGGGTGTCAGGCCGTAAACGATGGCGTTCAAGGCGCAACCCGCAATGGTGAATCCCAGCAAGGGGATCAACAACCAACTGAGTTGGTCGTCCTGTCCAAATTGCTGGACCCTATCCAAGCCGTAAAAACCAACGGCCGTTGGGATGGGCAGCAGCCATGCGAGCATGTCAGCAAAGCCATAAAGGTAAAACCGATGCAAGCCCAAGGGCCCACCCCAAAAGGCCAACCAGGTCGCGAGTGTTTTGTGTTTCATGGGCTTGATTATTGCGGAGCGGTGCTGTCACCGGCACCCAAAGGCTTTTCCATCATCACAACGTCCAGCCAGTGGTCGAATTTCCAGCCGCATGACTGGAGCACGCCAACATGGCTGAAGCCCAGGGATTTGTGCAAGCCAATGGAAGCAGCGTTGGCTGAATCGCCAATGACCGCCAGAAATTTTCGCACCCCTGCGCGTTCGGCGCGGGCACACAACTCGGCCAGCAATGCCTTGCCCAAGCCCTTGCGGTGAGCGTTCGGGGCCAGATAGATGGAGTCCTCTGCCGAAAAGCGGTAAGCGGGGCGGGGCTTGAACCAGTTGCAATAGGCAAAGCCCATCAATCGGCCTTCTTCTTCGACGACCAGATAGGGCAGCCCCTTGGCCAGTACATCGGCTCTGCGACTGGCCATGTCTGCCTCGGTCGGTGGATCAATCTCGAAAGTCCCGGTGCCCGTGAGTACGTGGTGACGATAAATAAGGGCGATGGCTGCGATGTCTTCGTCGCGGCTGGGTCGGATCAGTGGCAAGGTGGGGCTCCCGTTGTATAATGGCAGGCTTTTCAGTGTGTCACTGGCCGGGTGGCCAGTTGCGTGTCTCAAACGCTGAAGGATATCGGGCATCTGGGCATTTGTTCCCAAGACACCCAACCACCCAAGGATAAATCATGGTTGTTATTCGTTTGAACCGCGGCGGCTCCAAAGCACGCCCTTTCTTTAACATCGTTGTTGCCGACAAGCGCGTGCGCCGTGATGGCCGCTTTCTCGAGCGCATCGGTTTTTACAACCCCACGGCCAAAGGTGGCGAGGAAGGTCTGCGCATTGCGCAAGACCGCCTGACCTACTGGAAGAGCGTTGGTGCCCAGGCGTCTCCCACCGTGGAACGCCTCATCCGTCAAGCTGGCACTGCCGCAGCCTGATTGGCAGGCCTAGGTCATGCGTCTTTCCTTGGAAGCAGCCGCACTGCCGGCTGATGCCATAGAGATCGGACGCATCGCTGATGCCTGGGGCATCAAGGGCTGGTTCAAGGTTTTGCCCCACAGCGCCTCGCCTGAGGCGCTTTTTTCGTCCAAGCGCTGGTACTTGTTGCCGCCCGATCGGCCCATGAAACCCAAACGGCCTACCGAAGCCGCAGCGGCTGAACTGGCCGTCTGGACCGAGCCCTTGCTGTTGAGCATCAAAGAAGCCAAGGACCACTCCGGCACCGTGGTGGCCTGCGCTCAGCACATAGACGACCGCACCGCCGCT
>NZ_JBIKHV010000029.1:0-27764 GCF_044361985.1 Limnohabitans sp. | reverse complement strand
GATGTCGAACAACACCACATCACGCAACAAACCCTGGGTTGGGGCGCTGTGGATGGCCTTCATCAACTGGCCGTGTGTGACCTGCTCGTCCACAATCACTGCGATGTCGCGTTCTACAGACTGAAGCTTGGCCACTGGCTGCGCCATCGGCACATCGCGCCGTGTGAGGGCCTCAAGATCCAGCTCAAAGACCACGGGAGCGTGCGGCAAATCCCAAGCCTGACGCCATTGGGGGTGCAATTCGCCGACGTGACCTATCACGCGCCCCTGCAACAACACTTGCGCACAACGGCCAGGGTGCAAAGCTGGGTGCTCGGCGGCCACAAATTCGGCTTTGGCAGGTAACAACAGCCGTTCGACATCGGCTTTGACATCGAAAAAATCGACCAGGCGGGATTTGCCTGTCCAGTTGAGCGGCTCCAATGGCCCCCAAGCCATGCCCGAGGCCTTCATGGGCTGGTCAAAGCCCTCAACAGTGGTGTCACTGTCCGGCACACTGGCATCGCGCTTGAACACTCGGCCCAATTCAAACACCCGGACACGCTCGGCTTTGCGGTCAGCATTGAACTTGACGACCTGCAGCAAGGAGCCGATCAGGCTGGAGCGCATGACACTCATTTGACTGGCGATCGGGTTGAGCAAGCGGATCGGTTCAGTTTGACCCGCCAGGTCTTTTTCCCAGCTTTCTTCGACAAAACTGAAGTTGATGGTTTCCTGGTATCCCAAAGCCGCCAGACTGCGGCGGACCATGAAAGGACTGCGAGAATTTTCAGGACGAATCTTGGCGGTGATCGGGGCCAGCGGCGGGTTCGTGGGCAGGTTGTTGTAACCCACCATGCGAGCCACTTCTTCGATCAGGTCTTCTTCGATCTGCAGGTCAAATCGGAAGCTTGGCGGCGTCACCGTCAGGATGCCATCGGCTTCGGTCAGTTGCAGACCCAGACCCCGCAGCGCGTCTGCGCACTGTTTTTGTGTCAGTGGCATCCCAATGACTTTGTTGGCACGTGACACCCGCAATGTGACGGGTTTTGCCTCTGGCATGGCCATGATCTGGTCATCCACTGGCCCGATTTGCGTCTCTGGTGTACCGCAAATGTTCAGCACCAACTGGGTGATGCGCTCGATATGCTCTACCGTCAACTGAGGGTCAACACCCCGTTCAAAGCGGTGACCCGCATCGGTCGAAAAGTTATAGCGGCGCGACCGGCCCGCGATGGCAGCAGGCCACCAAAAAGCGGCTTCAACATAGATATTTTTCGTCTCATCTGATACGGCTGTGGCGTCGCCACCCATGATGCCCGCGAGAGACTCGACCTGACGGTCGTCTGCGATCACGCCCACCTTGCTGTCCACCGTCACGCTATGACCATTGAGCAATTTGAGCTGTTCGCCCTCGCGCCCCCAACGCACCTGCAGACCCCCATGGATTTTGTCGAGGTCAAAAATATGCGACGGGCGACCGAACTCGAACATCACATAGTTAGAAATGTCGACCAGCGGCGTCACGCTGCGCTGACCACATCGGGCCAGACGGTCCACCATCCACTGGGGGGTTTGGGCTTTGGGGTTCACCCCTTTGACCACGCGGCCACTGAAGCGGCCACACAAGTCGAGCGCGAGCACATTGACAGGCAGTTTGTCAGAAATATGGGCTGCCAATGTCGGAAATTCGGGTGACAGGAGCGGCGCACCGGTCAAAGCAGAGACTTCGCGGGCGATGCCGTACACGCTCAAACAATGCGCCAGATTGGGCGTCAGTTTCAGGGTGAAGAGCGTATCGTCAAGGTTCAGGTACTGGCGAATATCCTGACCCAGAGGGGCATCGCTGGGCAACTCCATCAAGCCGGCATGATCGTCGGCAATTTTTAACTCTTTGGCCGAGCACAGCATGCCTTGGCTCTCTACACCCCGCAATTTACCGACTTTGATCAGGAAGGGTTTACCGTCTTCGCCCGGGGGCAACTCGGCCCCGACCATGGCGCAGGGGACCCGAATGCCAACCCGAGCATTGGGTGCCCCGCAGACGATATTGAGCCACGTGCCCTGCCCCACGTCGACTTGGCACACCCGCAAACGGTCGGCATTGGGGTGCTGAACAGTTTCCTTGATTTCGCCGACCACAATTTTGCTAAAAGGAGGTGCCACAGGCACGGCCTCTTCCACTTCGAGACCCGCCATGGTCAATGTGTCGACCAATTGCTGGGTGGTCAGGGGCGGGTTGCAGAATTCGCGCAACCAGGATTCAGGAAATTGCATCGTCTTGACTCTGTTGTGTCGAGGGCCTGCAGAAATGTTTGCAGGCCTTCATGCTCACTGGAACTGGCTCAGAAAACGGATATCGCCATCAAAGAACAGGCGCAAATCGTTCACACCGTATCGCAGCATGGTTAACCGGTCAGGTCCCATGCCGAAGGCAAAACCAATAAATCGCTCAGGGTCCAGGCCCATGTTGCGCACGACGTTCGGGTGGACCTGGCCAGAACCCGCCACCTCCAGCCATCGACCCGCCAGCGGGCCCGTCTGAAACTGAATGTCGATTTCTGCACTGGGCTCGGTGAACGGAAAAAAACTCGGCCGAAAGCGCAGGACCAGATCGTGGCTTTCGAAAAAGGTGCGGCAGAAATCAGTGAATACGACTTTGAGGTCTTTGAAACTCACGTTTTCGCCAATCCACAGGCCTTCGCACTGGTGGAACATGGGCGAATGGGTGGCGTCACTGTCCACACGGTAAGTACGACCCGGTGCGATCACGCGAATCTCAGGCATGCCTTGACCTGCATCGATCTGGTGGCGATAACGCTTGACGTGCTGCACCGCATGGCGGATTTGCATCGGGCTGGTGTGCGTTCGCAGCAAATGACCACCTTCGACGTAAAAGGTGTCGTGCATGGAGCGTGCCGGGTGGTCTTCAGGCGTGTTGAGCGCCGTGAAATTGAACCAATCTGTCTCGATCTCGGGGCCTTGGGCAACTTCGAAACCCATAGAGCCGAAAATATTTTCAATGCGTTCAAGCGTCAACGACACTGGGTGCAAACCACCCTGCCGGGGGTTGCGTCCTGGCAATGTCACATCCAAAGCCTCAGCTTTGAGTTGGGCTTGCAGTTCTTCGTCGGCCAGAGCTTGGCGACGCTCGTTCAGGGCGGACTCGATGGCTTGCTTGGCCAGATTGATGGCAGCGCCGCGAACTTTTTTATCATCCACGCTCAGAGAAGAAAGGCCCTTCATCAATTCAGTCATGCGACCGGCTTTGCCCAAAAATTGGGCTTTGGCATTTTCGAGGTCAGCAGGTGTCAGTGCCTGCAAAAAACTCTGCCGGGCAGATTCAACCAGGGTGTCCAACTCGTTCATGGTGTGGGATCGGTGTGTTTCATATTAAAAAAAGGGATTGAAGCTTTTGTGAGCCCCAACCCCTTTGATGGACTGGCCAAGCATGTACCCGCAGTAAAACTACGGGTTCACGCTGCCCGTGATATCAAGCTGCAGCCAGTTTGGCCTTGACTTGGTTCACGATTCCAGCGAAAGCGGCCTTGTCATGCACGGCAATATCAGCCAGCATTTTGCGGTCGATCTCGATGGCGGCCTTCTTCAGGCCGTTGGCGAATTGGCTGTAGGTCAGACCGCATTCACGCGCAGCGGCGTTGATACGGGCAATCCACAACTGACGGAACACACGCTTTTTGGTGCGGCGATCACGGTAGGCGTATTGACCCGCCTTCATCACCGCCTGTTTAGCGATCCTGAAGACATTGCCGCGGCGACCGCGGAAACCTTTTGCAAGGGCCAAAACTTTCTTGTGACGGGCACGCGCCGTTACACCACGTTTAACGCGAGGCATATTTATTCTCCTTGTTCGTCAGTGATTAAAGGCCAGCCATGGGCAGCATCTGAGCAATGTGACCCATATTGGTCTCATGCACAGCGACTGAACCGCGAAGGTGGCGCTTGTTTTTGGTGGTCTTCTTGGTCAGGATGTGACGTTTGAAGGCTTGGCCGCGTTTAACGGTTCCACCTGGACGAACACGGAAGCGCTTTTTGGCACTGCTTTTGGTCTTCATCTTGGGCATATCAATGCTCCTTTGGTTGTGCTCGTGAGGCGTCTGCAAAATCTTTGCAGCCTTGTTGGCCCCGAGCCACTTTTAACAAGAGCCACCCGAGAGCAGCTCTTGATTCGACTTGCCCGAAGGCAGTTCAAATTATGTTCAAGCCGATTCCACAGGTGCAGCAGCATCTGCTGCTTTACCTGTCGGCTTTTTGCGTCCAGGCGCAATCATCATGATCATCTGACGACCTTCGAGCTTTGGAAACTGCTCAACGATGATCGAATCTGCCAACTCGTCCCTGATTCGGTTCAGCAAGGCCATGCCCAACTCTTGGTGGGTGATCTCGCGGCCACGAAAACGCAGGGTTATCTTGCACTTGTCACCATCTGTCAAAAAACGACGGATGTTGCGCATCTTGATGTTGTAGTCACCATCATCGGTACCAGGCCGGAACTTGACTTCCTTGATATCGATGACAGTTTGCTTGGCTTTGGCCTCCGCCGCACGCTTTTGTTCTTGGTACTTGAACTTGCCGTAGTCCATCAAACGACAAACCGGCGGTGTGGCCGTAGCGGCAATTTCCACCAGGTCCACATCCATTTCACCAGCCAGACGCAAGGCATCTGCCAAAGACAAAATGCCCATGGGCTCATTTTCAGGGCCGGATACACGGACCTCTGGGGCCATGATTTCACGGTTCAAACGGTGTTTACGTTCTTCGCGGTGGCGACGATCACGAAATTCGGTAGCGATGACTCAATCCTTTACGGAACAAAACTGCAAAATGCAGCCCATCCATCTTTGTGCCCACGGGCCAAAGCTTGTGGCGAAATTCACCTTCAGGCTTTAGAAGCAATGTCGGCAGCAATGTGTTCTATGAACGCATCGATCGACATCACACCGAGGTCTTTGTTGCCTCGGGCGCGCACTGCGACGGTACCTGCTGACTTTTCCTTGTCGCCAGCGACAAGGATGTAAGGCAGCTTTTGCAACGAATGCTCTCGTATTTTATACGTGATTTTCTCGTTACGCAGATCCAACTGAACCCTAAGGCCTTGATTTGACACCGATTTTTGCAATTTTGCAGCGATTTCGCGACAGTAATCAGACTGCGCATCGGTGATGTTGAGCACAGACACCTGAATCGGGGCAAGCCAAGTGGGCAAGGCGCCAGCGTGCTGTTCGATCAAAATGCCGATGAAACGCTCCATACTGCCGACGATGGCGCGGTGCAAGATCACAGGTCGCTGGCGCGATCCGTCTTCAGCCACATATTCCGCGTCCAGACGCTCCGACAAATTGAAATCGACCTGAATCGTGCCGCATTGCCATTCACGGCCAATTGCGTCTTTCAAGGTGTATTCGATCTTGGGCCCGTAGAAAGCGCCATCGCCCTCAGAAATCACGAACTCGCAGCCCGAGTCTCGCAAGCTGTCCATCAAGGCTTTTTCAGCCTTGTCCCACAGTTCATCGGCACCGATACGGGCGGCGGGCCGTGTAGAGACCTTGTAAAGGATGTTGCTGAAGCCGAAATCGGCATAAACCTTCTTCAGCACCTTGGTAAAGGTGTCGCACTCAGGCAATATTTGGTTTTCGGTACAGAAAATATGTCCGTCGTCTTGGGTGAAGCCACGCACCCGCATGATGCCGTGCAAGCCGCCCGAGGGTTCATTGCGGTGGCACTGACCAAATTCTCCGTAACGCAACGGCAAATCACGGTAGCTTTTGATCCCTTGCTTGAAAATGAGGATGTGGCCAGGGCAATTCATCGGCTTCAGTGCATAGTCGCGCTTCTCGGACTCGGTCGTGAACATGTTGTCACGGTACTTGTCCCAATGTCCCGTTTTTTCCCACAAGCTTTTGTCCAGGATCTGCGGGCCCTTGACCTCTTGGTAGCCACTGTCCCGGTAAACCTGGCGCATGTACTGCTCCACAGTTTGCCAAACCGTCCAGCCTTTGGGATGCCAAAACACCAAGCCGGGGGCATGTTCATCGATATGAAACAAGTCCAATTCACGGCCTAATTTGCGGTGATCGCGCTTTTCGGCCTCTTCCAATCGCGTCAAATAAAGCTGTAAATCTTCTTTGCTGGCCCAGGCCGTGCCATAAACGCGTTGCAGCATCTCGTTCTTGTTGTCACCGCGCCAATAGGCCCCGGCGACTTTCATGAGTTTGAAGTGTTTGAGTTTGCCGGTGCTGGGCACGTGGGGGCCTCTGCACAGGTCCTCAAAACCACCTTCGCGGTACAGACTGACCTCCTGGCCTGCCGGAATGCTGCCGATGATTTCAGCCTTGTAGTTTTCGCCAAGGCTCTTAAAATAAGCCACGGCTTCATCGCGAGGCAAGACCCGGCGAACCACCGCCTCGTCCTTGCTGGCCAGCTCGGTCATGCGTTTTTCAATGGCAATCAGGTCCTCGGGCGTGAAGGAACGGCTGTACGAAAAGTCGTAATAAAACCCGTTTTCTATGACCGGACCTATCGTGACCTGCGCCTGCGGAAACAAATCCTTGACGGCATAAGCCAGCAAATGGGCGGTCGAGTGACGGATCAGTTCAAGCCCTTCTGGATCCTTGGCCGTCACGATGGCAAGCTTTGAATCGGTGGCGATGGTGCAACTGGTGTCCACCAATTGGCCATTGAGCTTGCCGCCTAAAGCCGCTTTGGCCAAGCCAGCACCAATCGATGCAGCCACCTCGGCCACCGTGACGGGACCAGGAAATTCACGCAAGGAGCCGTCGGGAAGAGTAATCTGAACCATGTGTCTGAAAGTAAAAAAGCGCGGCAAAGGCCACGCTTGGAGTAAGTGTCTAAACGCTGAGGGCGGATTTTACGCCGCCCTCGCTTTCAGTGACTTGACTTTCGATCAGTGGAACTGCTCTTCTTCGGTGGAACCTGTGAGGGCTTTCACCGAGGATGAACCACCCTGAATCACTGTGGTCACGTCGTCGAAGTAGCCAGCGCCGACTTCTTGCTGGTGCGAGACAAAGGTGTAACCTTTTTCGCGGGCCGCGAATTCAGGCTCTTGCACCATCTCGGTGTAATGCTTCATGCCTTCGCCGCGTGCGTAAGCGTGGGCGAACTGGAAGGTGTTGAACCAGTTGATATGGATGCCTGCCAGTGTGATGAACTGGTACTTGTAACCCAAAGCCGAGAGGTCATCCTGGAAAGATGCGATCTGGCTGTCGTTGAGGTTCTTTTTCCAGTTGAACGACGGCGAGCAGTTGTAGGACAGCAACTTACCAGGGCAAGCAGCGTGCACAGCCTGCGCGAATTCGCGAGCGAAGCCAATGTCCGGCACACCTGTTTCGCACCAGACCAGATCGGCATAGGGTGCATAAGCAACGCCACGGCTGATGGCTTGTTCAAGACCATTTTTGACGCGGTAAAAGCCCTCTTGTGTCCGATCGCCGGTCAGGAATGGCTTGTCATTGGCATCATGATCTGAGGTGATCAGGTTTGCTGCTTCAGCGTCGGTGCGAGCCAGCACGATCGTGGACACACCCATGACGTCGGCTGCAAAACGTGCGGAGATCAATTTCTCACAAGCTTCATGTGTGGGGACCAAAACCTTGCCACCCATGTGGCCGCATTTCTTAACAGCAGCCAATTGGTCTTCGAAGTGAACACCTGCAGCACCCGATGCGATCATGTTCTTCATCAACTCAAAGGCATTCAACACACCACCAAAGCCCGCTTCTGCATCGGCCACGATGGGCAGAAAGTAGTCGATGAACTCCTTGCTGCCTGGCTCGACGCCGCGGCCCCACTGAATTTCATCAGCGCGCTTGAAGGTGTTGTTGATGCGGCGAACCATGGTCGGAACCGAGTCATAGGCGTAAAGCGATTGATCGGGGTACATGGTTTCAGAAGTGTTACCGTCCGCGGCAACTTGCCAGCCCGAAAGGTACACCGCCTCCAGCCCGGCTTTGGCTTGTTGCATGGCTTGCCCTGCGCTGATGGCACCGAATGCATTGACATAGCCTTTTTTGGCGCCGCCATTGATCTTCTCCCAAAGTTTTTCCGCACCGCGCTTGGCCAAGGTGTGCTCAATGGGCATGCTGCCGCGAAGGCGCACCACGTCAGCTGCGGTGTATCCGCGCTTGACGCCTTTCCAGCGTGGATTCGTTGCCCAGTCTTTATCGAGGGCGGCGATTTGTTGTTCACGGCTCAGTTGTTGAGTGAGATTGGCGGGCATGTTCGGACTCCTGAAGTCAAGTTGAAATCGGGCGATGTGGGCAGCGAATTCTGCTTTGTCGTTGACGCCATCTTAACTCTTATACAAGACTGATTTCAATTCTTATGTCTTATACAAGACGTTTTTTTATTTGTTTAAAATCAATTACTTGTGAAGTCTTTTTTACAATATGATTTTAATTTTTCCATATTGAGAAAAATTGCGGCACTGCAGCATTTAAAATTTTCAAATCATGAAAAATGATGACGGCCCATGAAATACGATGTGACCCATGCGTAAATCTAGACAGAGGGGCAATGAAATTTGTCGATCAAAATTTGCAAGCAATAATTTTTTGCAAAAAAGCGCTTCTTGTCTGGTGCATTCAACACCGCACATTGAAAGTCAGGGGCACCTCGGCGCCAAGGGCTGGTAGAAAAAAACCTTAGCCATTGATCAACAACAGCACACAGCGCGGTGCCTTTTGAGCCACGAGAAACAGCGCATATTGGCTGGAATTCGCTGACTTGCGTCACAGCGGCAAGGCCTTGATAGCGCACTGAAAAAGACTGGCCGATAAAAAAAGGGACTTGGAAGCCTGCAAATCAGCAACAACCCCTAAAGAAAATTGATAAATGGGCTTGGTAAGTGCCCGTTTCTCCAGTAGCATGCACATGGCTGAAAACAAACTGTTACTCAGCGACGTACCAACTTCCGATCAAAGGAATTCCACCATGGCAACTGCGAAAAAAACCCCGGCAACAAAAGCTGCTCCCGCTAAAAAAGCAGCTCCGGCCAAAAAAGCTGCTCCTGCTAAAAAAGCTGCAGCACCCGCTAAAAAAGTAGCGGCAAAGGTGCCCGCCAAAAAGGCTGCACCTGCTAAAAAGCGTACCCCCAACCCAGCCTTTATGAAGGCCCTGACACCCAGTGCCGCATTGGCCGCTGTTGTGGGCGCAACCCCACTGCCACGCACCGAAGTGGTCAGCAAGATGTGGGTTTACATCAAAAAGCACAATCTGCAAGACAGCGTGAATCGTCGTGCTATCAATGCTGACGACAAACTCAAGGCTGTTTTTGGCAAGGCGCAAGTCACCATGTTCGAAATGGCTGGCTTGATCGGCAAGCACCTGAAGTAATTCAACCGCTGACCGTTTAAAAAAAACCCGCTTCGGCGGGTTTTTTCATGTCTTTGTTCGAACGGTCATACGCCTCAAAGCCTCGGCAGACCTCAAGCTTTTTGTTGGGTCAGCGCAGCCTCTGTGATGGCCTGCAATGTCCCACGGGTGGTGATGACTTCAGGATCAAGCACCACTTCAATCAAAGTGCCCTCGGATCGAGCCAAAGCAGCCAGCAGGCACGCTTCGAATTGCGCAGTCTTGTGGATTCGAACACCTGCATAACCATAGGCTTGAGCCAAGGCCACAAAATCAGGATTGTGAAGTTTCGACCCCGTCACATGGGTTGGATATTCGCGCTCTTGGTGCATTCGAATCGTGCCAAACATACCATTGTTCAAAACCAAAATGATGCTTTTACCGCCGTGCTGCACAGCAGTGGCCAGTTCTTGACCGTTCATTAAAAAATCACCATCGCCCGCAATGGTAAAGGCCGTACGTCCCGTCAAAATATTCGCGGCGATGCCTGCGGGAACACCATACCCCATGGCCCCCACGGTCGGGGCCAACTGGGTCTTATGACCTTTGACCAAGCCATGGTGTCTGAAGAAGCGATGCATCCAGCTTGCAAAGTTACCAGCCCCATTCGTGACCACGGCATCCTCGGGCAAATGCTTTTGAAGCATGGCCACAATCTCTGGCATATCCACATCACCCGGCAAGGTTTGTGGCTTCAGGTTGTCTAAATAGCTGCCATGTACTGTTCGTGTCCACTCAATCCAAGGCAACGTCGGTGGCGCCGTCAAAACTTCCAGGCTGCGTGCCGCGGCGTTCATGGTGGACAGAATGGCCAAGTCTGCTTGGTAAACGCGGTTCAACTCTTCTGCGCTGCCGTGAATATGCACCAGTTTTTGTAAGGTTTTGGGCGCCTGCAGCAGGGTGTAGCCACCGGTCGTCATTTCCCCGAGCCGTGGGCCAATGGCCAAAATCAGATCTGACTCACGCACACTCTTGGCCAAAGCCGGGCTGATACCAATGCCCACATCACCCGCGTATTGGGGATGGTGGTTGTCAAAGGTGTCTTGAAACCGAAAAGCATTGGCAACGGGCAACTGCCAGTTTTCAGCAAAGCGCTGCAGCGCCTGCGCAGATTGCAGCGTCCACCCCCCACCTCCACAAATAACCAAGGGTTTTTGGGCCGCCAGCAACAACTCTCGCAAATGACGCAGCGCCCCCGGATCGCTCCAGGCTTGCACGGGCTCCACGCGAGCCAAGGCTTGGGCGGTATGGATGGCTTGGGTCAACATGTCCTCGGGCAAGACCAGCACCACAGGGCCAGGGCGGCCATTCATGGCTGTCGCAAATGCGCGCGCAATGTACTCGGGCAAGCGCTCGGGATCATCTACCCGCTCAACCCGTTTGGCCATGCCTTTTGTCGAAGGCCCAAAAAAATGGGTGTAATCCATTTCCTGAAAGGCTTCTCGGTCGCGTGTGTCACTGGCCACATCACCCACAAAAAGGACCATGGGGGTTGAATCCTGAAACGCGGTGTGCACACCAATTGATGCATTGGTGGCGCCAGGACCTCGGGTGACGAAGCAAATCCCAGGTCGTCCAGTGAGCTTGCCTTGGGCTTCGGCCATGAAAGCTGCGCCGCCTTCTTGCCTGCAAGTCACAAAACGAATGGCTTCACGGTGCACATGAAATCCGTCCAGCACAGCCAGATAGCTTTCTCCGGGCACACCAAATGCATGAGTTACGCCTTGGGCAAGGAGGCATTCAACCAGCAAGTGGCCCGCAATTTTTGTCGTCATGGACACATTGTGCACAAGCCTTCTGCAGTTTGTGTGTCACGCGTTTACCGACCTTCCAGCGGGCACCGACAGTGCTCAGTCGTGCGCTTCAACCACTTTGAAATCAAACTGCCCAGGATGTCGCACAGGGTCGACAGACACCTGGATTTGGCACTTGGGGGGGAAACGTCCTTCCAGCAACAGGCGAGACAGGGGGTTCTCCAGTCGTTGCTGGATCGCCCTTTTCAGAGGTCTGGCACCAAAAATCGGGTCAAAGCCCACTTTGGCCAACTCAGAAAGCGCTCCCGCAGTCACTTCAAGGTTCAAGTCCATGCGCAGCAACCGATCTTTAAGCACCTGCAATTGGATCGATGCAATCGATGCGATGTGATCGGCATCCAAGCCATGGAAAACGACCGTCTCGTCAATTCGGTTCAAAAATTCTGGCCGGAAATGGGCCTTGAGCTCATCCCAAACGGCATCCTTAATGTCTTCTGCCGGTTGCCCCACCATCGACTGAATCAGCCTTGAGCCCAAGTTGGAGGTCATCACAATGACCGTATTTTTGAAGTCCACCGTGCGGCCCTGGCCATCGGTCAAACGACCATCGTCCAGCACCTGCAACAAGACGTTGAAAACATCGGGATGGGCTTTTTCGACTTCGTCCAGCAACAATACGCTGTAGGGTTTGCGACGCACAGCTTCCGTGAGATGGCCGCCCTCTTCGTAGCCCACATAGCCTGGGGGCGCACCAATCAACCGCGCCACCGAATGCTTTTCCATGAACTCGCTCATGTCGACGCGAATCAAATGGTCCTCGCTGTCAAACAAGAACCCAGCGAGGGCTTTGCACAGCTCGGTTTTGCCCACACCCGTAGGGCCTAAGAACAGGAAGGAGCCGGTTGGGCGGTTGGGATCTGACAAGCCTGAACGCGAACGACGGATGGCATTGGCCACCGCCGAAATGGCTTCGTCCTGCCCCACCACACGTTGATGCAGTTTGTCTTCCATTTGAAGCAGTTTTTCACGCTCACCCTGCATCATTTTAGAGACGGGTATTCCAGTGGCACGGGACACGACTTCAGCAATCTCTTCAGCGCCCACCTGGGTACGCAGCAATCGGTGAACGGGTTTTTCACCCGGCAGCGCTTCTTTGGCCTGAACCTCTTTCAAGGTTTTTTCTAGCGCGGGCAACTTGCCATATTGCAGTTCGGCCACTTTGTTGAAGTCACCCTTGCGAGTCAGCTCTTCAATTTGTTGGCGCAGCTGGTCAATTTGCTCCCGCACTTGCTGTCCGCCTTGTGCCTGAGCTTTTTCGGCATGCCAGATCTCTTCCAGATCGGCCGCTTCTTTTTTGAGTTTGACAATCTCTTCCTCAATCAAAGCAAACCGTTTTTGCGAAGCTTCATCGTGTTCTTTGCGCACCGCTTCACGCTCAATCTGCAACTGGATCAATCGGCGATCAAGCTTGTCCATCACCTCGGGTTTGGAGTCGATTTCAATCTTGATCTTGGCGGCAGCTTCATCGATCAGGTCAATCGCCTTGTCGGGCAGGAATCGGTCGGTGATGTAGCGGTGACTCAATTCAGCCGCCGCAACAATCGCAGGATCCGTGATGTCCACGCCATGGTGAATTTCGTATTTTTCTTGCAAACCACGCAAGATGGCGATGGTGGCTTCGACGGAGGGTTCATTGACCAGAATTTTCTGAAACCGCCGCTCCAAGGCGGCATCTTTTTCGATGTACTTGCGGTATTCAGCCAGCGTCGTGGCACCTACGCAATGCAGCTCCCCCCTGGCCAATGCGGGCTTGAGCATGTTGCCGGCATCCATGGCCCCCTCCGCCTTGCCTGCCCCGACCATGGTGTGCAATTCGTCAATGAAAACGATGGTTTGGCCTTCGTCTTTGGCCAATTCGCTCAACACGGTTTTCAGCCGCTCTTCAAACTCGCCGCGGAACTTGGCGCCCGCCAGCAAGGCGGCCATATCGAGCGACAAAACCCGTTTACCCTTGAGTGAATCAGGCACCTCACCTGCCACGATGCGCTGAGCAAGCCCCTCAACGATTGCGGTTTTGCCAACACCGGGCTCACCAATCAATACCGGATTATTTTTGGTACGGCGCTGCAAAACCTGAATCGCACGGCGTATTTCGTCATCGCGACCAATGACCGGATCGAGCTTGCCCATGCGAGCCCGCTCAGTCAGATCGATACAGTATTTTTTCAGGGCTTCGCGCTGGCCCTCTGCTTCGGCATTGCCCACAGTTTGCCCACCGCGCACGGCATCAATCGCCGTTTCAAGACTCTTGCGACTGAGCCCATGCTCTTTCGCCAAGCGCCCGATGTCGCCCTTGTTGTCAGCGATGGCCAGTAAAAACAGTTCGCTGGCGATGAAAGCGTCGCCCCGCTTCATGGCTTCTTTTTCACACGCCTGAAGCACCTTGGCCAGTTCAGGCCCGACCTGAACCTGGTCTTGACCTGTGACCTGCGGTAAGCGGCCCACAGCAGCTTCGGCGGCCATGGCCAATCCCTGCACCTGCACGCCCGCACGCAACAACAAGGCTTTGGGCCCCTCTTCTTGCTTGAGCATCGCCACCAAAACGTGTGCGGGCTCAATGTAGGCATGGTCACGGCCCAGCGCCAGAGACTGGGCATCAGACAAGGCTTCGTGGAATTTGGTCGTTAATTTGTCAAGGCGCATGAAAATTCTCCAGTGGCCATCATTTTGGGGGGCATTACCCATTTTCAAGACTTGGAGGGCGATGTCATATTGCCTAAAATCAAGGTATGAACATTCACCAGCTTTCCGTCAGCCATGAGGAGCGTCAAGATCGCTTGTTGATTCGACTCAATACCCAAGATGGTCAGTAATTTCGTTTCTGGCTGACACGTCGGATGGCCATCCGACTGTTGCCTGCGATGCAAGCGTCAGTTGTCCGTCTGGAGGCCGCTCAACCCGGCATGGCCGCCATTGGTGACTCATCGCAGCAAATTTTGACGGAACTCAAACGCGATGCTTTTTTACAAACTGCAGACTTTTCCACACCCTACGATGCACAAGCCCAACAATTGCCTTTGGGTGACGAACCCTTGTTGGTCACCGACGCGCAGCTGAGCGTGCAGCCAAACGGCAGTCTACAAATCATTTTTCAGAAAAAAATAGGCGAGGCCATCCAGTCTTGCCAGCTGAACTTACAAGCACCGCTGGTTCACGGCATGATCCATTTAATTCAGCAATCCGTGGCGAAAGCTGAGTGGAATTTATTGGCTCCAAGCACTCATCTGCGTGCAGATGACGAACGCGGCACACACACGGACCCGCAAAACTACAAGCACTGAGCCCTAGAAAAGGCTCATGCATTGTTGACGGCAATTCCCCATCTGGCCAATGCCGCATCGTCTGACACACGGGCATCTACCCAATGTGCACCGCGAGGGGTCTGTTCTTTTTTCCAGAATGGCGCTTGGGTTTTCAAGTAATCCATCAAAAATTCGCACGCTTTGAAGCTTTCTCCACGGTGCGCCGAAGTGACTGCCACAAAAACAATCTGATCAGCGGGCAGCAAGCGGCCTACACGATGCACCACACGAGCGTTATAAAAATCAAAGCGCTGGTGCGCTGCATCGATCATGGCTTCGATCGATTTTTCTGTCATGCCTGGGTAATGTTCCAGCTCCATAGCCTTCACTTCATCCAGCGCCTCACCAGTCAATGCACGGGTATCGCGCACCGTCCCCACAAAACTGCACACAGCGCCAACGCGGGCATCTTGCCCCCTCAAGGCAGTCAACTCTTGGGACACATCGAAGTCTTCGCTTTGAATGGTGACGCGGGGCAGCATGGCTTCAACCTCCTGTGACGGGCGGGAAAAAGGCCACTTCGCAATCACCCGACAAAAGGGTGGCATCGTCAGCCATGACTTGATTGACGGCAACCCGCACCGGGCGGCCAAGCGCCAGGCACTCGGCATGCGCCCCGCCACGTGCAATCAATTGCAGGCGCAAGTTGGCAACGTCCGGGCCAAGCGTTTCGAAAGCCTCTAAACCCACCCCGATGCTCTCGCGCAAAGAAGCAAAGTAACGCACCTGGATCTTCATGACAAGCTCTCCGAAAATGGCCAGAAGCTGACCATGTCGCCATGGGCAACCGTCTGGCCACCGGGGTTATCCACCACGCCATCGCCCCACACCATCGAGGTCAAGACCCCGGAGCTTTGGTTGGAAAAGAGATCCAGACCCCCTTGCACATTGCGGCGAACACGCAAGAATTCTCGCCGTTTGTCGGCTTTTGGCCAATCAAAGTGCGCTGGTAATTTCGAGCAGACCGGGGCATTTTGCTCAGCGCCTTGCAAAGCCATGACCAAGGGTTTGACCAACAGCAAAAAGGTCATAAAACTGGACACGGGATTGCCAGGCAGGCCGACAAAATGCGCCACACCTGGTGAAGTCTCACGCCGAACATGCCCATAGGCAAAGGGCTTGCCGGGCTTCATGGCAATCTGCCAAAGTGCCAGCGCCCCCAAGGACTGAACAGCAGGCTTCACGTGGTCTTCTTCACCCACCGACACGCCACCACTGGTAACAATCAGGTCGTGGTGGTCTGCCGCTGTTTTAAGGGCGGCCACTGTGGCTTCTCGGCGGTCAGGCACGATGCCCAAATCGCTGACCTCACAGCCAAGCCGATGCAACAATGCCCGCAAAAAAAACCGATTGGAGTTGTAGATGGCACCCGGCGGCATGTCAGCAGGTGCGACATCCCCAGGCATGACCAGTTCATCACCGGTTGAAAACAACGCCACCTTGGGCCGTGACATGACCTGGAGATGCGCCAAGCCCAGACTGGCCGCCAAGCCCAGCTCTGCAGGTCCAAGTTTTTGTCCGCGCTGCAAGACGCTATCACCCAGTTGGATGTCTTCGCCTCTGCGGCGTAGCCACTGGCCCGGTTCAGCCTGAGTTAAAAAACGAACCCGTGATGGCTGGTCTGGGGTAACAAGTTCCGTTTGCTCTTGCGCCACGATGGCATCTGCGCCAGCTGGAACGGGTGCTCCCGTGAAAATACGGGCGGCTTGGCCTGGCAACAGGGGGGTACCGAAGTGACCCGCGGCAATGCGCTGTGTGACGGACAACTCGATGCCGGCCTGGGTCAAATCGGCGCTACGGACCGCGTATCCATCCATGGCGGAATTGTCAAAGGCGGGAACTTGCAATGCAGATACCAGGTCTTGCGCCAAGATGCGGCCATCGGCATCCAGGGTGGCCACTGAGGCCACGCTCGTTAATGGTTTGATATGGGCCAACAACGTTTTTAAAGCGTCATCGAGCGACATCAACGGGGCGCGAGGAGAGGTCATCTAGTTCACTGACAGTGTTGGGTAATAAAGGCCTTGATCAGTTCCACATCCGCTGGCATGACCTGCACGCGCTTGGGCAATGACTCGATGCCTTCGAAACGGGCGGGCCGATCAGGCTGGCAGCCCAAGGCCTCAACAATTGTGGAGGCGAACTTGATGGGCAGTGCAGTCTCAAGAACGATCATGGGGACTTGTGCATTCAAGTGTTCCTGGGCCACTTTCACACCATCTGCAGTGTGGGGATCGATCATCATGCCGTAGCTTGAAAACACCTGCTGAATCGTCTTCAGCCGGTCGTTGTGGGTGCTGTGGCCACTTTCAAAACCGTAAACCGCTGCGGCCCTGGCAAATCGGGGATCGCCTGACAAATCGAAGCATCCATCGCGGCTCAAGCCTTCACCAAAGATGGCCTTGGTTTGAGTTGCATCGCGGTCCAGCAAGTCAAAAACAAAACGCTCAAAGTTGCTGGCTTTTGAAATGTCCATGGAAGGGCTGGATGTCTCGTGGGTATCGCTGGTGCCGCGTACACGGTAAATGCCCGTATGAAAGAACTCGTCGAGTACATCGTTTTCGTTGGTGGCGACCACCAAGCGGTTGATCGGCAAGCCCATCATGCGGGCCACATGGCCTGCACACACATTGCCGAAATTACCACTGGGCACAGTAAAGCTGGCTTTCTGGTCGTTGTTTTGTGTCGCCTGGAAGTACCCGGCGAAGTAGTAAACAACCTGGGCCAGCAAGCGGGCCCAGTTGATCGAATTGACCGTGCCAATTTTGTAGCGACGCTTGAACGGCAAATCGTTTGACACGGCTTTGACGATGTCCTGGCAATCATCAAACACGCCATCGATGGCGATGTTGTAAATGTTTTCGTCCAGCAGGCTGAACATCTGGGCTTGCTGAAAAGGACTCATGCGGCCATTTGGGCTGGTCATGAACACCTTCACGCCCTTTTTGCCACGCATGGCATATTCGGCAGCGCTGCCTGTATCGCCCGATGTCGCGCCCAAAATATTCAGTGCTTCGCCGCGCCGTGCCAACTCGTATTCAAACAAGTTGCCCAGCAACTGCATGGCCATGTCCTTGAACGCCAATGTGGGTCCGTTGGACAAGGCTTCAAGATACATGTCAGGCCGGCTTTGGCCTGTTGCGCGCAATGGTTTGAGTGGCACAATTTCTGGGGTGCCGAACACTTCTGGCGTGTAGGTCTTGCGGCACAGGGCCTGCAGGTCTTCGCGCGGAATGTCGTCAACGTACAAAGACAAAATCTCGAACGCCAAGGCCGCATAACCTTGGCTTTGCCAAGCCTCGCGCAAGCGCGTCAGACCCGCCCCGTCAAGCTGCGGATAGCTTTCAGGCAGATAGAGGCCGCCGTCAGGTGCCAGACCTTCCAGCAAAATTTCGCAAAATTGTTTGCGGTCGGCGTGACCACGGGTCGAGAGGTAACGCATCAGTTCAAATCTTCCTTGCGAATACGCACGATCGGGGCCATCACAGTCGGCAGTGCCTGCATTTGGGCCAAGACATCGTTCAAGGTGCCTTCACGGGTGTCGTGGGTCAAGATGATCACATCGGTCTGGTTTTCACCTGCCAGGCTCACCTGGTCAGCCTCTCGCTGTAACACGGCATCAATGCTGATGTCCGCTTGTGCGAGCAAGCCGGTCAACTTGGCCAAAACACCTGCTTGATCGGCCACGCGCAAACGCAGGTAATAACTGGTCACCACTTCGGACATGGGCAGCACCGACAAATTGCTCATGGCCCCCGGCTGGAATGCCAAATGCGGCACCCGGTTGAGCGGATCTGCAGTGTGCAAACGGGTAATGTCCACCAAATCGGCAATCACCGCACTGGCGGTTGGCTCAGCGCCCGCACCTTTGCCGTAATACAAGGTGGTGCCGACGGCATCGCCTTGCACCATCACGGCGTTCATGGCCCCTTCCACATTGGCAATCAGGCGCTGGGTGGGCACCAAGCTCGGGTGAACCCGCAGCTCAATGCCTTGAGCTGTGCGCTTGGTGATGCCCAACAGTTTGATGCGGTAGCCAAGTTGCTCGGCGTATTTGATGTCGGCAGCGCCCAGTTTCGTGATGCCTTCTACATAGGCCTTGTCAAACTGAACCGGAATGCCAAAAGCAATGGCACTCATCAGGGTGACCTTGTGGGCAGCATCCACACCCTCGATGTCAAAAGTCGGGTCGGCTTCGGCATAACCCAGGCGCTGTGCTTCTTTGAGCACCACCCCAAAATCCAGGCCTTTGTCACGCATCTCGGACAAGATGAAGTTGGTGGTGCCGTTGATGATGCCTGCCACCCACTGAATGCTGTTGGCGGTCAGTCCTTCACGCAGTGCCTTGATGATCGGTATGCCGCCGGCCACGGCAGCCTCAAAAGCCACCATCACGCCTTTGGCCTGCGCCGCTGCAAAAATTTCTGTGCCATGCACCGCCAGCAAGGCCTTGTTGGCAGTGACCACGTGTTTGCCGGCAGCAATGGCTTCAAGCACCAGCGCCTTGGCAATGCCATAACCCCCGATCAGTTCAATGACGATGTCGATCTCGGGGTTGGAAATCACGGCGCGCGCGTCGGCCACCACCTGCACGCCCTCCCCCACCACTTCTTTGGCACGCGCCACATCAAGGTCGGCCACCATGGCAATTTCAATGCCGCGTCCAGCGCGGCGCTGGATTTCTTCCTGGTTGCGCTTGAGCACGTTGAAAGTGCCGCTGCCCACTGTGCCAATGCCCAACAGGCCCACTTTGATCGGTTTCATTTTTTAACTTCTTTACTGCAATACACCCAAAAGATTCGGGCATCAATTCTTCAATTCAGGCCGCCAAAGCCTCGGTGCCAAAACGTTTGCGGGCACCTTCAAGAAAACGCGCCATGCGGGCAATCGCTTCACGCAAGTCGTCTTCATGGGGCAAAAATACGATCCGGAAATGATCGGTGTCGGGCCAATTGAATCCCGTACCCTGGACCAGCATGACCTTGGTTTCCTCCAGCAATTGCAAGAAGAAATCCTGGTCATCTTTGACCGGATACATCTGGGAATCCAATTTGGGGAACATGTACAAGGCCGCATGCGGCTTGACACACGTCACGCCGGGGATGGCGGTGATCAGGTCATAGGCCAAATCGCGCTGCTTGCGCAGTCGACCGCCCTCACCCACCAACTCGTTGATGCTCTGGTGTCCGCCCAAAGCGGTCTGAATGGCCCACTGGCCAGGCACGTTGGCACACAAGCGCATGTTGGAGAGCATATTCAGGCCCTCGATGTAATCGCGGGCATTTTTCTTATCTCCCGAAATGATCATCCAACCAGCCCGGTAGCCGCAAGAACGGTAGCTCTTGGACAGCGAATTGAATGTCAGGGTCAGCACATCCTGGGAAAGACTGGCCATGGGCGTGTGTTTGACGCCGTCGTACAGAACCTTGTCGTAGACCTCGTCGGCGAATATCACCAAGCCATGCTCGCGCGCAATGGACACGATGCCTTTGAGTAAATCGTCGCTGTACAAGGCCCCCGTGGGGTTGTTGGGGTTGATCACCACGATGCCCTTGGTCCGTGGCGTGACTTTCGCCCGTATGTCGGCCAAATCGGGCATCCAGCCATTTGATTCTTCACACTTGTAATGCACGGGCGTGCCGCCCGACAAGCTTGCCGCAGCAGTCCACAGCGGGTAATCAGGCGCTGGCAAAAGCACCTCATCGCCGTTGTCCAGCAGGCCATTGGTGGCCATGACAATCAATTCGCTGGCACCGTTTCCAAGATAGATATCGTCCAGCGTGACGCCCAGAATGCCTTGCTTTTGAGTTTCGTGCATCACGGCTTTGCGCGCCGCGAAAATGCCTTTGCTGTCAGAGTAACCAGCTGAATTGGGCAGGTTGCGGATCATGTCTTGCTGAATCTCTTCAGGCGCATCAAAGCCGAAAACGGCCAGGTTTCCGATGTTCAATTTGATGATCTTTTGACCGTCCTCTTCCATCTGACGGGCGCGGTCCATGATGGGGCCACGAATGTCATAACAAACATTGGCGAGCTTGGCAGATTTTTGAATGGGCTTCAAAGTGCCTCCAAAGGCGGTTGCGAGGGAGAAAACCTATAATTTGACCACATTTCGAGAACGTTTTGGCACCCACCACAAGAGCACAGCCTCTAATGTTGAACCGATGCCTCCCAGCCATTTCAGATCAAGCCATGAAACTTCAACCTGACAAATCCAGCGGCCTCTCCATCAATGCTTATGGCCAAGGATGGATCGAGGTGAATGGTCAAAAATTTTTCCATTCTTTGACCGTCAGCAGCTTGCCTGGCGCAACCCCTGCCAAATGGGAAGTTGCCCGATTTGCGGAGTTGGAAGCAACCGATTTCGAAATATTGTCAAAAAGCGGTGCCGAATTGGTCATCTTTGGCAGTGGCCAGCGCTTGCGTTTTCCTCAGCCTGCATGGCTGAGATCACTGGTTGAACTGGGCATTGGTCTTGAAACCATGGACACAGCCGCAGCCTGCCGCACTTACAACATTTTGGCCAGCGAAGGTAGAAAAGTCGTGGCCGCTTTGCTACTAGAACCCTAAAGCATGCATTTCAGCCTTGTTCTTGTTTCTGGGACCTGTTCGTATTCAAGTGTCTCATTCAGAGTAAAATCATCGGTTGCCAAGGCCCCCGGGCCTTTAGCGCACCTGGCGCCTTCGAGGCGGCACGCGCTCAACCTGTCAAGCGAGATCAAAGTTTTATGGCGATCGTTCTTAACAAACCCCTCCCAGAATTCGAAGCGAACGCCACGAGCGGCCTGAAAGTTTCTAATATCTCCCACGTCGGTCAACCCGTGGTCTTGTTTTTCTACCCCAAAGACAACACGCCCGGCTGCACCACCGAGGCCATGCAATTTCGCGACAAGTACAAGGATTTCGTCAAAGCCGGTGCACTGGTCTTGGGTGTTTCCCGTGACAACATGAAATCCCATGATGATTTCAAAGCCAAACTTGAACTGCAATTCGAGCTGATTGCAGACACCGAAGAAAAAATGTGCCACATGTTTGGTGTTGTCAAAAACAAAATCATGTACGGCAAAAAGGTCAAAGGCATCGAGCGCAGCACCTTCCTTATAGGTTCTGACGGCACCCTCAAACAAGAGTGGCGCGGACTCAAGGTACCAGGTCACGTGGAAGAAGTTCTCAAGGCTGTGAAAGATTTGAAAAAAGCAGCCTCAGTCGCTTGATCCAAAACAGGAAGTTTTGTCTTTTGGCTCGTGCATAATGAATTCATGCCGCTGAAATTCAGCCCCTTCTCTTCCTGTAATAAAAGCCGCCTTGGCCTCCAGGCGGCTTTTTATTTTTCTGCGCCAGAATTTTTCACCCTCAAGAGGCCCTTCGCTCATGCCACTGCCACCTGCACCCACACAACGCGCCAGCCGCTTGACCCACAAAGCATTCGAGGAAATGTCGACGGAGATTGAAAGCCCAACGGCGCTGGTACAGATAGAGACCAAGAAATTCACACAAGCGGCCGAGCCAGCGGTTGCCGCAGAGTCCAAACGTGCCACACGTCCCCGCAAGGCCCAGCCATCAGGTATTGATCCGGTGGTTGCTTCGGCTGTGACTGCCCCTTCAGTGCGTGAGCCTATGCCCACCAAACTGGCTGCAGTCCCCGCGGGTCGGTCCAAACGCAGGACGGGACCGAGCAAACTCTTCGTGCTCGATACCAATGTGCTCATGCACGACCCCATGAGCCTTTTCCGCTTTGAAGAGCACGATGTTTTCTTGCCGATGATCGTTCTGGAAGAACTGGATGGTCACAAGAAAGGCATGACCGAGGTAGCGCGCAATGCCCGACAAGCCAGCCGTTCGCTGGACGCTTTGGCATCTGCACAAGGTGCCGACTTGGGTCAAGGCTCGCCATTGGCAGCAACAGGCCACACCGACGCCATGGGGCAACTCTTTTTCCAGACCCAGGCGCTCGACCTGAGCCTGCCATTGGCCCTGCCGCAAGGCAAGGCGGACAACCAGATCCTGGGCGTTGTCAAGGCACTGGGCCAAATGCATGCGCCACGTGAAGTTGTTCTGGTGTCCAAGGACATCAACATGCGGGTCAAGGCACGTGCTTTGGGCCTGCACGCTGAGGACTATCAAAACGACAAAACCCTTGAAGATGGTGACCTGCTTTACCCCGGTTCGTTGGCCTTGCCACCCGATTTCTGGATCAGGAATGGCAAGACCGTCGAAAGTTGGCAACAAGGCACGCACACTTTTTACCGGATCTCCGGCCCGATCGTGCCCAGCCTCTTCATGAACCAGTTCGTTTATTTCGAGGCACCGGGCGAGCCCAGTCTGTACGCGCGGGTGACCGAGATTCGCGGAAAAACTGCCGTGCTGCGCACACTTAAAGACTTCAACCACCAAAAAAATGCCATTTGGGGCGTCACGACGCGCAATCGGGAACAAAATTTTGCGATGAATTTGCTGACCGATCCGGACATCGACTTTGTGACTTTGGCTGGAACAGCGGGATCGGGCAAGACCTTGATGGCACTGGCTGCGGGTTTGACGCAAGTCCTCGATGACCGGCGTTACACCGAAATCATCATGACCCGGGCTACTGTGAGCGTGGGTGAAGACATCGGGTTTTTACCGGGTACCGAAGAAGAAAAAATGGGTCCCTGGATGGGCGCACTCGACGACAACCTGGAGTTTTTGGCCAAGGGCGATGGGGGCAATTCTGGTGAATGGGGTCGGGCTGCGACCAACGAGTTGATCAAAAGCCGCATCAAGATCAAGAGCATGAACTTCATGCGCGGTCGCACCTTCATGAACAAGTACGTCATCATCGATGAAGCGCAAAACTTGACGCCCAAGCAAATGAAAACCCTGATCACACGGGCAGGCCCCGGCACGAAGATCATCTGCATGGGGAATCTGGCCCAGATTGACACGCCTTATCTGACTGAAGGCTCCTCAGGTCTGACCTATGCTGTCGACCGCTTCAAGGGCTGGGCCCACGGGGGTCACATCACCCTGGCGCGAGGAGAGCGCTCCAGGCTGGCCGACTTTGCCAGCGACGCCCTCTGATCGCAACAGCACAAAACCCTTCGGGTCTCAGTAGTCGTCACTCAGACCCGAAGCCAGGCTTTCGAAACGTGTCAGGTTCTTCAGGAAGGTCAAACGGGTCGTTCCGGTTGGGCCATTGCGCTGCTTGCCGATGATGATTTCTGCCACACCGGGATCTTTGGAATCCTTGTTGTAATAGTCATCGCGGTAAATGAACATGATGATGTCGGCGTCTTGCTCAATGGCGCCAGACTCACGCAAATCACTCATCATGGGGCGCTTGTCGGTCCGCTGTTCAACGCTTCGGTTCAGCTGAGACAGCGCAATCACCGGACATTGCAGTTCTTTGGCCAGCATTTTCAGTCCACGTGAAATCTCGCCCAATTCCGTGGCCCTGTTGTCACCACCTGAACCGCCTGAGCCGCTCATGAGCTGCAAATAGTCCACCACGATCAAGCCCAGCTTGCCGCACTGCCGAGCCAGGCGCCTGGCGTTGGCACGCAACTCTGAAGGTGTCAGGCCCGGTGTTTCATCGATGTGCAAAGACACCGTGCGCAGCTTTTCGATGGCCTCGGTCAATCTTGGCCATTCGTCATCGCTGAGCTTGCCGGTCCTCAAGTGCCCCTGATCAATTCGCCCGATCGAGCCAACCACACGCACTGCGAGCTGAGATGCCCCCATTTCCATGGAAAACACCGCCACAGGCAAACCTTCATTCAAGGCCACGTGCTCAGCAATATTGATGGCAAAAGCGGTTTTCCCCATAGAGGGTCGGGCCGCCAAAACCACCAGATCACCCGGCTGCAGGCCAGAAGTCATGCGGTCAAGGTCGTAAAAACCTGTGGGCACCCCTGTGATGTCGTTGGGGTTGTTCGCCATTTCCTGAACACGGTCGAGCAGTTCAACGACAAGCGTGTCCATCGACTGAAAGCCCTGCTTCATGCGGGAGCCTTCTTCGCCGATGTTGAAAATCTTTTGCTCTGCCTCGTCCAGTATGCGGTCAATCGCCTTGCCCTGCGGATTGAATGCATTCGTAGCGATCTCATCACTGGCAGAAACCAGTTTGCGCAAGATGGACCGCTCTCGAACAATTTCCGCATATCGGCGGATATTGCTGGCACTGGGCACATATTGGGCCAAGGAATTGAGGTAACCCAAGCCGCCCATCTCTGCGGTCTTGCCCTGGTTTTGCAAATACTCGCTGACCGTGATCACATCCGCCGGCTTGGAAGCGTTGATCAAGGCCCCCATCGCGGCGTAGATCAACTGGTGCTCATGTCGATAAAAATCGGAGTCCACCAACAAATCACCCACCCGGTCCCAAGCCCCGTTGTCAAGCAATAGCCCGCCCAAGACGCTCGACTCGGCCTCAATCGAGTTAGGGGGGACACGCAACTTGGCGATTTGGCTGTCAGACGACAGGTTGGCGGGAAAATCGCTCAAATGGGGGGAGAAAACAGCAGACATTGGGTACTGGAAAATCAAACGTCCATGTTAGCCCCGCCAGCAGTTGGCGTCACGGGATAAGCCTGTGGATAAACAGGGGGGATCCCGTGATCAACACGGGATAAGTCAGCTACACAAACAAAGTGACTCACAAATCAAATAAACAATATCAATAAAAGAATCGTTCTTTGGTTTTGTAAGCCGACTTGAGATCCACCAAATTGATACCCCCCTTTAGACCGGGCTGTAAATCCCGAACTGCGCCAAATTCAGCGCAGGCTGCTCCAGCACCAAGGCCGTAAAGTAATCCGGCTGCACCTCATCCAGATCCAGCGCACCAGTGGCTCCTGCAAAACTGCCGTCCACATCACCGCGCAAATAGCCCACCAGCTTGACTTGCAGCGTGGCAGCGTCGCCAGTCAAATTCAACGTGATGGCCGGTGGCTGACCTGGGCGCAAGGGGTTGCCACCGACCCCCGTGATCGCGGTTACGGCGTCACTGGCTTCGTCGACAAATTTCCAAGTCGGTGTGGGCGTGCCGGTACCGGTCAAACCCACCACGTGCTTGAGCACGCCAATGGCGTCATTGAGCTCGACCCCCCCATTGCCGTCAAAGTCTGCCGCCAGCGCCTGGTAGGGTGACAGCGTCTGATTGCCGCCGTTGACATTCAGCCCAACGATCATCTTGAGAATGGCAATGGCGTCCTGCAGGTTGACGGCATCGCTCGTCGCCTTCAGCTCGGCCGTGCTCACGTCGCGACCCGCCGCCAAGCCGGGGCGCGCATCGGTCAGCCCGTCAAGCAGCAGCGACAAAGCACCACGTTTGTCGGTCGACGGACTGGCCTGCCCCACCTCCACCCGCACGCTCTCGAGCAAGGTGTGCGCCTTCCAGCTGTAGCT
Source organism: Limnohabitans sp. (assembly GCF_044361985.1). GTDB lineage: Bacteria > Pseudomonadota > Gammaproteobacteria > Burkholderiales > Burkholderiaceae_C > Limnohabitans_A. The sequence goes on along the minus strand of NZ_JBIKHV010000029.1, from coordinate 1,894 downwards.
CAGGGCATTGACGGTTTTTTCTCCTGTCGGGTTGGTGCTGAGGTGGTTGCCGCTGGCGTCCATCCAGACGCGGGCGGTGTTCACCAAGTCGATACTCAGCGACTGGTTGGCCTGACTCAGGGACAGGCGCAGGTCGTCGACCGCGCCATCGGCATCGCTATCGACTTTGCTTGCCGAATTAACGACGGCCTTGAGAGCATCACCTGTCAGGCGAGCGCCGTTGCTCAGCTCGATCCGGTCAGCAGCCGTCAGGTCCCAGACACGGTCTTTGTCGTCGGCGCCGGCCGTGGCCAGGTCGAACTTGAAGGTGTCGGCACCGCCGAGGCCAAACAACTGGTCAGAGCCAGCACCACCATCGAGCACGTCGGCACCCGCGCCGTAGCCCGGGTTGTTGGCCAGCAGCGTGCGCAAGACCGCCAGATTGCTCAGGTACTGGTAGATGGTGGCGTTGTCATCAAGGTAGCTGTGCACCTCGGTGCCGCCGGCAGAACCCGGTTGGCTGGAACTGCCACCCGCCGCATCACCGAAAGCGCCGCCACCCCCAAAGGGGCCCCCAGCGCCCGCTGGAGCTGTTGCGCCTGCACCATGAGCGCATTGAGGCTTGGATTTTGGAGCAGGCGGGGATTGCGTTTGATGCCAAAGCCGCACCGGGTGGGCTGCGCGTTTTGGCTGGTTAATTTGCAAAGTGTAACGCTACGGGATACAATTGATCATGATTAAGTCATTCGGACATAAGGGGCTGCAAGCGTTCTTTGAGCGTGGCACCAAAGCAGGCATCCGGCCTGACCATGCCTCCAAGTTAGGCCGTTTGCTGGCGCGACTAGATGCGGCAACGTCTGACCGGGATATGAACGTTCCGGGCTGGGGCTTGCATCCTTTGTCGGACGATTTGAAGGGCCATTGGGCCGTATCGGTCAATGGCAATTGGCGAATGACATTTACCTTTGAGGGCACAGACGCTGTGCTGGTTGATTACATGGATTACCACTAGGAGTACGCAATGACCCGTATGTTTAACCCACCACACCCCGGCTTGACGCTGCGTGATGACGTGTTGCCTGCATTGGGGCTGGGTGTGACCCAAGCTGCCGAACAGTTGGGCGTGTCGCGTGTCGCGTTGTCACGCATGTTGAATGGCCGCGCTGCTATTTCGCCTGATATGGCCCTGCGCATAGAGGCATGGCTGGGCGTGGAGCGTGGCGGTGATGCCCGCGTGTGGCTGGCAGAACAAAGTGCCTATGACGTGTGGCAGGCACAGCTTCGATTCAAAGCCAAACCGATGCGCGTTCAACCAGCTCCAGCGATGGCGGCGTGAGCTCACCATTGAAAGCCACGCCATGCAGAAACCCAATGACACTAATCGCCAAAGATTCGCCGACGTGTGGGATGCGATTGAGGACACACCAGAAGAAGCAGCCAGGATGCGGGCACTGTCCAAATCGAAAATGGTAAATGGAAGAAGCTTTAGCCAGTCAATCTGACGATGGCGGCAATCCAACAACCGAGGTCACCCTGTGGCTTGACGTTGAAGTGGTGGATAAATTCAAGGCATTCTGTGACGACTGGCAGACCCGTATCAATAGCGGCCTATTTGGCATATATAACGTTCTACACAAGGGCTTGATTAGCTTCCGCTAAGGCGGCAGGCAATGGCGAACCTTCGGCGCTCGATATGTGTCTGCTGCCTCCACCAGCGCGGTCATGCCGGGCGGCCTGTTTTTTGATTGAGCTGCGCGCTGTGGGCCAGTCCACCCAGCATCACCGCTTTCGTTTTGCCTGCGCTGCTGTGTCAGTCCCCTGATGGCCAGTCCAAATTCCCCCACCCGTGGCCACCCCAAATTCCCCCAGGCAGCGCAGCCAGATTATGACGTTTCCAGATTGACGACCAAGCGTG